>DASYLL010000424.1:0-36384 GCA_036009605.1 Thermoanaerobaculia bacterium | reverse complement strand
GATCTAAGTCGTACGCAGTCCCGATCACCTCGGGCGCCTGCGCCGTGGTCATCGCGTCGTGCAACTGCTTCGCACCGCGAAGAAACGCATCGAGCCGCGAGCGCAGTTGCGGATGGCCGATACCACTCATCCATGCGAACGAGCCGGGGAGTGCGCGCTCTTCGAGTAAGCCAAGGCCGCTGCGAATGCGCAGGTTGACGGGTTGACCGGCGAGCCACGCACTCCACGCCGGCGCGTAGATCGCGCGACGTGCGTCGAACGTGCGTCGCTCCGCGAAGTTGCTCGCGTAGGGCATTGCGGCGCCGAGCGGTGCCGCCCAGTCATCGATCGTGTTGCGGAACGCACCGAGCGTCGCCATGAGCGCGTCGCGCTCGAGCATCCACTGCACGCGAATCGATCCCTTGCGGCCGACGGCTTCGCTGATCAGCGACGCATCGGGCGTGCGCACATCCCACATCCGCGCGAAATCGAGCATCCGCGCGAGATCATCATCGTGCAACACGCTTCGTTCCAGCATCACCGAACAGTGCAGGCCGTAGTCGAAATCGAGCGACGTCGGCGCGGCAGCGAACTCCTTCATCTGCGCTTTGAGATCGACCGTCCACTCGTAGTCGTTCTGCGCCAGCAGCTTTTCGTCGTAGCGGCGCGTGCCGCGCGCGGTGATGAGCTGGAAGCCGTCGAGCGACGTGCGCGTCGTGAGCTTGAAGACGCTCGTGTCTTTCGCAGAGATCGGTCCGAGCGAGAAGCCGCTCGACGACTTGCGGATGAGCGCGGTTTCGTTGAGGTACTTCACGAGCGTGCGCGAGGCGGGATCGTCGCGCAACGCATCGCTGAGCTTTGCGAAATCACCGCGGATCGCGAGCGGGTAGTCGTCTGCGAGCTTCGCGTCATCGAGCAGGATGAAATCGGCGATGGCGACGCTCTCGTCGATGCGCGCGTATTCATACGCGAAGCCGGTCGTCGCTTTCCAGCGCGCGAGCTCGACGAGCCGCGTCCGCAGCTCGCTCCGCAACGCCGCCGCCGCCGTCTCTTCCTGTTTCCCCTCGGGATCGAGCGCCTTGAAGATCGCATCGAGTGCGTCATCGAGTGCAGGCACCGCGGTGACCTCCGCGCCGAACGACACGTCGATGCCGAACGCGTGATCGCGCGACCGCGCTTTCTTCACCGCGATGCGGAAGTGGCCATCGCGCGTCCGCGAGATCACGACGGCGAAGTGATCCTGGACGCTCACTGTCGCGGAGACTTCGAGGCCGGAGTGCAGCTTCACGGCGATCGGCACACGCGGCGCGAGTCCCTGCACGATCTCGCCGAGCTGCGACGCGATCACATCCGACCACGAAAACGAAACGGACGCCGATAGCGCACCGCCGAGCTCCATCGACATCGCTTCGCCCGGCTTCAACGAACGAACGTCGTCGATCGTGAGCAACGTACGCGGCGATGAAAGATCGGCATTCATCGCGTTCCATGCGCCGTCGGTCGCGTCGTGAATGCGATAGTCGCTCAGCTCCAAGTCGGTCGATGCTTTCGCGGAGAGCGCACCGAACGCGAGCTTCGCATCGCTCTTCAGCGCGATCTTGTACTTCACCCACGCGGAATGCAGATCGAATGCGATGTGCGCGTCGTCTTTGCCGAACACCGCATCATCGTCTTTGTCGTCGCTGCGATTGAGCACGCGAATCGCCATCTGCGCGGTTGGCGTGAACGTGAGCTCGCCGACGCGCAATGGTTTCGTGAGACTCGTCTGCAGCGGCGTGTTGCTGATTTGCGCGAGGGAATGGTCGAGCACCGCCTGACGCAGGACGTCCAGATCATCCATCGCCATGCGGCGAGGTTATCAGTTGTCGGTTGTCGGTTGTCTGCAATTTCCCCCCTGAGGCTCCAGACAACCGAGAACCGAGAACCGACAACCAGCTATACTCGAAGCAAGTGTCCGTTGGTCCACGTGTCACGATCCTGATGCCCGTCTACAACGGGCAGCGCTATGTCGACCAGGCGATTGCCAGCGTCCTCGGGCAGGGCTATGACGATTTCGAGTTTGTGATCATCGACGATGGCTCGACCGACACGACATCGCGGATCCTCACAAAATGGGCCGCGCGCGATTCGCGCATCGCCGTTCATCGCTCGCCGCGCAACGAAGGCATTCCCGCGGCACTCAATCGCGGACTCTCGCTCGCACGCGGCGAGTACGTCGCGCGGCAGGACGCGGACGATCTCTGCGTCGCGGGCCGACTGGCGAAGCAGGTCGAAGTGCTCGACGCCGATCCGTCCGTCGTGCTCGTGTCCGCGGCATACGAGTACATCGATTCCGCAGGGCGCAGCCGCGGTATTCGCAAACGCCAGGGCGCGCCGGCAGTCATCGAGTACCTGATGCACTTCAGCAACTCGATCGGCGGACATGGGCAGGTGATGTTCCGCCGCGATTCCGTTCTCGCGCTCGGAAACTATTGCGTCGAATACAGCCTCTCGCAGGACTACGACCTCTGGTCGCGGCTCGTGCAACGCGGCCGCATCGTCGTGTTGCCGATCGTCGGGATGCGTCATCGCCTGCACGACAATCGCGTGAGCATCACGCGCGGCGCGCAGCAGATGACGAACTCGCTGCGCATCAGCCGCCGCAATCTCACGACCTTCCTCGGCCGCGAGCTCACGGATGACGAATTCGATTCGATGGCCGCGGTGTGGCGGCAGTACGATCGCGCCGGATCTGCCGCGGCTGCGCATCGACTGTTCGCCGAGGCGTATCGGCGGTTCACGTCGACGAACGGGAATCGCGGGCATCGACGGCACGCGAGGATGGCGACTGCACACGCATGGTTCCTGAGCGCGGCGATGTGGGCAAAGCGCGGCAACGTGAGCGAAGCGATTTCGTACCTCGGATACTCGCTGCGCTGGCATCCACTCGGATTCATGAGCGGCGCGTTTGCGATTGCAGCGCGCACCGTGCGCTATCTGCTGCGCAGCACGCATGCGTCACTGGAACAGCCGGATCCCCTTCGCCTGAACGTCGGCTAGCGCGTCCAGAAATCGGGCGCGCGGAATCTCACGCGCTCCGAGCGCTTCCATGTGCGGCGTCATCACCTGACAATCGATCATCGTCGCGCCGCGCTCGCACAGGCGTTCGATCAGAAACAGGAGCGCGAGCTTTGATGCGTCGGGGCGCAGGTGAAACATGCTTTCGCCGGTGAAGATCCCGCCCGCATCGACGCCGTACAGACCGCCGACGAGCGAGTCGTCCTCCCACACTTCGACGCTGTGCGCGTCGCCGGCGTCGTGCAATCGCGTGTACGCCGCGATCATCTGCGGCGCGATCCACGTCCCATCCTGATCGGGCCGTTCCGCGTCCGCGCACGCCTGAATCACCGCGCGAAAATCGCGATCGATCGTGAACGCCATCGCGCCCTTCTGCGATTTGCGCAGCGAGCGTCCGACGTGCAGCTCGTCGAAGAAGATGACCGCGCGCCGCCGCGGCGAAAACCACGGCAGCGGCAATCCGTCATGCGGCCACGGAAAAATCCCTTTGCGATACGCCTCGCGCAGCGTCTCGACCCGCAGGTCTTCGCCCATCGCGACGATGTCGCTCGGGGCGTAGCGCGGGTCGGGGAAAGTGGACATCTCAGTTATTGCTGGTTGCTAGTTGCTGGTTCAAGGTGCCTCAGCGCGGATCGCCGTGTCTCTCGCGGCAACGTACCTTGAACCAGCAACCAGTAACTAGTAACTCAGCGTCAGCTGATCGTTCTCCGCGTCCACCACCACCGCACCGCCATCCGCGAGTTTTCCGAAGAGCACCGCATCGACGAGCGGCTCTTTGATCTTCGTCGAGATCAATCGCGCCATCGGTCGCGCGCCGAACGAACGGTCGTAACCATTCTTCGCGAGCCACGCGCGTCCGCCTTCGCGAAGTTCGAGCGTCACGTTCTTTGCCGCGAGCTGCGTGCGTAACTCGCCGATGAACTTGTCGACGACCCGTTCAATGGTCTCGAATCCGAGCGGCTCGAAGGCGATCCAGGCGTCGAGGCGATTGCGGAACTCGGGGGCGAACGTGCGCTCGATCGCGCCGCGTCCGCGTCCGCTCGCGGCGTTGTTCATGAAGCCGGGCGATGCGTCGGTCATCTCGCGGCCGCCCGCGTTCGTCGTCATGATCATGATGACGTTGCGGAAGTCGGCCTTCTTGCCGTTGTTGTCGGTGAGCGTGGCGTGATCCATCACCTGCAGCAGGATCGAGAAGAGGTTCGGATGCGCCTTCTCGATCTCGTCGAGCACGAGCACCGCGTACGGAGTCTTTGTGATCGCGTCGGTGAGCAGGCCGCCCTGATCGAAGCCGACGTAGCCGGGAGGCGCACCGATGAGCCGCGACACCGTGTGCGGCTCCATGTACACACTCATGTCGAAGCGGATGAACTCGACGCCGAGTGAAGACGCGAGCTGCCGCGCGAGCTCGGTTTTGCCGACGCCGGTCGGGCCGCTGAAGAGGAACGATCCGATTGGACGATCGGGGTGGCCAAGGCCGGAGCGCGAGAGCTTGATTGCACTGACGATCTGCTGGATCGCGTGATCCTGACCGTAGATCACGCCGCGCAGATCGGATTCGAGCGATTGCAGACGATCCTTCTCACTGACGGCGACTGTGCGTGGCGGAATCTTCGCCATGCGGGAGACGACGGTCTCGACTTCGTGGATGTCGATGACTTGTGTCTCCGAGGCGTCGGTGCGGAGCATGCGAGCGCGGGCGCCTGCTTCGTCGAGGACGTCGATGGCCTTGTCGGGCAGATGACGATCGTTGATGTATTTCGCGGAAAGCTCGGCGGCGAGGCGGATGGCCTCGCTGGTGAACGTGACGTGATGGTGCTCCTCGTAGTACGACTTGAGACCTTCGAGGATCTGCACGGTCTCTTCGACCGTGGGCTCGCCGACTTCGATCTTCTGGAAGCGGCGCGCGAGTGCACGATCGCGTTCGAACGATTGCTTGTACTCGGCATACGTCGTCGAGCCGATCACGCGCAGCTTGCCCGAGGCGATGGCCGGCTTGAGCATGTTCGACGCGTCCATCGTGCCGCCGCTCACCGCGCCGGCGCCAACGATCGTGTGGATCTCGTCGATGAAAAGGATGGCGTCTTTCTTTTCGGTCAGCGCGGCGATGACGGCTTTGAGGCGCTGTTCGAATTCGCCGCGGTACTTCGTTCCCGCGAGCAGCGATCCCATGTCGAGCGACCACACTTCTGCGTTCTTCAAAACCTGTGGGATGTCGCCTTCGTGGATTTTGAGCGCCAGTCCTTCGGCGATCGCGGTCTTGCCGACTCCCGGCTCGCCGACGAACAGTGGATTGTTTTTGCGGCGCCTGCAGAGAATCTGGACCGTGCGCTCGAGCTCGAGCGTTCTGCCGATCAGCGGATCGATCTCTCCCGCTTTTGCGCGATCGAGCAGATTCACCGCGAAGGTTTTCAGCGGGTCGCGCGCCGCCATCTCTTCCTCAGCTCCGGCAGGAACGCCGGCCGGCGATCCCTCGGGACCGTTCTTCGGGATGCCGTGCGAGAGGTAGGTGAGGACGTCGAGCTTGTCGACCCCGTGACTGCGCAACAGGAACACGGACTGTGATTTCTCGGCGTGATAGATCGCGGCGAGCATCTGTCCGGTGTCGACTTCCTTCTGTCCGGAGCTCTGCGCGTGCAGCTGCGCGTACTGGATCACGCGCTGCAGCATGGTCGTGAGCGTCGGCTGGAGGTCATCTTCTTCGAGACGGTCGTAGGTCTTGTCGATGAAGTCGTCGAGCTGCGTTTTGAGCGACTCGACGTCGCCGCCGCATGCGCGGACGACTTCGTTGACGACGCGGTCGTGCAGCAGCGCGAACAGCAGATGTTCGAGCGTGACGTACTCGTGATGGCGGCGTGCGGCTTCGTTCACCGCGAATTCGAAACTGGCTTGCAGCCCTTTGGCGATCATCAGATGGGTTCCATGGTAACGAGCAGCGGAAATTCGTGCTCGCGCGCGAGGGAAGTCGTCTTCTCGACTTTCATCTCGGCGATCTCGTACGTGTAGACGCCGGCGGCGCCGGTGCCGCGGAGGTGGACGTTGAGCATGACCTGCACGGCCTGCTCGGGGGCCAGGTTGAAGATCGACTCCAGCACCCAGACGACGAACTCCATGGTGGTGTAGTCGTCGTTGTGGAGCAGAACGCGAAAGAGCGGCGGCTCTTCGACCTTCTCCCGGCTTTCCGCGACGGCGGATTCTTCGAACTGTGAATTCGGGGGCAGCATGATCAGGGACGTTTTAACGCAAAATGCGCACTCGGAAATGCCGGCCTCGTCCTTCCATCTTCATCCTTCCTCGTTCCCGAGAGCCAGTCGGTATGCGCCGGCCGTGTTCTTCATCGGCGGATTCGTCTGGGATGCGGTGACGCTCGGCCGCACGATCAAGCCGGTCGATCTCTTCATCCTGGCCGCGTATCTCACCGGCGCCGCCGTGATTCTTGTGATGCTCGGACGGGGCGTTGTGTTCCGCGGATCGCAGTACCTCAGTGCCGTGCTGCAGTTTTTCTTTGGCGGCATCTTCAGTGCGCTGTTCATTTTTTACTTTCTCAGTTCGGGCGGACTGGCCGGATATCTCTTCGTGCTCGCGCTCGCCGCCGTGCTGATCGGCAACGAGTTTCTCGGCAGCAAGTACAGCGAGCTCACGCTGTCATGGACGCTCTTCACGCTCTGCGCGTGCATGTTTTTCAACTTCGCGCTCGCGCATCTCTTCCATAGCATCGAGATCTACTGGTTCTACCTCGGCACACTCGTCGCCGTGCTGCTTGCACTCGTGCTGCGACAGATCTCGCGACACGATTCCGCGTCGATCAAACCGTCGATCGCCGTCGCTGCGCTCCTGCTCATCCTTCACGCGCTCAATCTCATCCCACCCGTGCCGCTCGTGAAGAAGCAGATGCTGATCGCGCACGACGTGCATCGCGAAGGCCGCGCATACATTGCGAGCGTCGAATCGCCAGGCTGGCGGATCTGGCGTGCGTCATCAGCGACCTTTCATCGACGCGCCGGCGAGCCGGTGTACTGCTTCACGTCCGTGTTCGTGCCCAACGGCATCAGCACGACGATTCGTCATCGCTGGGAGCGCGTCGATGAAAAGGGTGACTGGGTGACGCTGGACCTCCGCCCGTTCAAGATCAGCGGCGGCCGCGAGAGCGGCTACCGCGGCTATACGTTGAAACAAAACGTCATTCCCGGACTGTGGCGCGTGACCGCGGAATCGGAGAGCGGCGCGGCAATCGGGTTCGTGGAGTTTCGGGTAGTGGCGGGGGAGGTCGGGAAGATGAGCAAGGTTCGTTTGTGAACGCTCATCAGCCTTGCCCAACGATAGACTCGCGAGTAGCATGGCCACCATTCCAGAACAAATCGACCTTGCGCGACGTTCGCGCGAGTCATCGAGTCCAGAGTCCAAAATCCAGGCGTCCTGGGCGGAGCGATGGCGAGATTCCCGACGCGCGTGGTGAAAACGCGCGTTCGTGACCTGCGCCTCGTGACGACCTTTCACGCCCAGCGAGCGAAAGAAGGCATCGATGCGAACGAAGATCGTCGTCGCAGTAATGGTTATCCTCGGGTTCCTTTGCGCCACGGGAGCACAGGCGCAGGCAACCGCCAACTATGCCTTCGGGACCAACGTGAACGGCACGTTCACGGACATGAGCAGCGGCACCACGCAACTCGTTGGCGCCGGCGCCGATGACACTGCGTCTTTGCTGACGAGCATCGGCTTCGATTTCGTGTTCATGGGCACGCGCTACATCCAGTTCGGCGTGAGCTCGAACGGCTACCTGCGCCTGGGCGCAACACTGTCGACCACCCAATACGCGCTGGCGACGGGCACGATTCCGCTCATCACGGCCCTGGGCTCGGACCTCATCACGAGCGCCAGCGGCAAGGTGCACTACAAGGTCACGGGCTCGGCCCCCAATCGCGTCCTCACCGTTGAGTGGTTGAACCAGACCATCATCTACGACGGAGTCGGAACGAGCGCCGACGGAACGTACCAGTTGCGGCTCTATGAGACGACCGGCGGCATCGAAGCCGTGTACGGCTCCATGAATCGCAACACCAGCACGGGCTTCAGCAACGCACTCAACGCTCAATACGTCGGCTTTTCCACGACGACCACGGCATTTCACACCGTCGACTTCGGAACGAACAACGCAAACACCACGGTGGCCGCGTTCGCCAATCAGGCCACGCTCGGCGCGCCGATTCCCAATCTCAACACTCCGACGGACGGCTCGCGGCGGGTCTACTCCTTCACGCCGCCGATTCCCAATCCGCCTGCCGGCCTGTCCTTCACCGGCGTCGGTCCGCTGGCGATGACGCTCAACTGGACCGATTCCGCGAATGAGCTGAGCTATCTCATCTACCGCTCCACCGACGGGGTCAACTTCTCCTTCGACGGCACGGCCGCCGGCAACGCCACGAGCTACAACGCCAGCGCGCTTCTTCCCAACACGACGTATTTCTGGCGCGTTTACGCCATCTCCGAAGGTGGCGTCAGCACACCGCTCAGTGGCACCCAGGCCACGACGGCCGGCGGCAACGTCGACTCGACCGCCGCGGGCGGACCATGGAGCTCGACGGCAACGTGGGTGGGCGGCGTCCTGCCCGCGGGCACGGATAACGTGACGATCGTGGACGGCGCCACCGTGACCATCGACACGGCGGCGGCCGCGCTCACCGTGACGGTCGGCACCGGCGGCGCCGCTTCGTTGCTGCAGTGGGACACAGCGGCGGTGCGAACGCTCACGGTCGGCAGCAACGTGACCATCGGCAGCAACGGTACGTTCCAATCCGGCGGGGCCGGACCTGCGACGCACGCATTGTCCGTCGGCGGCAATCTCACCAACAACGGCGTTCTCGATTTTTCGACGAACGCCAATGCGAGCGGCGCGGGGATCACGTTCACGTCGACGACCAGCAACACGTTCTCGGGAACGGGCGGCACGACGGACATCCGCTCGATCACGATGAGCAAGGGCGCGCAGTCCGCGATCCTGGAGATCAATACGCCCACCTTCACCGTGCAGGGCGTCACGACCGATGTCGGCGGATGGTGCACGTTCGGAACGGGTGGCACACTGAAGATCTCCGGCACGTTCTCTGGCACGAACCGCGTCTTCACGGCGGCCAGTTACAGCATCCCCGCGGCAGGAGGATTCTGGCTCAACAATGTGAGTTACACCGTCACCGGACAGAACGGCTCACCGACCATGTCCGGAATGCTGCGCGTCAGCATGGGAACGCTGAACATCGGAACGGCGAGCGGAAACTCGATGGGCTTCGCCGGCAACAGCACCATCGTCGTCGAAGGCGGCGCGATCAACGCCACCGGAAGGTTCGGCGTGGCGGCGGGCGGGAACGTCATCAACTACACGCAGTCGGCCGGGACGATCACGGTCTGCACCATCGGCAACGCCACCTCCAACGTGGCGAGCTTCGATCTCGGGACATCGGGGTCCTCAGCGATCAACATGAGCGGCGGCCTCATCGTCGTGCAACTCGCTTCCACCGCGACGACGCCGATCGATTACCGCATGCAGTCCGGCGCCGGCCCTGACTCGATCACCGGCGGCATACTCCAGCTCGGAAATGCATCCTCGGGAGCCGCCAAGACGTTCAATCTCCGCGGCATCCTTCCTTCGACGATCATTACCAGTACGAGTGCCAATCACAACGCCACGATGGGGGCGATCTCCACATACAACCACGCGGCGATGGGCGACATCATCTTCGGCGGCACGTTCAACATCGGAACGAGCTTCTTCCTCTTTTTCGGGCCGACGTTCACGAACAACGGCACGTTGACCGGCAACGGCGCGGCCACCCGCTTCTTCTTCACTGCGGACACGGCGCAGAGTTATATGGGCACGGGCGTCGTGAACGGCGCGCTCACCAGCCTCGAGGTCGACAATCCCGGCAGCCTCACGATCACGTCCACGAATCAGATCGTCGCGAATCGCGTCAATCTCTTCACGGGCAGCATCATCAACTCCAATAAGCTCACCATCGGCAACGGCGGGACCACCACGGGCATCGTTCAGATCGGAAACGGCGGCGCTCCCGCCAGTGCCGCCGGAGTGCTCGACCTCCCACCGACGTTCAACCTCGGAACCGGCGGCCAGAACCTCTTCTATGCCAGCACGACCACGTCTCGGACGACCGGGAACGAGGTCAACCCCACGCGTATCGTCAACAATCTCAGCGCCGATGACACCGCTGATCCGACGCATACGCTGACCATCGCCGGCGGTGATCTCACGGTGAACGGCACGCTGTCCCTGGTGAACGAGCGCGTCATTACCGGCGCGAACACGCTCATCCTCGGTCCGGCCGGCACGGTCACGCGCACAGCGGGCCACGTCGACGGCAACCTCAGGAAGCCCATCGCCGCCGCAAGTGCCGTCAACTTCGAAGTCGGCACGGCCAACGGCTATTCGCCCGTGAGCTTCAACGTCACCGGCGGTTCGTTCCCCACCACCGCGACGGTTGCCGCCATCCAGAGCGCAGCGCCAGGGATCCAGCCCGCCGCCAAGGTGCTCTCGCGCTACTGGACGCTGAACGCGTCGGGCATCACCGCCGACGTCACGTTCAACTACCTCGATCCGCCCGACGTGCCGGGAACGGTGACGGAAGCCAACCTCCGCGCCTTCCGCCACGGTTCCGCGAATCCATCCGACTACACCGATC
The DNA here is from genome assembly GCA_036009605.1 of Thermoanaerobaculia bacterium. Classification (GTDB taxonomy): domain Bacteria; phylum Acidobacteriota; class Thermoanaerobaculia; order Gp7-AA8; family Gp7-AA8; genus QHVT01. Next base: position 25,663 of record DASYLL010000424.1, on the reverse strand, counting down.
AGGGCGGCACGATCAACACCGGCGCGAATACTGCGACCGTCACCGGCGTCTCGATGTTCTCCGACTGGACGCTCGCCGAAGCTGGCGCGGACCTCGCGATCACGAAGACCGACAACGTGACGAGCGTCGCTGCGGGCGGCTCTCTCTCGTACACGATCATTGCTTCGAACAACGGTCCGGGAGCGAATCCCACCTCCACCGTTTCCGACACGTTCCCGGCCGGCCTCACGTGCTCCACCACGTGCGTCGGCGCAGGCGGCGGCCTCTGCACGAGCGGACCGTTCGCCGGCAACATCAATGACCTGGCGAGCATCCCCTCGGGCGGCTCCGTCACCTACACCTCGACGTGCTCCGTCGACTCCGGCCTCACCGGCTCGCTCTCGAACACGGCGACCGTCTCCGGCGGCGCTGTGGCCGACAGCTTCGCTCCGAACAACTCCGCCAACGACACCGACGTCGTCGCTGGCAGTGCCGATCTCGGCATCACGAAAACCGACGGCGTGACGACGGCTACGGCCGGCGGTTCCGTGACGTACACGATCACCGCGAACAACGCCGGTCCCAGCGCCGCCAGTGGCGCGACGGTTGCCGACACGTTCCCTGCCTCGCTCACCTGCACGTGGACGTGCCTGGGCGCGGGCGGCGGCACCTGCACCGCCGCCGGCTCCGGCAACATCAATGACAGTGTGAATCTGCCGGCCGGCGGCAGCGTCACGTACACCGCGTCCTGCGCGATCTCCGGCGCCGCGAGCGGTTCATTGACCAACACCGCCACCGTCACCGCACCGGGCGGCATCACCGATCCGAATTCGGGCAACGACTCCGCGACCGACACCGACACCCTCGGCGCCAGTGCCGATCTCGCCATCACGAAGACCGATGGCGTCACGACGGCAACCGCCGGCGGCTCCGTGACGTACACGATCACCGCGAGCAACGCCGGTCCCAGCAACGCCAGCGGCGCGACCGTCGCCGACACGTTCCCCGCTTCGCTCACCTGCACGTGGACGTGCCTGGGCTCCGGCGGCGGCACCTGCACCGCAGCGGGGTCGGGCAACATCAATGACACCGTGAACCTGCCGAGCGGCGGCAGCGTGACCTACAGCGCGTCCTGCACGATCTCCGGCGCCGCGAGCGGTTCATTGACCAATACCGCCACCGTCACCGCGCCGGGCGGCGTCACCGATCCGAATTCGGGCAATGACTCCGCGACCGACACCGACACCATCGGCGCCAGTGCCGATCTCTCCATCACGAAGACCGACGGTGTCGTCGCCGCGACGCCCGGCGGCTCCACGACGTACACGATCACCGCGAGCAATGCCGGTCCGAGCAACGCCAGCGGCGCGACAGTCGCCGACACGTTCCCCGCATCGCTCACATGCACGTGGACATGTCTCGGTTCGGGTGGCGGTACCTGCACCGCCGCGGGCTCAGGCAACATCAATGACACGGTGAACCTGCCGAGCGGCGGCAGCGTGACCTACACCGCGTCGTGCACGATCTCCGGCGCCGCGAGCGGCTCGCTGAGCAACACCGCCACCGTGACTGCACCGGGTGGCGTCACCGATCCGGACTCGGGCAACGACTCCGCGACGGACACGGATACGCTCGGCGCGAATGCCGATCTCTCGATCACGAAGACCGACGGCGTAACGACGGCGACTGCCGGCGGGTCCGTGACGTACACGATCACCGCGAGCAACTCCGGTCCGAGCAACGCCACCGGCGCAACCATCACCGACACGTTCCCCGCATCGCTCACATGCACGTGGACATGTCTCGGTTCGGGCGGCGGTACCTGCACCGCCGCGGGCTCAGGCAACATCAATGACACGGTGAACCTGCCGAGCGGCGGCAGCGTCACGTACACCGGGTCGTGCACGATCTCCGGCGCCGCGAGCGGCTCATTGACCAACACCGCGACCGTCACGGAACCCGCCGGTCTCACCGATTCCAACCCCACCAACAACTCAGCGACCGACACCGACACCCTCGGCGGCAATGCCGATCTCGCCATCACGAAAACCGATGGCGTGACGTCCGTGACCGCGGGCGGTTCGACGACATACACGATCACCGCGAGCAACGCCGGTCCCAGCAACGCCACCGGCGCGACCGTCGCCGACACGTTCCCCGCTTCGCTCACCTGCACGTGGACGTGTCTGGGTTCGGGCGGCGGTACCTGCACCGCCGCGGGCTCGGGCAACATCAATGACACCGTGAACCTGCCGAGTGGCGGCAGCGCCACGTACAGCGCGTCGTGCACGATCTCCGGAGCCGCGACCGGTTCGCTGAGCAACACCGCGACCGTCACAGCGCCGGGCGGTGTCACCGATTCGAACCTCACCAACAACTCGGCGACCGATACCGACACCGTGGACGGCAGTGCCGATCTCTCCATCACGAAGACCGATGGCGTGACGTCCGTGTCCGCCGGCGGTTCGACGACGTACACGATCACCGCGAGCAACGCCGGTCCGAGCAACGCCAGCGGCGCAACCGTCACCGACACGTTCCCCGCATCGCTCACCTGCACGTGGACGTGCCTGGGTTCGGCCGGTGGCACCTGCACCGGGGCAGGCTCGGGCAACATCAGCGACACCGTGAACCTGCCGAACGGCGGCTTCGTCACGTACACCGCGTCGTGCACGATCTCCGGCGCCGCGACCGGCTCGCTGAGCAACACCGCGAGCGTTACCGCACCGGCCGGCGTCACCGATCCCAACCCGGGCAACGACTCGGCGACGGATACCGACACCATCTCGGCGGCGGCCGGAGCCGCCGTCTCCGGGACGAAGACCGCGTCCGGGACGTTCACCGTCGGCAGCACCGTCACCTACACGATCACGCTCACGAACAACGGCACCGGCGCACAGCCGAACAACCCGGGCAACGAGCTCACCGACGTGCTGCCCGCGCAACTCGCACTCGTCGCCGCAACCGCGTCGAGCGGCACCGCGGTGGCAACAGTCGGCACGAACACCGTCACGTGGAACGGCACCATCGCCGCAGGCGGCTCGGTGACGATCACCATCCAGGCGACGATCCTGCCGAACGCGGTCGGCACGACCGTCACGAACCAGGGCACGATCTCCTACGACAGCGACGGCAGCGGTGATAACGACGCCACGGCGCAGACCGATGATCCGAGTGCCGGCGGCGGTGCCAATCCGACGGGCTTCGTCATCGTGGCGGCGCCCGCCGTCGGCGAGTCGATCCCCACCATGCCGCTTTCGGGGTTGTTGTTCCTCACAATCACGCTCGCCGCCGCGGCGATGGTGATTCTCAAGCGGCTGTAACCCGCGTGCTCGGTGCAGCGCCTGTTTTCACGACAGGCGCTGCACCGATGCCTCTCGCGTCGATGCGCTAGCATCGGCGTCATGGAAGAAGTGACGCACCCCGCCTGCCATTCGCTCACCGACGAACTGGCAATCGAGCGCACGCGTCTGGCCAACGAGCGAACGCTGCTCGCCTACATTCGTACAGGACTCGCCATCGCCGCGGGTGGCATCGGCGTCGCGCACATCATGCAGGGGGTGCTCGCGCCGATTCTCAGCGCGGTGCTCGTGCTCGCCGGCATTGCCACGCTGATCATCGGAGCATGGCGGTTCACCAGCGCGAAGCGCGAGCTGGAAAAGTCGGCGGCGCGGCGATCAGCGCGCGATTCGTGATCCGGGTTGGGCCCCGAACGTTCTCAGCGAAGCGGCCGCACGGTCGGCGCCGGCCCCTCCTGATGCAGCCGCGTCCAGAGGTATCCAATAGGGACCCGCTCCTGAGGCGGGACGCCCCGGATGCCACGGACTCCGGGCCTCAGCCGCGGGTACGCCTGATCGAGAGCGCTCTGCAACGTGTTCATGTCGAATTCCGTGAGGCGGTAGGCCACGAGCCCCTGATCGATGCAGAAGACATCCATGACCGCGACCTTCACCACGTTCGCGGGATCCTTGGCCCCGGTAGTGACGAAACACCAGTTGAAGAAGACCTGGTTGTCGTTGCAGGCCCAACTGACGTGCTCACCACTGAGATTCGGGTAAGCCAGAAAGAGCCCCTGAAAAAATCGTCCGGCGCCTATGTTGCCCACGAGCCGATCGTGAGGGCGCGGGCCTTCCATCACGCAGCCTTTTGTGAAGACCTGCGGGCCGAAGTTTCTGGGTTTGACCTTGAATTTCCAGATGTCGGCGTGCCACGCCTCGAAGCCCTCCGGCGTTTTCCATTGCTTGAGGTTGTGCTCGTCGAGCGGGAGGCATTTGTACGGCTTACTCGGCATCGGCTGTCCCCTCTGTCAGATGGCGGTCGACGCCGGCATGACGTCGTTCGCGCAGTCTGTCTCTCCGGAAGGAGGGTACATCGCCGCTGGAATCCGCGATCTTCGCCCTGACAGTGCAGCGGTCAAAACGGAACAATGAGAAACACAAATCATGAAAAGGGCGTGGCGCGAGATGCACGTATCATCCGCGCCCGAGGGAGACCCGCGTGGCCAACGTGATCAGGATCAACGACGGGCAGATGCACGTCGTGAATACGCCGGTGAGCGCGAACTACATCATCGAGAACGGTACGCTCGAAGTGAAGTGAAGTCCGGAGGAAAGATCACCGGATCGGGAAACGAGCAGGCAACGGTGGTGGTGCAGCACGGCGCGCTCGTGATCAGCGGTGGCCAGATCTCGTCCGAGGATGTGAATGGGATTTAAATGATCCGCGATGGCTTTTTTCCCACCCGCGATCATTCGAAAGCGATTTTCGACACCTTCCGCAGCAGCGGTGTCGCGCCGTTCCCGATTGGCGTCACCGCGCTGGCGCCGCCGGTCCCACCGCTTCGGCGGCGTTGCTGATGAGCGTCACCGGCTGCGCTCGACCACCACCACCTGTACCCCGGAGCCGATCGAGAGGACTTTTTCGGTGCGGACGCGGGATGGGTGACCGTCAGCGGATGACTTCGACGAGCTGGATGCCGTCGTTTTTGTCGATGAAGTGGGCGAATACGCTTTTGACAAGCGAGTGCATCGGTGTCGTCACATCCTGCACGGACGTTCGCGCGGAATCCGCGGCGCGGCGATCAGAGCTCGAGACGCGATCCCGGCTCGAGCTCGTACGGCGTTTCCCCTTGACGAAAAATGCGCGCCGACCTCAACCCGATCAGCGTAACGATCCCGTCCTGCACGTCGAGCATCGATCCTTCGCGCAGTCCAATGACCGGCGTCGCGTTCTCTTCGTGAAACTCGCGGATGCGATCTTCGCGCGTCTCGCCTTTGTGCGTAAAGTCAGGACTGGCATCGAGATAGTGCGGATTGATCTGGAAGGAAACGAGGCCCAGTGCATCGAACGACGGCGGATAGAGGATGGGCATGTCGTTCGTAGTGCGGATGCTCGGCGTTGCGACATTGGTACCGGCGCTCGAGCCGATATACGGTGCGTCTTTTACGCGGTCGCGGATCGCGTTGAGGACGTCGCGCTCATAGAGCGTATTCAATAGCCGAAACGAATTGCCGCCGCCGATGAAAATCGCTTCGGCCTGTTCGACATCCGCAAGCGTGCGTACCTGCGCTACGTCGAGCTCCATCGCTGCGAGTCGTGCGCGTACTGTGGCCGTGTATTGCTCGTGGTCCTGCTGCGCAAAGGGCACGAACGAGACCGTGCTCACGCCCTGCAGCACGCGACGCAACTCGGGCTCGGCGTGATCGAGATAGCCGTAGCCGTGAACGTTCGAGCTGGAGATCAGTAGCAGGCGCATTGCGGCGAGTATAGGAGGTCTGGCGCCGTCCCGCGGACGCCCGGCGGTACATCCATCCAGTTACTTTTTCAGCCACCACGCGCGCGAATCGGGATACCAGTGGAACAGCCCGAATCCTTTGGCCACCTGCACATTCTGCACGCGGCGGCTCACGGCCCACTTCTCCGCGACCTGCACGGTCCAGAGATACGGCTGATCGCGCGCGAGCACGTCGTGCAGATGGTGATACAGCGTGATGCGCGTCGCCGGGTCGAGCTCGCGATTTGCTTTGTCCATGAGCGAGTCGGCTTCTTCGTTCGCGTAACCGGTCACGTTCATGCCGTCCGGCGCGAGCTGCTTCGAATGAAAGAGGTCGGACGGATCGGGATCGGGCTCGTTGACCCACGCCAGAAAGGCCGCCTGATAGTTGCGCTGTACTACGAGGTCGTAGAACGCCGCGTCGTCGAGCGCCTTGATCTCGAGCTTCACTCCGATGCGGCTCAGCGCGTCCTGAAATACCTGCGCCTGATCGCGCGAGATCGCGCTCTTCGCGATCACGAGCAGTGTGAGCTCGAATTTCTTTCCTTCGCGATCGAGCGTGCCGTCGGCATCGGTGTCGCGCCATCCTGCCGACGCCAACAACGCCGCGCCTGCCGAAGGATTGAACTCGATCGGCAACGCCTCGGGATTGTTTTCGCGCAGGTCGGGTGTGAAGGGTCCGGTCACGGCGCGCGCCTGACCGTGATAGAGCTTCTCGATGATGGTCTGCCGATCGAACGCCATCGCCAGTGCGCGACGCACGCGCGCGTCATTCAGGATCGGATCCGAGAGATTCCAGACGATGGCGTTGTAGCCGAGCTGCCAGACGTCGTGAAAGGCGACGTTCTTTTTTACAGTCGGATCGTCTTTCATCCGAAACCAGAGATCGTTGTCGACGCGCGACACATCGACCTCGCCGCGCTGCAGTGCTTTCCAGGCGACGGAGTTGTCGGCGATCGGACGGAAGAGCACGGACGCGACCGCCGGTTTCTCGCGCCAGTAGTTCTCGCGGCGCTCGAGCAGGAGACTCTGATCGCGTCCGCGCCGTTTCAACACATACGGACCGTTGCCGACCAGTTTCGTCGTCTTCGCGAAGTTCTCCTTCGCATAGACGTGCTCCGGCATCACGCCGATGTTGAACGCGTAAATGCGTCCCGCATGCGCCTCGGCGAACACGACACGCACGGTGCGCTCGTCGATTGCTTTCGTCCGCATGCGATCGAGTCCTTCGAACCACGCCGTGAACTGCGCCGACTGCGCGTCGAAGATCTTGTTCAGGGTGAACACGACGTCGCTCGCGCGCACCGGCGCGCCATCGCTGAAGTTCGCGCGCGGATCGAGATGAAGGACGTAGGTCCTGCCTTCATCGAGCACGTCCCATCGCGCCGCCACGCCGGGGATCGGGACCAGATTCTGGTCGAGATCGATCAGCGGGTCATAGAGGAGCGACAGAACCTGCCGCTCATCCTCGGTCTGCTGGAGGAGATAGTTCAGCGTCGTCGGATTTCCTTCGAGCCTGCGCACGAGCCGGCCGCCGTCATTCGTCGCGGATTCCGTCGTTGTTGCGGGCACGGGAGGAAGCTGCGGCTGCGGCGTTTCCCTCCGGCACGCGAGCAACAGAACGGTGAATAAGACGGCGGCGATGCGGCGCATGAACGCGATTGTAGCGATCCTTGTGCATGCGCCGTGCGATCTTCGCCGTCTTTTTGCTTTTGTCGTGCGCGAGTGCAAGTGCCGACACGTGCATTCCGCCTCAGGATGGAAAGGAGCGCACCTTCGAATCGGAGAATGGTGCGTGGCGTGTCGTCGTGCGCTGGCCGGATCGCGCGACGCTCTATCGCAAGGGTGCCTGGCGCCGTCAAGCGCGATGGACGATGCTCAATCCACCGGCTGCAGTGCAGGTCGCGAATGACGGAACGGTCATCACGAGCGGTATTCCGTGCGCGATGGGAATCGATCACGCCGTCGTGATCTATCGGCCCGACGGCTCGCTCGTGCGACAGCTCGCGCTGAAGGACTTTCTACAGGAGGAAGACATCGCCGCGTTCCCGCGAACCGTCAGCTCGATCGATTGGTCGGGCGTGCATCGCATCGAAGAGGAAAAGCGACAGCTGATCCTGCAGGTGAAGCGACCGTCGCGCATGGTCGAGTTGCTCGTACCAAAAGTGCGGCGCTTTCTCTTCCCGCGATTCTTCCCGGAGATTTCGTACGGCGTCGCGGACGGTGTTCCTTCGAAGTGCGAAGGCGTTGCGATCGGAAGCGCGGAGCTGTTGGCGCTCGCCTCGGAACCCGTGAATGCCGTTTATCCGCCGGTCGCCATCAAAGCGCGCCTCGCCGGGACGGTCGTGCTGGAGTTGGCGGTGAAGGAAGACGGCTCGGTCGAAGCCGTGACGGTGATCCAACCTCTCCCGTTCGGAATCGATCAGGCCGCGGTGACCGCGGCGCGGAAGTGGAAGTTCCAAGCGTCGCAGGGGAGGGTGTGCGGGCGGATCGCAATGAACTTCCGGTTAATCGAGCCGGCACGGCCGGCAGCGCTGGTTGCTCCGCCGAGGCACGTACGGCTGCCGGTGGGAGGCTTTTAATAGCGGCTGCACGGAGGAGACCGAGTCCCACTCGGCAGCCGCCCGTTCAACCGGCGAAGCGACCAGCGCGGCCGGCCGTGCCGGCTAGCGTTTGCGAGCAAGAAACGCGCGAATGATCGCCTGTTCGTCATCCTTCTTGATGCGCGTGAACAGTTTCGTTCCCAGCTTGTCGACCGTCTCTGCTTTGTCGAACGGCAGTTGCGCGTGCATCTTTCCGCCCGGGAAATGGCACGGCTGGCAGCGCTTCTCCAGAATCGGTTGCACGTCGCGCCCGAACTCGACGTTCTGAGGCGGCGGCGCGGGCGTTGTCATCGCCAGCACAATCATCCACAGCGCCAGAACCAGGTCCAGCATCCGATCAACGTAGGCTCGTCGCGGCCGGAAGTCTTGTCAGATCGGTAAACGCTACTCACTGCCGATGACCCACTTCTCGTACGAATCGCCCGGCAGCTCGCGCACGAAACGCGACGGTTCCATCAACAGATCCATTCCGCCGCGGTCGCGCGACATGACCGGAAACACGAGATAGAGCTCCTGCTTCGCACGCGTCACTGCAACGTAGAAAAGGCGCCGCTCTTCTTCCTCGCCCGGGATGACGAGCTCGCGCGTTCCCGCTTCATCGACGACCGGCGCATCCTGGGTCGCGCCTTCGAGCAGCGGAAGCGATTCGTGCACTTTGCTCGGATCGACGCGAATGACCCCGGCCGGCACGCGCAACGCGCGCTGCGACGGAAAGCGTCCGTCCGCGAGCCAGATCACGAACACGACCCTCCACTCCAACCCTTTCGCCTGATGCACCGACGACAGCACGATCTTCTCGTCCTCGGGTGCCACGACCGCGACGTCTTCGCCCGCCATCGGATTCGACAGCGCGATCTCATCGAGAAACGTCTCCACATCCTCATAGCGCAACGCGTACTGCGAGAGCTGTTCGAGATCATCGAGCCGCGCCTGCGCGTTCGGAAACTTCTGACGCGCGTAGTCGCCGTAACCGCGCTCGACGATCAATCGCACCGTTTCCGAGGGATTGCGTTTCATGGCGTCGCTCGAGATGAGATTCAGGAGCTCGCGAATACTCTTCAGCGATCCCATCGTGCCGCGTCCGCTGACTTCGACGCCGCGCAGAAACGCATCGAGCGGATTCGTCGACTGACTGATCCGCAGCCACACCTCGGCCGCCGTTTTCTCGCCGACCTTCGGATAAAGCTTCATCATCCGCTTCCACGACAGCTCGTCGCGCGTGTTCGTGACGATCTTCAGATACGCGAGCACGTCCTTGATGTGCGCCTGTTCGAAGAAGCGCACGCCCGAGCGGATCTCGTACGGGATGTTGCGTCGCGTAAGCTCCATCTGCAGCTCGAGCGATTGATAGTGCGAGCGATAGAGCACCGCGATCTCATCGAGGTCGATGCCTTCATCGCGCAGCTCGAGAATGCGCTGCGCGACGAACGTGGCCTGTTCGAATACGTCATCGACGCCGACGACCGCGGGATCGGGACCATCGCCGCGCACGGCCGTCAGCTCTTTGCGAAACTGAAAACGATTCGCCGCGATCGACGCGTTTGCGAGATTCAGGATCTGCCGCGTCGAGCGATAGTTCGTCTCGAGCTTGTGTACCGTCGCGTCGGGGAAGCGCAGCGGAAACGTGAGGATGTTCTCGAAATTCGCGCCGCGGAATGAATAGATCGATTGCGCGTCGTCGCCGACGACCATCACATTGCGACGCACCGACGCCATCGCGTCGATGATGTCGGCCTGCAGCTTGTTCGTGTCCTGATACTCGTCGACGAGGATGTGCCGGAAGCGTCGCTTGAGCGACTCGCTGACTTCCGCGTGATCGTCGAGCAGCACTTTCCAGAACACGAGCAGGTCGTCGAAGTCCATCGAGTTCGCTTCGCGCTTGCGCTCTTTGTAGCGATGGAAGACCTTCACGATCTCCGGCGCGAACATCGCGAAGTGCGGGAAATTGTTCTCGAGGTGCAGCTCGAGCGGCGTGCGCGTGTTGATCAGATACGAATAGATGTCGAGGAGGACGTCGCCCTTCGGGAAACGTTTTTCGAGCGTGTTGATGCCGAGGGAGGAGACGGCGGATTCCATGGTCTCTTTGGAGTCCTCGTCGTCGAGGATCGTGAAGTTCGGGCGGTAGCCGATTGCCTCCGCATGGCGACGCAACAGACGATTGCCGATCGAATGAAACGTACCGCCCCAGATGCGGCGCGTGTCGGTCGTAACGAATTGCTCGACGCGACTGAGCATCTCGCGCGCGGATTTGTTGGTGAACGTGACGATGAGGATCTCGGACGGATCGACGCCGTCTTCGATGAGCCGCGAAACGCGATAGGTGAGCGCGCGCGTCTTTCCGCTGCCCGCGCCGGCGATGACGAGCATCGGCCCGTCGCCCTGCATCACGACTTCGAGCTGCTCGGAATTCAGCTCGTCTTCGTAACGGATCTTGTACTGCTTCCGCGGCTTGTCGGGACGCTTGAGCGTGTACTTGCGGACTTTCGTCGACATCGTGGAGAGCGTATCAGGCTGTCATCCCGAGCGTGAGCGAGGGACCTGGGCGGGAGGGGCGACAGGCACAGGCTTCGCGCCCCGCCCACCCAGGTCCCTCGCTACGCTCGGGATGACAACTTGCCCGGCTATCATGTCGCTCCAATGTCGTACCCGCGGTTGGCAGCGATCATCGCCATCGTTTTCTGGGGAATCTCCTTCGTCGCGACGAAGGCGGTTCTGCGGGAGATCTCTCCGGTCACGCTGATCTTCTGCCGCTTCGCGATCGGTGCACTGGTGTTGCTGGCACTCGTGCGCGAGTTGCCGCCGCGCTCGGCGTGGCCGTCACTCGCGCTGATGGGATTCATCGGCATCTTCGTGCATCAGATGCTGCAGGCGTACGGGCTCATGTTGACCGCGGCCACGAACGCGGGCTGGCTCATCGGACTCACGCCGCTCTGGTCCGCGGTGCTGTCGGCGATCGTGTTGCGCGAGCGATTCAGTTTCTGGAAGGTTGTTGGACTGGCTGGCGGATTTGCGGGAGCGCTGCTCGTCGTCACACGCGGCGAATTCAGCGCGCACGTGTTCTCGCGTCCGTCGACGATCGGCGATCTGCTGATCTTCATCAGCACGATCAACTGGGCGATTTACTCCGTCGTCGGCCACGCCACCATCCGTAAGCTCGGTCCACGCCGCGCCACCTCGGGGGCCATGCTCTTCGGTACGTTGATGCTCACACCGTTCTTCATTGCACAGCGCGGCTGGCGTGAAGTGCCGCAGCTCAGCTCGACGGCATGGGGCGCGCTGCTGTTTCTCGCGATCGGCTGCTCGGCGCTCGGCTATCTCTTCTGGTACGGCGCGCTGGAACAGATCGAAGTGTCGCGCGTGGCGATCTTTCTTTATCTCGAACCGCTGATCACGTTCATTGCAGCCGCCATGCTTCTCGGGGAGCGGGTGAGTGGCATCGTGATTGCGGGTGGCCTGCTCGTTTTGGTCAGCGTGCTCATCGCTCAATACGCGCCGGAAATGGCGCGGACGTCGGTCTCCACGGAGGAATCATGATTCGCCGCACCGCCTCAACTCTCGTTCTCGCATTCGTTTTTTTCTCGTGCAGCAGCACCGCGCCGAGCCAGCTCAATGAAGATCAGGCACCGCGCTCGCGCTACGCCGGTCAGGCTGGAGAATCACCCGTCGGCGTGATTCCCGAAGGCACATTTCGCGATACCCAGCGCAATCAGGATGTCGTCTTCACGGTCGAGTATCCAACGCGGCCGGGTCCGCATCCGCTCCTGATCTTCTCGCACGCATTCGGCTCGACGAGGCAGACGTACGTCGGCCTCACCTCACACTGGGCGAGCCAGGGCTACGTCGTGATCAAGCCCGCGCACGCGGATGCCGGACGCCTCAAACGCGACGACATCGAAGCGGCCTGGCGCAATCAGACGCAGAGCGACTGGCGTAATCGCGTGCGCGACATCACCGCGATCATCGACGGACTCGACGCGATCGAGGAGAGCTATCCCGAGCTGAAGGGAAAGATCGATCGCACGAAGATCGGCGTCGGCGGACATTCTTACGGCGCGTTCATCGCGATGCTGATCGGCGGGGCAAAGACGTTCCCCGAGGGGACGAGCTATGCGGATCCGCGTGTGAAGGCGATTGCGGTGCTGTCGCCGCAGGGACCGAGCGAGACCTTTCATTTGACGGCCGATTCGTTCAAGGAAATCAAGGTCCCGACGTTGTTCATGACGGGCACCCGCGACAACGGGTTGAATGAGAAGGAAACGCCCGATTGGCGTCGTCAGGCATTCGAGCTGTCGCCGGCGGGCGACAAGTGGCTCATCGTCCTCGAAGGCGCACATCACGCCTCCTTTACAGGACAGATCAACGCCATGGCGCCGGGCGCGCCGGAAGTCCGATCGCCGACGATCGGCGACCAGACGCATCCGGGGAATACCACCGCGCCGATTCAGCAGCCGTACGAACGTGGCCGCCCGCGCGAAGGCAGCGACGGACTGCGCATTCGCGGTACGTTTGCGAACGTGAAAGCGATGTCCCTCGCGTTCTTCGACGCGTATCTGAAAGCGGATGCCGAGGGACGGACGACGCTCGAGAATGCTGCGAACCGTGGCGGAATCGAGTTGGTGAAAAGGTGATGATTGGTTGTCGGTTGTCAGTTGTCGGTTGTCTGAAGGGCATCGCTCGGGCGACAGACTGACGGAGAACCGACAACTGACAACTGACAACTGAGAGGAATCGCTTGGACATCTCGACAGCAAAGGCGCTTGTCACCGGCGGCAGTTCCGGCATCGGATTGGAGACCGCCCGACAGTTGCGCGAGGGCGGTGCGCAGGTCGCGATCTGCGGACGCGATGCGACGCGCTTGAACGAAGCCGCGAGCGCGATTGGCGCGCTCGCGATTCATGCGGATGTTGCGAACGAAGACGACGTCGTGCGAATGGTGAAGCAGGTCGTCGAAACGTTCGGCGGCTATGACGTTCTGATCAACAACGCGGGCTTCGGACTCTTCGCTCCGTTGATCGATACGACTCTCGCCGACATGCAGCGCGTATATGCGACGAACGTGTTCGGTGCGATGCTCGTCGCGCGCGAATCCGCGCGACATTTCATCCCGCAGCGGCGCGGAAACATCGTCAATGTCGCGTCGACCGCGGGGCGGCGCGGCTACGCCGGCGGCACGATCTACTCGTCGAGTAAGTTTGCGCTGTCAGGACTCACCGAATGCTGGCGCGCGGAGCTGCGCAAGCACGACATTCGTGTGATGCAGATCGATCCGAGCGAAGTGCAGACGGAGTTTGTCGCCGCGTCCGGACGCGATCGACGGCCGTTCAGTGAACGAAAGCTGCTCGCGGGCGATATCGCGCAGACGATCGTGGCGATGCTCGAGCTTCCGGATCGCGCGTTCATCCCCGAGACCGCGGTCTGGGCGACGAATCCGGAGTAACAGTCGTGCGTGCGCATTGCGCGCTATGATCCGTAGCAATGTCCGAAAAGCCCTTCGAGTTCGCGGAGTCGTTGCATACCGCGTGGACGACGACACTGGAGTCGCCCGAAGGGTTGCAGCGCAAGCTCACGGAGCAGCGGATGCAAGGCGAACAACTCCGTCTCCTCGGATCCGCAATTCACGTCACGCCCGAAGGCATTGCCATTCTCACTCCGGCAGTCGAAGCAGTCGGACCGCGCATTGCGTTCGTCAATGACGGCTTCTGCGCGATGTACGGGCGACGCCGCGAAGACATCATCGGCGAGACGCCGCAGATCTTCGGAATCATCGAACGGCATCAATCGATCGTCGACGCGTTGCTGCATCACGTGTTCGAGCATCGACCGTTCGAGGCCGAGGCGACGGCGCGGCGTGCGAATGGAACGGAGTTCGAGGTCGATCTGCAACTCGTGCCCGTCGAAGACGCGGGACAGCTGACGCACTGGGTCGCGTTTCTGCGCGACGTGACGGCGACGAAGCATCAGGTGACGTCGCTGCGGCATCAGGCGATGCACGACGCGCTTACCGGGCTGCCGAATCGCGCGTTGTTGTTCGACTCGCTCGAGAAGGCGATCGATGCGGCGCGGCAGAGCGACTCGATGCTCGCGTTGATGCTGATGGATCTCGATCGTTTCAAGGAAGTGAACGATACGTTCGGTCATCAGTTTGGCGACGCGCTTTTGAAACAGGTCGCGTTTCGTCTGCAGAATCAGATGCGCGGCGATGACGTCGTGGCGCGACTCGGTGGCGATGAGTTCGCGGTCGTGTTGCCGACGTCGGCGGATGCGAATTCGAGCGCGATCACCGCGCGTCGCATTCTCGGTACGCTCGAACAGCAATTCGTAATCGAGGGGCAGGTGCTCGAAGTCGGTGCGAGCATCGGCATCGCGCTCTTTCCCGAACATGGCTCGGATGCGCGCACGCTGCTGCGACGCGCGGACGTGGCGATGTACACCGCGAAGCAGAAGCAGACCGGGTACAGCTTTCATCGCGAAGACGCGGACAGCAGTTCGGCCGATCAGCTGTCGCTCGTCGTGGAACTGCGCGGTGCGATCGAGCGTAATGAGCTCGAGCTCTACTATCAACCGAAGCTGCACATGCAGACCGGCCTCATGACGCGCTGCGAAGTGCTGATGCGCTGGAATCATCCGCGGCGCGGACTGCTCGTGCCGAATCAGTTCATTCCGCTCGCGGAACGCACCGGCCTCATTCGCTCGCTCACGGATTGGCTGCTCGATCACGCGCTCGAGCAGTGCAGTCTCTGGCGTGAAGAAGGTGCACCGATTCATGTCGCGGTGAACATCTCCGCGAAGAGCCTGCTCGATCAGTCGCTGCCGGAGAAAGTGCAGGCCGCACTCGCGAAGTGGGGCGTCGACGCGCGCTTCCTGAAAATCGAGATCACCGAGAGCAGCATCATGGCCGATCCCGCGCACGCGCTGGCGATCCTGGCGCTGCTGCAATCGATGGGCGTGCGACTGTCGGTCGATGATTTCGGCACCGGCTATTCGTCGCTCACGCACTTGCGCGAATTACCGATCGACGAGATCAAGATCGACAAGTCGTTCGTGATGGGCATGGCCACGAGTGACGCGGACGCGGCGATCGTCCGCACCGTCATCGACCTCGCACACAATCTCGGCAAGCAGGTCTGCGCCGAGGGCGTCGAGAACGAGACCGCGTGGCTTACGTTGCGCGAGCTCGGTTGCGATCTCGCGCAGGGATTCTGGATCGCGCGCCCGATGCCCGCCGAAGAGTTGATGCGCTGGCTCAAGCGGACGTCGTGGGGACTGGAACAGTAACGGCAGGGGAGGCTTGCATGGAACCGCCAGATATGGAACCGCCAGATATGGAACCGCCAGAGAAGGATCTGCTCGAAGAACGCGGCGGCCGCATCGACCCGATGAGGAGTCCCGAACCGCCGATGGATGATGATGATCGGATCGATGAGGCGATTGCGGAGTCGTTTCCCGCGAGCGATCCGCCGTCGTGGACGAGTGGGATCGATCGGGAGGATTCGGAGAAGTAGATATAGGCGACAATAGCGAGCTGAAGTAATGGAGGCTTGCGATGCGTACTTCTCCAGTTTCGTTCCTTGGGATTGCAGTTCTGCTCCTCGGATGCAATGCGCAGCGCCCCGCTGCGACCCAGCAGACGCAGACGGCCGCGCCTGCGACGGCTGAGTCGGCGTCCACCGCCCCGACCACCACGGCCTCGCTGGCGTCATCGTCTCCGCAGGCTGCGCCCTCGCTCGACGCGTCTCAGGGGAAAGAGATCGGGCTCGTGTTCGAGTCCTTCCTCAGTCCGTATCAGGAATCAAACGAAGAGGAGAACATCTCCTCGTCCGTCCCGCAGCAGTTTCGCTCGACGACGGCCTCGCAGACACGCGACCAGCGCGAGGCGGCAGGTCATCGCGGTCATGGGCAGATCCGTTTCAGCAAGGATCTCAGCCGGGCATGGGTCGACGTGCGCGTCGAGGGTGTCGACGTCGCGAAGGTCAGCATGTTCCACATCCACTGCGGAGAGCCCGGCATCCTCGGCCCCATCCTGGTCGACTTCTCCCTGGCCACGAACGTCCAGGACAATCTCTCGGACGGCCTGTTCTCGGTCGAGCTGACCAACGAGCACATCGCCAAAACCGCGGCGCAGGGCGAAGGTCACCACGGCAGTCCGGTCGGCGCCTTCACCATGGGCTGCGTGATCGGAAGCCCGTCGCTGGAATCGGTGAAGCCCGCCAAGGTCCTGACCATCGCAGGAATGGCGGACCTCGCCGCGGAACGCCAGCTCTACTTCAACCTCCACACGACAGGGCAGACGTACTACGGAGACATGCGCGGGCAGCTCTGGCCTGTTGAGAAGTAGCTCAGATCGCGGTAGCCAGCACCAGTTTGATCTCGCGTGGACCATTCGCCAGCGATTCAACACGGTCGCGCCCATTCCTTTTCGCGAGATACAACGCCTGATCCGCGCGACTGACGAGCGAGCGCGGCGTGTCGTTCGTGCATCCTTCGGCGACGCCCGCGCTGATCGTGAGGCTCAGGTTTTCCGGCGCCCAGGGCGAGCGGGCGATGGCTGCGCGTACACGTTCGGCGACGGCGGCGGCTTGGCTCATCGTCGCATCGGCGACGATGATTGCGAACTCCTCGCCGCCGTAGCGACAGAAGACGGACGAGCTTCGCAGCATGCTTCCTGCGATGGAAGCCACCCATTGCAGCGCCGCATCGCCGCCCTGGTGTCCGTAGCGGTCGTTGACCTCTTTGAAGTGATCGATGTCGAGGAGGATCAGCGAAAGCGGGGAGCCGCTTCGCGCGCTGCGATTCAGCTCCTCGTCGAGCCGCCGATCGAAGTAGCGCCTGTTGGGAATGTGCGTCAGGTCGTCCATGGTCGAATTGTGCTCTGCATCCCGACGCTGGCGATCCGACGCCGAGAGCGACTTGCTGAGAGACGTGATGAGGGCCAGGATGGCGATGACGCTGGTCATGACGCTCAGCGCGAGCGCGAGACGCATTTCGCCGAAGTTCAGTCCTGGCTGGACGAACGCGGCACCAAGTAAGATCGGCACCACGATGGCCAGGGGGATCAGCCGCCGGGCCACGACGCCGCCGCTCGACAGCGACCAGAATTGCGCGGCCAGCCCGACCTCCGGATGGATGAACAGCGTTCCGAGGGAGAGCAGGAGGAAACTCACGCCGGTGTGAAAGGCCATCGACGTGTAGTTGACCGAGCCGTACAACACCGGTACGCCGAAGAGGTAGCCGACGATGGCGAAGAGTGAGCTCAGTCCGCAACCGAGCGCCAGCACTTGCGCCGTCGCCATCCACCTCGGACGCGCGCTGGTGCAGAGAAGCGCCAGGCCGATCGCGGTCAGATTGGCTGCGGTCAGATGGGCCATTCGTCCCGGATAGATCTTCTGCACGTGATCCAGGAAGAAGAGCTGGTCGATCCCGACGGACATCCCGGTGAGGTATTCGAAGAGCGTCACCGCTCCGAACAGCAACGGCACTCCCGCCATCAGGCGGCGAAGCCACATCGCTCCGTGACGCCAATCGATGAGCAACGCTACGGCGGCGCAGATGAGCGCGACGGCGGTATTCGATTTCATCCGGATCGATCCGGCGAGGACGGTCATGAATGGCTCAATGCCGAATGCCCAACCCGCCAGCACAGCCAGGCCGATGACGATGACGCCCACAGCGGCCCCTGCCGAGACACGTGAGGCGATGCGTCCGCCTGGATGAAGAGTCTTCATACCCGTTAGTGCGTGGGGTCGGTCTTTTAGTACAGCGCCCGAACAGAAATCCATCATCCGACGCGACGCGTGCCATCGTAGACCGATTTCACATACCCATTGATCGCGCTTGCGAGTGCCGCTGATGCGTCATGTTCGATCGTTTCTCTCACCAGCGCGAGGATGACGTCGATCACGATTTCGAGAATCGGCGATCCGACATCGACGCTGATGCTGTCGAAGCTGATCGTGAGCGGGCTGACGCTGCCGTTGTTGATCGCGGTCGTCGTCGACCACGGCTTCGCGCCGTACGAGTACGGTGACGGCCCGACGTAGGGGACGTACCACTGTGCCGGAGTGGTTTGCGGAATGGCGATCGGGGTGATGAATGTCGCCGTTGCGCTCACGGTGACGTCGCTGAGATGCAGCGACAGGGCTCCGCTGTTGCCGTCGTTCGAGACTATGACGGTGACGTCGAGTCGTTCCGAGGATGCGGACGTCGCTGCGGTGGTTGCAGATGTCGCAGCAGCAGGCGCGATGCTGAGGCCGCGCAGTCCGGCGATCGACAACTCACGGATCGTGATCGGCCCGCTCCTGATGTCCTTCAAAACGAGCGGATCGGGGAGGAGACCGATCCACTTCGGCAGTTGCGCATTGATCGATCCGAGAAGGTACGTGCCGATCTCGCCGCGCCAGTCGACGAAGGGTGCGTTCGGCGCGAGTGCCGCGGTTGGGCCGCCGATCACACTTCCGCCGATCGCACTTCCAGCGATCGTGCGGGTATCGACGGTAGCTGCGACAGCGTGCGCCGCTGGCGATTGTGGTGCGGCGGTCGGTGGCTTCGCGAGCGAAGCGGTGCGCGAACAAGCAGGTTTGGGATTCGCGCCGAGGTAGGTGGCGACGTTGTGAAAGAACGAGTTGGGGACGCCGGGACCACTCGTTTCCCCGGCCTTCATCGCGAGCGGTCCGTCCGTAGCAGCGGGTCCTTCCTCAGGCCACCACTTCGTCGTCGAAAGCGGAAACGGCTGGTACAGAAAATCGTCGTCGCTCAGCGGCACGTCCGCTGGTCGGCGTGCGAGGAACTGGAAGCGCACGTATTGCCACAGCGGTCCCAAATCCTCGAGCGGCACGAGCACGATGTCGTTCGGATCTCCGCCTGCTGCGAGCGAGCAACGCAATGCGTCGGTGTCGATGCCGTGGCGGTCCATGCCCTGCGGACGATCGGTATAGATCACGGGCGCATCCCATGTGAGCCCGCCGTCGCAGAGATCGTCGGCGAATCCGAAGATGCGCGTGTAGCGTCCCGCGTGCGCATAGCACTCGTGACTCTGTCGCGCGAGATAGACGATGACGCGATCGCCGGCGCGCTCGACCTCCGTGGTGTCGTACCAGGCGAAGCCCGAGTGCTGTTGAAAGTAGACGCGGACGGGATGATCGAGATCGGACGCGTGCAACCGGACGATCGTCGTCTCGACGTCGTTCGGATGCTCGCCTTGTCCGGCCAGGATGCTGATGCTGCCGTTCCATGCGAGAAACGCCGTGTAAATCAGATCGACGTACTCGATGCCGGCGACCGTATGTGTCTGCACCCATGCCGAGGTCACCGGTTCCTGCCACACGCCGCGCAGCGTTCCGTGTGGCGGATCGAGTGCAGCCGGTGCGTACGACGACGGATCGCCGCCCAGCCACACGAGCGGATTGTTCGGCGCACCGCGATGAAACCACGTCGCGTTTTGCGGCTGGTAGTTGGTGCTCGTGAGCGCGCCGAACGGAGAAGGGAATCCGTCATCCGCGCGTGCGATCACGTACTTCGATGATGGCCGAAAGAATGCGTACTGGGAGCTCGGCGTCGCGTTCCATTGCAGTTCGGCAATCGTTGCTCGATCGAGAGGAACGCCGCGTTCCGCGAGCTGTTGCAGTCCGAGGGGAGTGCACAGGAATTGATCGGCGGCGGAGCCATCCTCGGCGCGCAATGCAGGAATCACAGTCGACCCATCGGCAACTGAGATCAGGTTCGCACAGCGCAGCTGATCCTCCGGATGGCACGGGTACCACATCTCCTCGGAATGCAGCTTGTACAGCGGACGGAAACGTTGCACGAGCGCGTTCGGATCTGCGTTGATGGGCATCGAAGTTTCCTTGCGCGGTGCTTTGTGGCGCCGTCTCTGCGACGGCGCCACAACGACGGTGATTACGATCCCGGAACGAAGAGAATGTCGGGCTCCGAATAGACGACAGGCGCGAGCTGCGTGGTGTCGGTGCGGAACACGCTGACCTGTGTCTGCCGCTCCCAGATCCACGTCGTCGGCTGCTTCGGCAGGTTGAGCGTAATCTGCGTCTGCACCTGCGTCGAGCGGTTCTGGGTGTGCGACGTGCTCATTCCGAACGACTGCGTGTACGACGTCGACACACTCCCCGACACGCCTTCGTACGCCACGCCGACATTGGCACTGACGGTCATCGAGGTGCTCTGGCTGAAGGTTTGCGAGTCGCTCTGCCCGGTGCCGATCGTCTGCGTCACCTGGAAGTCGCCCCCCTGCGGCGTCGAGAGCACCATCGTGCACTGCCAGTACGGCTCGGCGACGATGAAGTAGAACGGCGACGAAGTCGACTGATTGATGTATCCCGGATCGGCAATCGCGGTGTACGGGACGACCTTCGCCGACTGCAGACCGTACGAGGTCACATCGCCGCTGGTGATGGTCGGATCGTACTTCGGAGTATCCGCGTCGAACGTCGAGACCTGCAGGTCCGCCTGCTGCAGGACCAGCGCATAAGCGGGGTTGCCGCCTTCAGCGCTGAGGAACGTCTGCGGGGCGAAGAGCATCGACGGCGCGGCCATGGCCAGATTCGCGATCGGTGCGCTGATGTTGCCGTTGTGATGGCGCCAGCGCTGCCCGTTGTCGCTCCAGATTCCTCTCGCTGCGACACCGCGAACCAGATCGCTGCGCACGCACCAGTAGGCCTCGGGGTTCGGCGCCGGACCGCCGGTGCACGCGACGCCCAATGCGACGTAGCCCGCCGGTGGCACGATCGTGTAGTAGCTGATGTTGCGCGAATTGTCCGAACCGGCGTCGTCGAGGATCCAGTTGAAGCCCGCGGGATGCGCGACGACGGTCGCATCGGTGGTCGGTGCGAAGAGGATCTGCGTTCCCGGTGCGTTGGGAACTGATCCCGCATCGTACGTAAAGCCGGGCGTGGCGTAGTCGCCGAGGGGCAGGAAGGCGCCGACGCCGTTCGATCCACCGGCGGCGGGATTCGACTGGAAAAACGTGATCGGCGTGTCGCCGCGCTGTGAGTTCCAGATGTTCCAGAAGGCTCCGTTCACGCACTTCAGCGTCAACGGGCCGAAGGCGATTCCGTTGTTCTGGTTCAGTGTCGTGATGGCGTTCGAAACCGCCTGAACGGCCTTCGCGTCCGGACGGCTTGCAGCATGACTGATGAGAAACGGTACGTTCTGTGTGTCTGCGGAAGTAACCTCGGATTTCTTTGTCATGGTTTTGCTCCTCTCCTTGATGAAGCGAATGACGGGGATGACTTTTGGTTTTTCCGCGAGCGCCAGAAAAAAGTGAGACCATGATCGGAGTCACCCTCAATGAGCTTCCGCACTCTCTTCGAGGAACATATCGAAGTCATTGAACGTGCGATCGCGCGCGTGTGCCGTGAGGTGCGTCTCGACGGAGCGGCCGCCGAGGACTTCGCTTCGTCGGTGCGCGTGGCGCTGTTGAAGGATGACTGCGCGATCCTGCGAAGCTTCGAAGGACGTTCGTCGCTGCCGTCGTTCCTGACGATCGTCGTGCGCCGTCTCTTCATCGATGAACGCCGACTCGAAGGGCGGTTCTATTCGTCGGCGGAGGCACAACGGCGCGGACCGGCGGCGGTTCAACTCGAACGGCTCATCATGCGCGACCGCGTTTCGTTCGCCGAGGCTGCGGAGATCGTGCGGAGGGACCACGCGCAGATCACGAGGCAGGAGCTCGAACAATTTGCCGCGGCACTGCCTCCACGCGTGCCGCGTGCGGTCGTGGTGCCGGTTCTCGAAGGAGATGAAGACCGTTTCGCCAGTGATGCGTCGGCGGCCGATCTTGTCGATGCAATCGACATCGAGCGTCGCTCGAAGAAAGCCAACGATGCCGTGCATGCTGCAATGTCGGATTTCACGCTCGAGGATCGCCTGATTCTGCGCCTTCGCTTCTCCGGCAATGCGTCGATCGTCTCGATCGCCCGCAGTCTCGGATTGGAACAGCGCCCGCTCTATCGGCGCATCGAGTCGCTGCTGGTGCGGCTGCGCGGCGCGCTCGAAGCGGCGGGAGTCGATGCCGCGTCCGCGGGCGATCTGATCGGCTTCCCGCGGGAGACGCTCGATTTCGGCCTCGGTGGGAAGAACGGAGAGTTGCATCCGTCTGCTCAGGAGGAAGGTCAATGACGTACGCACCAGACGACAAGTGCTTCGACGCCGAAACGCTGGCCGCCTTCGCGGACGGACGCCTGACCGGTGCGCAGCGCGCGGCAGTGATGCAGCATCTCGATGCGTGCGAGCAGTGCACGCTCGACGTCGCGATGGCGATGCAGGCTGTCGAAGACGAAGAGGTCGAAGAGGTCAATGTCGTGCGGCCGCGGCGGTGGAAACCGTGGCTCGCCGCGGTCGCCGCGACAGTCGTGATCGCGATCTCGATTCCTGCGGTCCGCTCGTTCCGCGGTTCGCCGATCGATCGTCTGGTCGACGCGAATCCGAAAGCAGCGCGCATCGTCGAGCCGAGACTCGCGGGAGGTTTCCCATGGGCGCCGTATCACGGCTCGCAACGCGCGACAGAAAATCCGTCGAGCGATCCCGCGCGGATGAAGTTCACTGGTTTCGCGGGAGAGCTGATCGAGCGCACGCAGCGCGATACGAGCGCCCAGGCGCAGCACGATGCGGGCGTGGCGATGGTGCTGACGCAGAACGCGGAGGAGGCGATTGCGCGACTGGAGAAGGCGGCTGCAGCGATGCCGTCTGCATCGACGTGGAGTGATCTTGCAGCAGCGCGCTATGCGACGGCGTCCGATCACGGCCGTGCTGCTCTCTACGCACAGGCGCTCGCTGCCGCCGACGCGGCGCTGCGCATCGACGCAAAGTTTCCCGAAGCGTTGTTCAATCGCGCGCTGATCCTCGAGCGGATGGGACTCGTTGACGCAACCCGCGTCGCGTGGACGCGCTATCTCGAGGTCGATCCTTCTTCGAAATGGGCGGATGAAGCGCGCACGCATCTCGCCGAACTGCCCGAGGAGAAAACGTCGTCAGAGTTCGAGCGCATGCGTCCGCTCATCGAAGAGGCTGCAGCGCGCGGCGACGCGACGTCGCTGCGCCGGTTCCTCGCCACTCACGCCGCCCGCGCACGCGCCTACGCCGAAGCCGAATACCTCGGCCGCTGGGCCGAGGCCGCGTTGCAGAAGAAAGATGCAGATGCCAGTCGCTGGTTGACGATCGCGCGCTCGATTGGCGCGGCGATGGCGGAAAGCCAGGGCGAGCTGCTGTTGCGCGATGCAACGCAGGTCATCGACGACCAGCCGGCGGCGAAGCGCGACGCGATCGCCTCGGCGCATGCTGCGTATCGCGCGGGACGGATCGCGTACAGCCGTCAGCAACTGGAGAAAGCATCGACCGATCTCACGCGCGCTGCCGAGTTGTTCAGCGCGTCGCGCTCTCCGATGGCGCTTGCGGCTCGCTACTACCTCGCCGGCATTCAACAGGCGAAGCACGAGCCGGGCGCCGCAGCGGAACTGCAGCGCGTGATGCAGGAAGTCGATGCGAAGCCAGGCTATCGCGCCCTGCGCGCGCACGTGCGTTGGGAGCTCGGGCGCGCTCATGTTTTCGACTATGACTGGACGCGCGCGACCGCCACGCTTTCGGAATCGGCGCGAATGTTTCGCGAGGTGGGCGACCGTACGAACGAGGCGTTCGTCGAGGCGATCCTCTCGTACAGTCTCGCCGCCGCGGGACGCGGCGATGAGGCGTGGAGCTGGCGCATCGATTCTCTGCGTGCACTGAGCGCCGAAGGGAGTCCGGCGCGGCTCGCAACCGCGTTGGCGGGCGCCGCGCGTGCCGAGTTTCTCGCGGGGCGGAAGGAAGCGGCGCTGGCGCTGGCGCGCCTGCCGCAACCGGTCGACGGTGACGCGGAGCAGCTGCCGCTCGTTCTCGACGCGCTGCGCTTTCAGTCGATGCTCGAGTCGCAAAGCGGCGACGCCGCCGGTGCGCTTCGCACCACCACACGCGCTGCGACGCTCGCGCAGGGGATCGTCGATCCGTCGATGCGCGCGCGGCGTCTCGCCGACATCGACGTCGCGATCGGTGCGGCGACCGCCGCGAATGATCCGGCACGCGCGATTGCACAGCTCTCGCGGGCCATCGACTTCTATCGCCGGATCGATCTGCCGCTCGCGTTGCCCGAGCCACTTCTCTTGCGCGCACGCTGCGCGTTTCGAGCCGGCGATGCAAATGCGGCCGCGCGCGATCTCGAAGAAGGCATGCAGATCGTCGAACGACACCGCGCCGGTACCGCGGGTACGGGCATTCTCAACGCCGATCGGGCGCTCTTCACCGACGCCATTCGCGCGAGTCTCGACCGTGGTGATGAGGCCGCGGCATTTGCCATCGCCGAGCGTGCGCGCGGTGCGTCCATCACGCTCGCCGAACTGCAGCGTCGGCTGGCCGGCACTGAGACCGCAGTGCTTGCGATCTCCCTTCTTCAGGATGAAATGGTGACGTTCGCTGTAGCCGAGGATGTCCTTCGCGTTGCGCGTCGGCGCATCGACGGGACGCGCCCCGCGCTCTATGACGAGTTGGTGCGTCCCGTGGACGACGTGCTCTCGCGTGTGCGCCATGTGATCGTGGTGCCGGATCCTCGTCTCCGTGCGGTCTCATTCGCGGCGCTGTACGACGCTTTGCGCAAGGCGTACCTCGTCGAGCGCGTGACCGTTGCGACGGCGTCGAGCGCGCAGTCGCTGCAACGCGATTGCAGCGACGATGCTTTGTCCGTTGCGACCATGAGTCTCCCCACGGGCGACGCTGTCGGAACTGCAGCGCTGCCGCAAGCGGCGACGGAGCTTACCGAGATCGCAGCGTTTTATCGGAACAAGACGGTGATCGACTCGGGTCATGCAACGCTGGCCGCACTTCGCGATGCGTTGTCGATCGCGGACGTCGTTCACGTAGCCGGTCACACCGAACGCCAACCCGCGGGTGGCGAATACGCGTTGCTGCTCACGGACCAGCGTGTGTCGTCGAGAACCGTAGCGGTGACGCCGCTCGCCGGCGCGCGCCTGCTCATCCTCGCAGCGTGCGAAACCCTTCGTCCGCCCGCGTCGACCGAGACGCAGGTCCAAAGTCTCGGAAGTGCATTCGCCGCTGCGGGCGTCGACAACGTGATCGGGACGCTGACGCCAATCGGCGACCGCGACGCGCGTGAATTTTTTCGAGAGCTTCATCGGCGTCTCGCTGATGGGGAGAGTGCCCGAGACGCGCTTCGCGCGACGCAGATCGCCGCGATCGCCCGGCAAAGCAGCTCACACGCGTGGCGCTCGATCGCGTTGCTGACGAACTGCATCGACACGAGCAAAGGAAGGGGGAG
>DASYLL010000423.1:0-9090 GCA_036009605.1 Thermoanaerobaculia bacterium | reverse complement strand
CGTGGACTTGCCGGACTCGCTCGTTGTGCAGGTCGAAGCGACGTTGAAAGCGCGCGGCCTTGATGCCGAGGTTCTCAATTTCGGCGTCGGTGGCTACGGCTTCGATCAGGCGTACCTGTTCTACAACCGCGACGGCGGTCGCTTCGACACGAACGTCATCGTGCAGGGACTGCAGATGGAGAACGTGGGCCGCGACGTCACACTCTTTCGCATCGTCGCGTTCCCCGGCACCAGCATCCCGTTTTCGAAGCCGCGCTATCTCCTCAACGATGGCAAGCTCGAGCTGATCAATCGCCCGACGACTGTGCCCGAGGATGTGGTGAAGACGCTCGAGAACTTCCATCGATGGCCGTTGGCGAAGTATGAGCCGTCATACACGGAGAAGTATCAACATCGCTGGTACACGCCGAGCAAGTTGGTCAGCACCATCGTCGACTTCCGCGCGGCGAAACAGGAACAGCCGCAGGATCTGTACGCCGTGAATGGCGAGGCGATGGACATCACCGTGACGCTGCTCGAGCGCTATCGTGAAGAAGTGAAGCGCACCGGCAAGCCGTTCGTGCTGATCTACCTCCCGCTCGCGGATACGATCAATGCCGTCGTCGCCGGCCAGCCCGATCCCTGGCAACCGCACCTCAATCGCCTGCAGGGATTCACGATCGTCGATCCGACTCCGCGGCTCGTTGCCTACGCGAAAGAGCACGGCGTCGCGTCGCTGTACAACGGACACTACTCGCCGGCGGGATATCGACTCGTGGCTGAAGCGCTTGCGGAAGCGCTCGTGCCGCTCGCGGTACATTAGACTAGAAGCGCATGACCCGAACCATCGGTTTCGTCGGCGCGGGCAACATGGCCGAGGCTATGTTGCGCGGCCTTTTGCGCGGCAATGACTTCGCGCCGGAGCAGGTATCCGCGTCCGGCCCGCGCGCCGAGCGCGTGAACGAGCTGCGCGAAAAGTACGGCATCAACGCCACCACAGACAATCACGTGCCGGCATCCGCGGAGATCGTCGTGCTGTCGGTGAAGCCGCAGATCATGAGTCGCGTGTTGAATGAGATCGCCGGAACGATCTCGCCGAACGCGCTCGTGATCTCGATCGCGGCTGGCGTGCCGGTTTCGACGATTCAGTCCCGGCTCGCTACGGGCACGCGCGTCGTGCGCGCGATGCCGAATACGCCGGCGCTCGTCGACGCGGGAGCGACAGCGATCGCGGGCGGGGAGCATGCGAGCGACGCGGATCTCGCCGATGCGAAGAAGATCTTCGACGCCGTCGGACTCACCGTCATCCTCGAAGAGTCGCAGCTCGATGCGGTCACGGGGCTTTCGGGATCGGGGCCGGCGTATGTGTTTCTGATCCTCGAAGCATTGAGCGACGCGGGCGTGAAGGTCGGCTTGTCGCGACGAACCGCGCAGTTGCTCGCCGCGCAGACGCTTCTTGGATCGGCGAAGTTGCTGCTCGAAACGAATCAGCACCCCGGCAGCCTCAAAGACATGGTCACGTCGCCCGGCGGCACGGCCATCACCGGTCTGCACACGCTGGAGCACGGCGGCCTGCGCACGACGCTCATGAACGCGGTCGAAGCGGCGACGCGGCGCTCGCGTGAGCTCGGAGAGGCGATGTTGAAGAAGGGCTAGCGAAGCATCGAAGGATGGACGTGTGGTGGACGCGATCGAGGGAGTGGAGAAGGAGCTGAACGAGGCCACGCGCCGCGCGTGGTCGCTCGTGCAATCCACCGACGGTCGTCTCTTCACCGTCCGTCCGAACACGTCCAGCTGGTCCGCCGCGGAGTGTCTGAGTCACCTCAGCATCTCGAGCGAGATGTTCCTGCCCGTCCTGAAGAACGCCATCGAAGACGCGCGCAAGCGCGGCCTCGTCCCGAAGCACAAACCGA
Organism: Thermoanaerobaculia bacterium; assembly: GCA_036009605.1. Taxonomy (GTDB): domain Bacteria; phylum Acidobacteriota; class Thermoanaerobaculia; order Gp7-AA8; family Gp7-AA8; genus QHVT01. The sequence goes on along the minus strand of DASYLL010000423.1, from coordinate 7,198 downwards.
AGATGGATCTCCTCGGCCGCGTGTTGCGCTGGTTCCTCGAGCCGCCCATCCGTCAACGCATGAAAGCGACGGCGCCGTTCGTTCCGCGCTCCGTGCGTGCGAAGGCAGAGGCATTCGGCGAGTTCGCGTCGTTGCAGGCGAAGCTGATGGAGATACTCACGGCCGCGCGCGACGTCGACGTCAGCCGCATCAAGATCATCTCGCCGTTCGACAAGCGCGTTCGCTACAACATCTTCTCCGCGTTCCGCATCGTCGTCACGCACCAGCGTCGCCATCTCTGGCAGGCGGAGCAGGCCGTCGCGTCGGTCGTGCAGATGAAGCGTCCTGTCTGATTCATTCGACACTCCTGTTCGATCGATCTGACGGCGCCTCGCGCGAATCGCGCGTAAGTTGCTGAAAATACGTCCGCCTGGAACGGCATCTCCTTCGCGATGAGAGACCGTCCATGCGATCACTCATCGTCGTCCTCGCCCTCCTCTTCACCGTCGCGTCATTCGCGCAGCAGCCGTCGCTCTACCGATTGGAGCGGATCGTCGTCGCCGGTCCGACCGGCGCCGAAGACATCGTCCGCGCCGAAGCACGTCTCGAAGAAGAGCAGAGCTACACGGAGGAGGATTTTCGACAGGCGGTGTATCGCGTGCGACGCTTGCCGTTCGTCGCTGACGCCGCATGGCGGATCGAGCCCGGCCTCACCGCCGGAAGCACGACGCTCGTGATTCAGATCGTCGCAACGAGCCCGGTCTTCTACGACGTCGATACGCGCAGCGAGATCCTCGTGGGCAACGACGACTATGACAGTGACTCGGACGCAGTCGTCGGAGGTCGTTTGCTGCTCGGCGAGCTCGGCACGTTCGAAGGCGTTCTCGGCGCACGCGATGGTCTCGGCGGCGGTCTCACGTATCGCGCATACGACCTCCTCGGCCGCGGCGGATTCGCAACGGCGTCCATCAACTACCGCCACAAAACCGAAGGCCAGCGTCACGATCCGAACCTCGCGCTCTCGATCGGCTGGCCGTTGTCGCGGCAGCAGAGCGTCATCGCCACCGTGTCGCGCGAAAAATCACGGTTTCACCGCGAGGACACGACGAACGACGTCACGCTGACCGATCGCGACACGCTCGAATCGGCATCGCTGCGCTGGTGGTTCGAGTCGACCGACGATCCGAATTTCGCGCGCCGCGGCACTTCCGTCTCGGCGGGACCGATCTGGTCGCGGGCGATTCGCGTGACCGAGGTGTTCGACACGACGGAAGACGAGATCGTCGGTACCGAAACGTGGGCCGAGCGCTTCGGCCTCGGCGCGGATCTCACGACCTGGCGTCCGCTCACCGCACGCAACGCCGGCTTCCTCCGTTTGCGCAGCGAAAGCACAACTCTCGAGGACATGCGCTTCCTGAGCGGCGAAGCACTGGTCGGTATCGCGCACGACTTTCACACGCCCGACGCGGAGCAGTTGCAGTCGTTTCGCGCGCGCATCGAGCTCGGTGCCGGCTATCGCATGCTCTCCGTGAATGAGCCCGGCCTGGATCATCTTCGCGCCGACGGTGCGATCGCCGAAGGGGCGTTCGTGCTGCGCAATCGCTGGGGCACGGTGCGGTTGACCGCGACTTATTCGGCGCAGTGATTGATCTTCAGGCCTCATTCCCGCAACATGCGCCGCCATGACGACGGCGCAGGCGGAAGACGAATCGCAGGACGGTTCCATCGCGGAGAAAATCGGGAAGGCGATTCACAGCCTGCCGGAGGGCGGCGTCACGCTGGCAACGATCCGGGACCTCATCGGTCACGACGGCTTGATGGTGCTCACGGCATTTCTGACGATCATCTTTCTCGTTCCGGTCTCCATCCCCGGCGTCAGCACCGTCTTCGGCGGCGCGATTCTGTTGATCTCGATCACGCGTCTGCTCGGCCGCAATCTGTGGCTGCCGAGGAAGCTCGAAGAGCGCGAAGTCTCGTCAGAAAAACTCCGTGGCGCGTTCACGCGCGGTCTGCGCTGGTTCAAGCGCCTCGAGAAGGTCAGCCGACCGGGCCGGATGGCGTGGCTGATTCGCGGCCGCTTCATGCATTTCGTGAGCAACTCGGGACTGATCCTCGGCGCGTTGCTGCTGATGGCGCCGTTCGGTCTGATCCCGTTCAGCAACACGCTCCCCGCGGTGGCCATCCTCTTTTTCGCGATCGGTTTTCTGCAGCGCGACGGCGTTTGCATCCTCCTCGGCCATCTGTCCAACATCGCCACGATGATCTACTTCGCGATTCTGATCGGCGGCGGCGCCGTTGCAATCCAGAAGGCCTGGCAGGCGTTGGTGAACTGAGATGGCAGAACGCTACGACGCGGTCATCCTCGGCGGCGCTTTCAGTGGCGCGTCGACGGCGATCCTGCTGCGTCGCGAGCTGCCGCAACTGCGCGTGCTGATTGTCGAGAAAGCGGAAGCGTTCGACGAGAAAGTCGGCGAAGCCACGACCGAGATGTCGGCAATGTTTCTCACGCGCCGCCTCGCGCTGTGGCAGCACCTCGAGAACGAACAGCTCCCGAAGGAAGGTCTGCGTTACTGGTTCTCGAACGACAAAGTCACGGGCCACGTGAATGCGAGCGAGACCGGCGGCTTCATTCGCAGCACCGTTCCCGCGTTTCAGTTGCGCCGCGATGCACTCGACGAACACATGCTTGCGACGGCGGTCGCCGAGGGTGCGGAGTTGTGGCGTCCGGCGAAAGTGCGCGATGTGACGATCGGCGATTTCGATCATCGCGTCACGGTCGAGATGATCGGCGAAACGCGCGAAGTCGAATGCCGCTGGGTGCTCGACGCGAGCGGCCGCGTGAATTTCCTCGGACGCCGGCTCAATCTCATCGAGCGCAATGAAGAGCATCCGACCGCGGCGATCTGGTGTCGCTGGAAGAACGTCCGCCACATCGACGATCTAGCGGTGCGGCTCGGCATCTCCGGGGGCAACATCAGTTCGCGCCGCCTCGGCACGAATCACTACACCGGCCACGGCTACTGGATCTGGGTGATTCCACTCGGCAACGGCGAGACGAGCATCGGCGTCGTGTTCGACAAGCGTCTCATCGACCTGCACCACAGCAAGAATCGCAGCGACGATTTCATCGCGTTTCTCAAAGCGATTCCTGCGTTGAACGAGTTGATTGATGTCGCGGAGCCGCGACTCGAAGACCTCCGTTTCTATTCGCACCTTCCGTACGCGACGAAGCAGTACATGGGCCGCGGCTGGGCGCTCCTCGGCGACGCGGCTGCGTTTCTCGATCCGTACTACTCGCCAGGACTCGATCACGCGTCGTTCACTGCCGAAGCAACGGTCGAGATCATCAAGAAGGATGCGATGGGAGCGGATCTCGCGCCGCTGATCGCGGAGCACAACGAGACGTTCGTCCGCTCGTACTGGCGATTCTTCCGGGCCGCGTACAAAGACAAGTACTACTACATGGGCGAAGGCGATCTGCTCAGCGCCGCGATGCTGATCGACACCGCGCAGTACTACATCTTCGTCGTGATCCCCGCGTATCGCTTCCTCAAGAAGTTCCACTGGATGCCGGTGCTCGGACCGAAGCCGGCGCTCATCAGCTATCAAATGATGGTGCTGTACAACCGTCGCTTCAAAGCGATCGCGGAAGGGCGGCGGAAGCTGGGCGTCGGCGGCTTGATGAACGACAACCGGCGCATCAAGGGGTACTTCAATCTCGGGCTCGCGCCGATGCAGATGGCCGCGCGCGGCGTGAAGATCTGGTTCAAGGCGGAAGTGGGGCTGCTGTGGATGCGGATTTTCGGCGTTGCTAAAGCGTCGCCAGAGCCGTCCGCTTCACCTTCCCACGTTCATCCACCGGCATCTCATCAATGATCTTGATGATGCGCGGCACCTTGTGCAGCGAGAGCTTCGCGCGGCAGAACTCACGCACCTGTTCGCGCGTGACGTCCGGCGTCGCGACGATCGCAGCGGCAACGACTTCGCCTCTCGCGCCCGCGGGCTCGCCGTAAACCTTCGCCTCGCGCACGCCTTCGATCTGCAGGAGCACCGCTTCGACTTCGCGCGGATTCACTTTTTTGCCGGCGGTGTTGATCTGATCGCTGGAGCGGCCGGTGAGCACGATCTCGCCATCGCGCAGCTCGACGAGATCGTCAGTCGTGAACGTGCGATCCGTGAACGGTTCGAACGTCTCCGCGTCGAGCAGATATCCCGCCGCGACGGAGCCGCTGCGGATGCTGAGGCGCTTGCCGTTCTCCGCGATCACCGCAACGCCCTGCAACGCCGGACCGACGGTGCCGCGTTCGACTGCGCCACCGCGCGCGTCGTACGTGATGCCGCCGCATTCGCTGCAACCGTAGAACGAATGGATGTCGATGCCGAATCGTTCGCGGAATCGCCGCGACGTCGATGGCGGCAACGGCGCGCCGGCGGAGATGAACGTGTGTACCGTTTCGAACTCGCCGTGCGCCGCGGTCGTGAGATGCGCGAACACCATTGGAATCAGCGGCGCGACCGTGCAGCGAAAACGATTCGCCATCTCGATCATCGTCTGTGGCAGATAGTCGTTCGAGAACACGACCGGCGTGCCTTGCAGCACGAGCGGCGTGACGAGGTTCGAGAATCCGTACGAGTGCGAGAAGGGAATCGCGCCAAGGTTGAGATCGTGCGGCGTGATGTTCATCGTGGCGCAGATGTTTTCGCAGTCGGCGATGAGATTCGCCTCGGTCGTGACGATGCCTTTCGGCGTGCCGGTCGAACCGGAGCTGAGCTTGATCAGTCGCGCATCCGCAGGCAACGCGGGACGCGCGACGCTGTTGCGAATCGAGAGCTCTCCGTAAAACAGACCGCGCACCGCGAAGTGGCCGAGGATTTTCGCGACCTCGGATTCGTTCGCATCGCGATCGAGCGGAACGACGACGAGACGCAAGCGCAGCGCAGCGACGAACGCGGCGACGAAGTCGACGGAGTTCGGAAGCTGCAGTGCGAGCGCGTCACCTTCGCGTAATCCAGCCGCGGTAAATTGCGCCGCGAGCTGTTCGGAACGGGACAGCAACCCGGCACGCGTCGTGACGGTTCCGGTGGCTCCATCGACGAGCGCCGTTGCATCAGGCTCGAGTTTTGCGAGTGAGGTAAGTCGTTCCAGCATCAGACAATTACGCAGAATAGCAGAGGCAGGTGAGCGTGTCCGAGACGGGCATCACCTATACTCTGCCGGACTTTTATGGCCACGGACCTCAGACACAAACTCAAAGAACTGCTCATCGAGCGGCTGAAGTTCGAAGACATGACCCCGGAAGACATCGGCGATGACGAACCGCTCTTCGCCGGCGGGCTCGGCCTCGACTCGATCGACGCGCTCGAGATCGTCGTGATGCTGGAGACGGAGTTCGGCATCCGGGTGAAGAACGAAAGCTCGGCGCGCGACTACTTCCGCTCGATTGCCACGCTCGCGGATCTGGTCGAACAAAAGCTCGCTGCTGCGAAATGATGTTGCTGGTTACTGGTTGCTGGTGCAAGGTGACTCCGCGCAAGGCGGGCTCTCGCGACACAGCACCACGAACCACGAACCAGCAACCAGCAACTAGCAACCAGCAAAATGTCCTGGCTAACCAACCTTCCTCATCAGATTCCTTTTCGCGCGGCGTCTGCCGTGCGGCGCATCGACGACAAAACGATCGAGGGGATTTACCTCTGCACCGCGAATGACGTGCTGCCGACGGGCGTGATGGCGGTCGAAGCGATGGCGCAGTTCGCGGGCGGTCTCGTGCTCCAGGAGCAGGGATTTCTCACCGGCGTCGATCGCTGCGAAGTGCTGCGCGAGATCGTTCCGGGCGACGTGCTCATTTGCACGGTCGTGCTCGAAGCGGAGTTCGGCGGCACGTTCCGTTTCAGTGGAACGGGACAGGTCGATGGAGTAGACGTCGTGCGAGGCAGGTTTTATCTCGCGTCCGCCAATGCGCAAGCCTGACCTCACGACCCGCATCGCCATCACGGGCGCCGGCATCATCTGTTCGATCGGCCGCAATCAGGCCGAGGTGTGGGATTCGATTGTGGCGTCGCGTGCGGGCATCGGGAAGATGACGCGATTTCCCGATGAGACGTTTCCAACCGATCTCGCCGCGGAAGTAGAGATCGATCTCGAGCTCGATGGACGTGACGCGAAACGTTTGTCGCGCACCGACCTGCTCGCGGTAATCGCAGCGAAGGAAGCACTTGCACAAGCCGCTGACCAGGCGGGCGATGTTCCGCTCGATCGCGCGATCGTTTCGACCGGCTCGTCGACGGGCGGATTGCTCGAAGGCGAGGATTACTACATCAAGCGTCTCGCGACGGGCCGTCGCCGCACACGAGTCTCTCGTGTGTTGCAGCAGCCAACATCCGGTCCCTCGGATGCCGTCGCGAATGTGCTCGGTCTCGGCGGCGGCGCGATCTCGAATGCAACTGCGTGCGCGTCCGCTGGCGCCGCAATCGGCATGGCCGCGGACTATCTGCGCAGCGGATACGCGGACGTTGCGCTCGCAGGCGGCAGCGACGCGCTTTGCCGCCTGACGTACAGCGGTTTCAACGTCCTGCAGGCGGTCGATCCCGAAGCGTGTACGCCATTCTCGGCGACACGCAAAGGCATCACCCTCGGCGAAGGCGCGGGGTATCTCGTGCTCGAGCGATGGGACGACGCGGTTGCGCGCGGTGCAACGATTCTCGCGGAGCTCACAGGCTACGGCGCGTCGTGCGATGCGCATCATCCGACGGCGCCTGCCGAGGATGGACGCGGCGCGGAAGCGGCGATGCGCGGTGCGCTTGCGGAGGCGCAGTTGACGACCGTCGATTACGTCAACGCGCATGGCACCGGCACGCTGCTCAACGATTCCGCGGAAACGAAAGCGATCATCGCGGCCCTTGGAACCAACGTGCCCGTGTCGTCCAGCAAATCGTACTTCGGCCACACGCTGGGCGCGTCGGGCGCGGTCGAAGCAGTCGTGACCGTGCTCGCGCTGCAGCATCAGATCGCGCCGCCGACGTTGCGGCTGGACCAGGCGGCGGAGGATTGTCCGCTCGATTACATTCCGAATTTGCCGCGGGCAATGGTGCTGGAGAACGTGCTGTCGAATACGTTCGGTTTTGGCGGGTCGAACGTGTCCCTGGCCTTTCGGCGGCCGGCACGGCCGGCAGCGCTGATTGCTCCGCCGAGTGCACGTACGGCTGCCAAGTAGATTCG
>DASYLL010000422.1:0-14486 GCA_036009605.1 Thermoanaerobaculia bacterium | reverse complement strand
GACGGCGCAGGCCAAGTTTCTTCGAGTTCTCCAGGAGCGCGAGTTCCGCCGCCTCGGCGGTACGCGGCTGATTCACACGAATGTACGTGTGATCGCCGCCACGAACACCGACCTGCATTACGCCATCGAGCGGGGCCTGTTCCGGCGCGATCTCTACTATCGCCTTCGCGTGTTCGATCTCTCCCTGCCGCCGCTGCGCGCACGCCCGGACGACATCCTGCCTCTGACTGAATCACTGCTCGAAGAGATCCGCACCCGGCTCGGCCTGGAGCGCACCCCGTCGTTGACGCGCCGCGCTCATGCGGCTCTCACCACATACAGTTGGCCGGGCAATGTCCGGGAGTTGAGGAATGTGCTGGAGCGCGCCGCGATCCTGAGCGACGGTACGACCATCGACGAGCCGGATCTCTCATTCGACGACGACGCGCCCGCCCTCACCTCAACGACGAATCTGGATACGATCGAGCGCGAGACGATCGAGCGCGTGCTGCGCGAGTGCCGCGGAAACAAGTCCCACGCTGCCAAGCGCCTGGGCCTTTCGCGCATGCAGCTGTACGTACGTCTGCGCCGCTACGACATCACGGGCGAGACGGTCCAATAGAAGTGTATGAATCCATACACACTGTATGGATTCATACACTTTATCCCCGGCTCCGGCATCCCGTAAAACGGCCTCCTTCGAGAGCAACGCCCTGAAAAGGACCGAATTGGTGAAGTGGTTCCGCTTTTGCTGTGTTTGAGATGTTCCCAGCGAATTGTAAGAGGTGGCACGGTTGCGAATCGTCAGGTCGCGCATCGGCTATTGGGTAGGCATTCTCACCATCTTCATCGTCAGCATCACCCCCACCGCGTTCGTGCGTGGACAGTCGGAGACTCCGCCGCCGGAGGCCAGCACGCGCCCGGGGGCACTGCCTCTTCCAACCACCGCGGAGGGAGCGAAATACGTCGGCGCGGAGGTCTGCGCGCAGTGTCACTACGACAAGTTCGTCAGCTACATGAACCAGCCGCACAGTCAGAGCGGTGACCCGCGCACGCCCGGCGCCCGGTTCGGCTGCGAAAGCTGTCACGGTCCCGCCTCTGCGCACGTCGAAGGTGGCGGCGGACGAGGCGTTGGCAATCTCATGGCCTTCGCGAAGGAAACCGCCGAGAACAAGAGCGCGGTCTGCCTGCAATGCCACACGCGCGGCAATCAGGCTCTGTGGCACGGCAGCGCGCACGATCAGCGCAACCTCAGTTGCACCGACTGCCACTCGGTACACGGTGGTCACAACAAGCTGCTCGCCCAGGCCTCACAGCTGCAGCTCTGCACGAAATGCCATAAGCAGATCCGGCAGGCGCTGATGAAATCCTCGCACCATCCTTTGCGCGAGGAAAAGATGCAGTGTACGAACTGCCACAATCCTCATGGCTCGCAGACCGTTCGCCTCATCTCCGCAAACTCGATCAATGACAAGTGTTACGAGTGCCACGCCGAAAAGCGCGGACCTTTCCTGTGGGAGCATCCGCCGGTCCGCGAGAACTGCGCGAACTGTCATGATCCGCACGGCTCGTCGCACGAGCCGCTCCTCATTGTGAAGAAACCGCTCCTCTGCCAGCGGTGCCATTCCAACCAGTTCCATCCGAGCACGCTGTACGCGCGCACGCCTGCTCAGGCCGCGGCAGGGACGCCGGTTTATTCGATGCAACCGCAGCTCTTGCAGCGCGGCTGTACGAATTGTCACGTTCAGGTTCACGGCAGCAACCATCCCTCGGGCAAGTTCTGGCACCGGTGAGAAGGAGCGAATCCAGATGAATACGAGCGCACACGCATTCCGGATCGCCTCCGTCCTCGCCCTCTCGCTCGTCTGTTCGGCGGTGATGGGACAGGAGCCTTTGCCGCCGGTGAGCGATCCCACTGACCTTCCGGCCTCCGAAATCGCGGCCCCGGAAACTCCAGCCACTGAGACCGAACTGGCACAGGACGCCACGCGCAAAGACACGCTCTTTCCTGCGTGGTCGCTCGTGTCGACCCGACGCATCGACCCGCGTATCCGGCCCAATGCGGGATTGCGCCAGCCTCTTTCGTACTATCCCATCAAGGGCGGGCCGCTCCTCTATCGCAATTTCTCGCCCGTGCTTCCCGACTACAGCGGCGAAGAACCGCAGTCCCCATGGTCGGTGCGCATGTCCATGGCCATCCTCGGCATGGACGACGAGCACGTCTCGGCGAAGTTTCAGGAGTATCGGGACGTTCGTAATGGCATGACCGCGGGACTGGAGGGACACTATCGCAGCGGCGATACGTTCCTGAATGTCCTCGGCCGCCAGATTGGACGCAAAGACCAGGACATGGCGCTCGATGGCGGCGTCGCGGGCTGGACACAGTGGTCGCTTCTCTATAGCGAGACTCCGCACAACTTCGCGTTCGATGCGAAGTCGCTGTGGGCCGGCATCGGCACCGATTCGTTGACGCTTGCCGACGGTATGCAAACCGATCTGCAGAACACAGCGACCAACGCCGACCTGGCGGTGAAGCTCGGCCGCTACATCGCAGGGGGGGCGCAAACGATCGACGAATCGTTGCGACGCCAGACCGTCGGAGCCGAAGTGGCTCTCATCTCCACCTATCCGCTCATTGCCAAAGCTTCGTTCTCCAATGAATCGCGCGACGGCGTGCGTCCGTGGAGCGCGTCTTTCGGGTTCGGCAATTTCGTCGAATTACCGTGGGTCGTCCAGTACGACACTCACGAGTTCCGAGTCTCGGCGGAGTTCGCGAAGCCGGAGAGCCGCTATCACGCCGCCGCCAGCTACCGCTATTCCGACTTCGTCAATCACATCGACTCGTTCACGTTCGACAATCCCTTCCGCATTGTCGATGCGCCGGGCGGGCTCAATTGCACATTCGCCTGCGGTCCTGCCACCGGCCGGATGGGACTCTATCCGAGCAACCAGTATCACGAGCTCGGCGGCACGTTCGTCGTGAAGAACCTGCCCTTCAAGAGCACGTTCAACGCGTACGTGTCGGGCGGCTTCCTGCGACAGGACGAACAGCTGCTGCCGTTCTCGACGAACTCCGCGGCGCCGCCGATGCGCAGCCCGACGAATCCTTCCTTCAATGCCACCGATCCGGCGGGATTGCCTCGCGATACGGCCCGCACGGCCATGGACACGCAGACCGTGCTGCTGCGCTGGAACGCCAAACCCTCGAAGAAACTGGCGTGGAACGCCGAATATCGCCTTTACCGCGTCGATAACGACGAAGAACCCTTCGTCATGAATCAGTTCATCCGGGAAGACGAGGACATCCGCAATCCTGAAACCGTAGGCGGCATTTACTCGACCGTCCTCGCGGACTATGCAAAACAGACCCTGAGCCTCCAGGGTCACTATTCGCTGTCGCCCGACATGAAGCTCGGCGGCGTGTACACACACGAGCAGATGAACCGTAACTTCCGCGAAGTCGAGCGGATGACCGATGACAAGATCAAGGCAGAATTCGACTGGCGGGTGTTCGGACGCGTCGAGCTCAAGAGCTGGATCGAGCATACGCGCCGCACGACTTCCGAATACGAATTCGATCAATACAACATCGTCCAGGGCAATCCCGCCGCGTATCCGATGGTGCCGTGGCTCATCAAGTACGACGAGTCGCCTTACGACCGCAATGAAGCCCAGTTCATGGCCACCACGGCAGTGACCGATTCCATCATGGTCTCGGCCCATGCGCAGATGACGGCGACGAATTACAGTGTCCCTGAGCTTGGTCCGATCTCGATGGCCGCCGCGAACGTGACGACGCAGACGTCGGACCGCACGGCGTTCGGCGTGCGGTGGGATCGTCGCAACTCCTACGGCCTCGACGTCACCTGGGCGCCGACGGAGCATTTCAGCGTATACGCCGATCTCGGATTCGAGGCCGCCACGTTCGAGATGATGGATCGCCAGTGGACGGTCAATGGAATCAGCGACCCTTATCGCCGCCAGCCCGTTCTGGAATCGAACAGCAACTGGATCGCGCGAGTGCGCGACAACTATTACACCGGCGGGCTCGGCATCGAGGCATCGCTCATCCCCGACCGTCTCACCCTCTCGTTCCAATACGCGTTCGGCAAGAGCGACGGCCAGCAGGTCTACAGCAGCCCGGTGGGCACCGCGGCCGTGGATGACGTCAATGCATTCGCACCGGTGCCGTTCCGCGACGTCGACGATACGCTCCAGCACTCGCTCAATCCGGAGCTCAGCTATCACCTCAACGACCACATCTCTCTCGCGGCTGGCTATCAGTGGGAAGAGTGGGATGTGAACGATTACAACTACCAGGGCTTCACTTATTCGCCGCTCTACACGAACGGTGTGGCCATGCTGATGGGCGGCCTCCTGCCCTCGGCGTACTCGGCAAACATCATCTACCTCCGTCTCAAGATGGGACTCTGATCGAAGCGAGGACGCCTCCGTGACAAAAAGAACTCTCTTGCTGATTGCCAGCGCGTGCAGCGTCGCGCTACTGACCGGAACCACGACCGTTTCGGCGCGCACCCAGGAAGCGCCTGCGGCCGAGGAAGAATCGTCGCCGTGTGCCGGAATTGCCAGTGGCGCCTTGGCCGGCACACTCTCTGCCGTGCCGCGCTACGGCTCGAGTTACATCCTTGTCGTCCCGGAACGCCACGCGGCGACCGTCACCGGACCCGCTTCGCCTGAGCTCCGCGGTCTTCGAATCGGGATTCACGCCGGGACTGCGGCCGCACAGGTGGCTCGCGCGCTCGGCCTGACGAACCTTCAGGAATACTCGTGGGATGAGAGCAGCCCATTCAAACCGCTCCAGGACGTAAACGCGGGAACGACCGATGCCGCGATTCTCTGGGGCCCGCTGGCGGGTTTCGGCGTACTGGAACTGGGGATCGCCGAACAGGTCTCGCTCTATACGCTCGATCGTCCGCGTCCCGCGCCGGCGTCGCTGCTCACGACGGCCACGCCGAATGATTGTTCCTCGGCGATTCTCGATGAACTGAGCGTCGCAGGCGCGTTGCCGGCCGAGCTGCTGGTTTCCGTCGATATCCGCTCGATGCTCAAAGAGCGCGCGCCGGAATTCAGCCTGGCCGAAGCCGAAAATGGCGGCCTTGCCTACGCGGAGTTCTGCTCGCAATGCCACGGGCCGTCCGCGGTGGCAGACCCCAAGGGCCTCGCTCCCGTCGACCTGCGCGTTTCCGTCCGCCGATTTTCTTATCCCGGTTTCCACTACATCGTTCTGAACGGACGTCCGACCAGGAGCATGCCGCCGCTCCGTGGAACGGTAACGAACGAGCAGATCGGTCGCATTTATCTCTATCTCAAAGCGCGCAGCGAAAAGCTGCTCAACGAAGCTCAGGAGGCTCCGTAATCGACATGGTCAAAGCCCGGATCTCAATTGCAGTAATTTGCCTCGCGGCAGTACTTCCGCTGTACGCACAGACAGGAACGGTCGAGGGTCACGTGAAGCTCACGGGAGCCGGGCCGCGCAATCCGCCCATCCCGATGGGCGCGGATCCGAACTGCCTCACCCTCAATGCCGGCAAGCGAGTGCTTCAGGAAGTGGTGTTGCGCGCGGCGGACGGCGGACTGGCCAATGTCTTCGTGAATCTCCGCGGCTCCTTCGCGAAAGCAGCCGCTCCCGGCGCCGCCGCGACGATCGATCAGCGCGGTTGCGTCTATCACCCGCGCATCCAGGGCGCACAGGTCGGCCAGACGCTGCAGATCAAGAACAGCGATCAGACGCTGCACAACATCCACAGCATGACCACCAAAGGAAATGCCTTCAACTCCGGACAGCCGCAGGCGGGGATGGTGTTCAAATACCAGCTCAAGAGCGAAGAAGTGATGCTGCACGTCAAATGCGACGTGCATCCGTGGATGACCGGATACATCGGCATCGTCCCGCATCCGTATTACGCCGTCTCGGACGCCACCGGCGCGTTTCGCATCATCAACGTTCCCGCGGGAAAGCAGACGGTCGAGATCTGGCACGAGCGCTACGGCAAGCTCACGCAGACGGTGGATGTCAAAGCCGGCGCGACGTCCACGATCGACTTCGCGTTCACCGGCACCGAGAAACGGACAGCATCAGCAGATAATCGTCCGGTGATCGAGATCGAGTGGCCCGCGGAAGCAGTTGCCCTCGAGATCGTGGCACCCGGCGCCGCATTCTGAGCCGAGGAGGACCCTCGATGCCTCGGCGTCGTGGGTCTTCCGCTATCTTTCTCTGACCGCTACATCCCGATGGGATGCCAGACCGTCTTTGCTTCCTGGAAGTCGAAGATCGCGTACGGCCCCTGTGAGCGGCGGCCGTCACTCCAGCCAATTCCTGCCCCGTCGAAGTGCACGACGCGCTTCACGTTCTCCGCAGCGGCCTTCTGCACGCCTTCGATCGCTTCGGTCGCAACGCCGGTCGTATCGATGGCATTCACATCCATGTGCGCGGCAAGCCACGGCACGAGCTCGCTCTTGATGCCCGAGATCAGATTGATGACTCCGCCCGGGACATCGGACGTCTGGAAGATTTCGCCGAGCGTGATCGCGGCGAGCGGACGCGACTCTGACGTTACGGCCACGACCGTGTTGCCACCAACGAGTGCCGGCGCAATGCGACTGACAAGCCCCAGCAGCGCGGGCAGTTCCGGCGCAATGACGCCAACGACGCCGGTCGGCTCGGGAATCGTGAAGTTGTAATACGGCCCGGCCACGGGATTCACCGTGCCGAACAGCTGCGTATATTTATCGCTCCAGCCAGCGTAATAGACCCAGCGGTCGATGACGCTCTCGACTTCCTTCTTCGCTTCCGCGGCAGTCGAGCCCTGCTGGCGCAGCTCATCCGCGAGCTCTGCCGCACGCGACTCGCAAACTTCGGCGATGCGATAGAGGATCTGACCGCGGTTGTACGCGGTCTTTCCGCTCCATCCCGACTGAGCCTTGCGCGCGGCCGCGACGGCGTTGCGCAGGTCTTTCCTCGACCCGCGGCATGCATTGGCGAGCAACTCTCCCCCTTTGCCGGTCACAGCGTAAGAACGTCCCGACTCCGTGCGAGGAAACTCGCCGTTGATATAGAGCTTGTAGGTCTTGCGCACATTGAGACGCGTCATGACAGCACCACGTAAGGCCCGAGCCCGTGTACGCCACCCTCGCGGCCGAAACCGGATTCTTTGAAGCCGCCGAACGGCGACGTCGGATCGAATTTGTTGTACGTATTCGCCCAGATCACACCGGCGCGGAGCTTCTGCGTCATCTTGAGGATGCGCGAGCCCTTTTCCGTCCACACACCCGCGCTGAGACCGTACGGCGTGTTGTTGGCCTTCTCCAGTGCTTCCTCGGGAGTCCGGAACGTCAACACCGACAGCACCGGTCCGAAGATCTCTTCCTGTGCAATGCGCGATGACTGCGAAACGCCCGTAAAGAACGTCGGCGCAAACCAATAGCCGCGCGATGGCAGCGCGCAGGAGGACTGGAAGATTTCCGCACCCTCCTCGACGCCGGAATCGACCAGCTCGCGGATCTTGTCCAATTGCGCGCGCGAGTTGATGGCGCCCACATCCGTGTTCTTGTCCAGCGGGTTGCCGACGCGCAGCGTATTGATCCGCTCGCGCAGTTTGCGCGTCATCGGCTCGACGATCGATTCCTGCAGGAACAGGCGCGAGCCCGCGCAGCAGACGTGTCCCTGATTGAAATAGATGCCGTTGATGATTCCTTCGACGGCCTGATCGAGCGGCGCATCTTCGAAGACGATATTCGGTGCTTTGCCGCCCAGCTCGAGCGTGAGTTTCTTCTTCGTACCAGCAAGTGCGCGCTGAATGCGCTTACCGACGTCGGTCGAACCGGTAAAGGCCACTTTGTCGACGTCGTCATGCGACACCAGCGCCGCACCGGTCCCACCGGCGCCCGTAATGATGTTCACGACACCCGGCGGCAGTTCCGCTTCCTGCATGATCTCGGCGAGCATCAACGCCGTAATCGACGTCGTTTCCGCCGGCTTCAGGACGACTGTATTTCCCGCGGCCAGCGCCGGAGCAATCTTCCACGCCGCCATCAGCAGCGGGAAGTTCCACGGAATGATCTGCCCCGCGACGCCTACCGGCGCAACGTTGCGATTCGGAAATGCATATTCGAGTTTGTCCGCCCACCCCGCGTAATAAAAGAAATGCGCGGCGGCGAGAGGAATGTCGACATCGCGCGATTCTTTGATCGGCTTCCCGCCATTCATCGTTTCCACGACAGCGAGCGCACGCGACTTTTCCTGAATCAGACGCGCAATGCGAAAAATGTACTTCGCACGCTCGGATGCCGGCATCTTGCGCCATACCTTGTCGTACGCGCGACGCGCTTCCTTCACCGCGCGATCGACGTCCTGCGCATCCGCTTCCGCAATATCCGACAACTTTTCTTCAGTGGCCGGATTGATCGTTTCGAACCATTTCTTCGAATGCGGCTCGACGAACTTGCCGCCGATGAAGAGGTTGTAGCGCGACGCGATCTTGACGTGATCCGTCGCCTCGAGAGACGGCGCGTACTCCCACAATACGGAAGACGAAGCCGGTCCCGGTGCAAGGCGCTCTCTGGTTTCGATCTGCTCGGCAGATGTTTCGATTTCAGTCGTTGTCATTGCCTAGTCCAGAGTGAAGTAATCGCCCGACTGATACGCGCCGGTGCGCTCTTTTCTCAATTGCATGAGGATGTCGTTCAACAGTGAGGATGCGCCGAGGCGGAAGAGATCGGGGTTCATCCACTCGGGACCGAGGGTTTCGTAGAGGAGCACGAGATACGCGAGCGAGAGTTTCGCATTGGAAATCCCGCCGGCCGGCTTCATCCCGATTTTCCTGCCGGTGACGTGATGAAAATCGCGAATGGCTTCGAACATCGCCAGCGTCACAGGGAGCGTGGCATTGACGGTCACTTTTCCGGTCGATGTCTTGATGAAATCCGCGCCGGCATACATCGCAATGAGCGACGCGCGACGCACCTGATCGTAATTCGCAAGCTCGCCGGTCTCGAGAATCACCTTCAGATGAGCCGGCCCGCAAGCTTCCTTCACCTCGGCGATCTCATCGAAAACCTTCTGATAATCGCCGGAGAGAAATGCGCCGCGATCGATCACCATGTCGATCTCGTCCGCGCCTAATGCGACGGTTTCGCGCGTTTCCTGGATTTTGATGTTCGTAAAGGTCTGTCCGCTCGGAAATCCGGTCGCGACTGCCGCGACATTGATGTTCGTTCCCTTCAATGCCTGCTTCACGAACGGCACCATCGTCGGATAGACGCAAACGGCCGCGACGTGCGGGATCGTAGGATCGGAGGGATCGGGACGGATTGCTTTATTGCAGAGCGCGACGACTTTCCCGCGCGTGTCCTTCCCTTCGAGCGTCGTCAGATCGATCATGCTGATGGCCAGTTTCAGGCCCCAGACTTTCGAATCCTTCTTCAGCGACCGCTTGGCGAGCGATGCTGCACGCTCTTCGAGAGCCACGGCATCGACGCCATGATCGAGCTCGAGAGCTTCCGCCACGCTGCGGCGAAACTGCGCCGGCGCGAAACTCGGAGAGTGGGTGATCAGTGATTCCGACATGAGGTCCGATAAGGTAGCACGCCGGCACGGCCGGCTGCGCTAGTTGCTCCGCTGGATGGCACGTACGGCTGCCAGGTGGCTCGTTTCCGGCGCACAGTTTCCTGGCTGACGCCAGGAAACGAATCCACTTGGCAGCCGCACGTCCCACCGGCCGAGCAACCAGCGCTGCCGGCCGTGCCGGCTATCGCGCGGCCCGGCGTCGCGAAGCATGGTCGAGACGCGGAACCCAGTCCGTGCCCGTCCACACCCACACATCGGAGCGATAGAAACCCTCGGCATACCCGGCGAACAGAACGAGCTGGCTCGCGACCGGATCCCAGGCCATCGAGCCGTTCTCACGAACTTCCGGTTCCGGCGTGAGCGGGTTGCCTGTGAGCAGCGTCCACTTGCTGGCGCCGCCGTCCCATTCCCACGTGTCGTTCGCGAAGAACTGGCGGAGCTTCTCCCCTTCCGGATCGTCCTCACGCGGAACCGCGCGCAGACCGCCGAAGAGCAGAACTTTGCCCGTCACCGGATTCGCCGCGACCTGCGGACCGAAGCGCACGCCCGGAGTCTCGGTGACGTTGAGCTTCGTCCAGCTGGTGCCGTTGAAGGCCCACATGTCGCTGTACCGCGTGACGCGCTCGTTGAGGCTGCCGCGTCCGATGCCGCCATACAGGATGACTTTCTTCTGGATCGGGTCGTACCACATGGCCATCTGCGAGCGATGCGGAGGACGCTCATCATTGTCCATCTCGACCTCGGTCCAGGCGGTGCCGTTCCAGGTCCAGGTGTCGTTGCGGAAGTTGTTGTTGAAGTAGCCACCGAACAGCACGGTCCTCTTCAGCGTCGGGTCATAGACCATCGCGGCAAAGCTGCGCGGGTCGGGCGTATCGTCATCGTCGTCGAGCGTGACGGCTTTCCACACCGTGCCGTCCCACTCGAAAATATCGGCCGCGGCGCAGCTGACGACCAGCCGGTTGCGATCCGAATCCCATGCCGTGAGGTTGGACTCGCACGTCGTCGGACCTACCGACACCGTCTCGAACCACTGTCCGTTGCGATAGCCCCACAGATCGGATTGATAGAACGTGCTCGTCTCTTCGAGACCACCGAACATCCAGATGGTGTTGCTCGTCGCATCGGTCTGGAAGCCGGCGAACGAGCGCGGCGACGGGTGCAGATCGAAGAACGTGGTCCGGAACGTCTCGTTGCGCATCACGAACGTCTGCGAGCCGATGGCGCCGCCGAAAATGTTCGTTCCGCCATAGGTGACGATCTCGCGGCGCAGCGGGTCATACGCGACCGCCTGGCCCGAAAGCCGCGCCCACGAGTTCAGCGTGAGCTTCGCCCAGTTGGTGCCATCCCACTCGAAGATTTCCTCCGCGGCCGGCGTGCCGGTCGCGCAGGAGCCACCGATGAACGCCAGGCGTCCGCGGTGCTCGCGATAGATGAGGTGTCCGTCGTTGACGCAGGTCGGGAACGTCGCCGGGGTGATCGCCACCCACGCGCCGTTTTCGAGGCGGTACATCACCCTGGTCGTGGCGGCGGCGTTGAGTCCGATCATGATGACCTGATTGCGCGTCGCGTCGTAGCCCAGCTCCGGCTTGGCCACGTCGGGGCCGTCGCTGGAGACCTGTACCCATTCCTGGCCGTCGAACTCCCACGTATCGTCGTAGGGATCGAACGTGGTGGCGTCGATATTCAGCCTGTTGCCGCCGTAGAGCACGACACGATCGCGAACGCGGTCGTACGCGATTGCCGCGTACTGGCGGGGCGGCGGACGAAGCGCGGAGTCGACGAACGTCCAGTCGCCGTTGGAGTACACCCACGTGTCATTCAGGAACGTCGGATCGACGCCGACCTCGGGCCCCGACTTGCGGCCGCCGAACATCACGATGCGATTGCGCGTGGTGTCGTACACCATCGAATGCACTGCGCGGGCAGGCGGGATGTTCGTGGGGAAGCGCTGGAGCCAGCGGCTGCCGTTCCAGAGCCATGTTTCTGCGCTGTCATGCTGGAGCTGCGTCGCGCCATCGAGATTGCCGACGCCGCCAAAGAGGACGCCCACCGTGTTCACGGGATCCCATGCCATGCGCGCCTGCGTACGGGGAGAAGGATTGCCGGCCGAGGCGGTGACGCCGAGGAGGACTGCAACGACGAACAGAACCGCTCGTTTCGGGGTGAAGACGCCCATCCGTGAAGGTGCCTCGCTTCGCTGGAAAGTATTGGTGTTCCGCGGGTTCCCCCGCAGAGCCGGTTGGCCGCGTTTCCGAACCAGACCGACTGGAGTCAAATTCCTATCCGGTGAGACGGATGAAGGCGGGAAAGGATGCGCGCCGGCCCGCAGGCCGACGCGAAAAGTTCACAGGATGGGAGGGACGTGTTACTCCGGCTTGGGATGCACGCCGTAATTCTCGGCGATACTGACGAGCCGCTGCTCGACGTCGTTTCCGTCGCCGAGCGTGATCCGGATGTTCTCGATCTCCTGCAGATCCGCCGCGTCGAGCGCAAACCCGTGCGACTCCAGCGCGTCCTGCGGACTCTCGAGCAGCTTCCGGCGAAACTCAGGGTGTTCGATCGCGCGACGTACGACGGCGCCGATCATTTCATTGCGCATGCTTGCTGATCCTCCGAGGTGGCGGAAGAGCAAGACGTGCGCCGCTGACGAGTCAGATGCGCCAGCGAACCGTCACGAGCGCTTCCGACATATCGATCGGCACACGACCCGCGGCGCCGAACGCATCGTGCTTCGCGTACTCGAACGTCACATCGAATCCGTGTGTCAGTCCGACACGCACGCCGCCATCGTACTTTCTCCAGTCCCAGCGCACGCTCGTCGCGGGAAACTGTGGATGTCCGATGAAATGATTGTCGAGATTGCTCACGCGCACCGCGGGCTGGATCGATTCGATCGGGCCGAGCTTCAACGCCCAGCGATAGCCGAGCTCGAGCTCCCATCCTTCGCGCTTCAGTCCGGCCACTTCCTGCCACGTCATCTGCGCGATCGCGGTCGCGTTGCCCCACTCACCATAGATGCGCGCGCCGAGCTCCTCTTTCCTGCGGCTGTCGGTGATCGGCAGACCGCGATCGATCGTGTCCTGGACTTCCGAGCCTTTCACGACGAGCAGATCGAGATCGCCGCCGTACAAGGTTCCGGTCAGCGGCACCGTATCGGCGAGATCGCGCTGGTAGTGAAAAACGATGACGTCGAAACCGCGCGATTCGTCGCCGCTCTGCCAGCGATAGCCGAGCGCCTCTCCGATCTGCACGTTGCTCGTATCGAAGAACAGATCTTCGGTCTCCGCGTTGTAGAGAATCGGAAAACCGGATCCGAGCGCGGGCTGCTTGTGCTCGATGATCTGCACCGCCGTGCCGTTGTCGCCCGAAAGCGCGTTCGGATCGCGCATGAAGAGAGGATTGCCGTTCGCGGCCTGCGCCCGCCAGTAGAAGCTGCGCCCGATCGTGCCGCCGATCTGCACCTGCACATCTTCGAAACGATTGAATGACGTCGCGGCAAGGCCGTAGCTTTCGAGCAGACGAACCGGCTGGCGCTCCATCTTCGGGAACTTGCCGGCCTGGATGAAAAACGACGTGCCTTCGGGTCGCGCGAGAAACTCCGGCTTCACGCCGAGGCGGACCCAGAGCTCGTCGGCGTCGATGTCGTCATCGGTCGTCGTGGGGTTCTTGCGATGCTTCGCCGCGAAATGCACTTTCGCGCGCGCAGCGATCCATTCGCCGTAGCCGAGGTCGAGTTGGATGTCGGCGACGTTCAGCTCGAGGTGACTGCCGGGATCGGGCGTGTCCATGGAGATGGGCGTCTGCGGGTCAGGGCCGGAAGGGAACTCTCGCGTGACGCGCGCTTTCTCCGACCAGCGATAGTTTGCGCGGATCTCGGTCTTGTGCGCCCACGACCACACATCCTTCTGCTCCTGCGCGGAAAGCGGCACACACACCAGCAGCAGCGCAACGGCGACAAACGGCAGCTTGTACGGCATGCCGTGATTTTAACCGGAAGCAGCCCACTCGGCGGAGCAACCAGCGCTGCCGGCCGTGCCGGCCTTTAGTCGGGATTGCGAAGCAGCGTACCCGCGCGATCGTGATCCTGCCGGCGCTCGCGTCGCGCGACGAACGCTTCATCGAAGGCGACCTGCACGATCGCCGCAACCGGGATGGCCATGATCGCGCCGACGATGCCGAGGAGCGAGGCGCCGATCATGAAGGCGATGAATACGGCCAGCGGCGAGATCGACACCTTCTTCGCCATCACCCGCGGCACGATGAAGAGGTTCTCCGCTTTCTGCAGCAGGATCGCGAAGACGAGATACGACCAGAACTGCCACGGCGATTGAAGCAGCGCGATCGCAAGGACCGGAATCGCGCCGACCGTCGGACCGATGACCGGGATCAACTCCCCGATCGCGGCGAGGATCGCCAGCGGCAACGCGTACGGAATGCGCAATGCCACGAGCCCGACGAACGTCGCGATGCCGATGATCGCGGACAGCAGCAGCTGCGCGGAAAGCCACGAGCTCATGCGACTGCCGACACGCGTCAACATGCGCCGTCGCTCGCCGCGCACTTCCGGCGGATAGACGAGCAGAAAGAGATTCCGCAGCCGTTCCGCGTCGATGAGCATGTACGCGATCATGAACAGCACCGCGAATCCGTAGGCGATCGCAGTCGCGGCATTGCGAACGTATGTAAAGACGCGCGAGCGCGGCAGCTCGATGCCGTCTTTCAACTGCTCGCGCACGGCACCCATCGGCACGAAGCGCTCGAGCGGATGCAGGATGTTCTGTTCGATCAACACCGGCAAACGCTCGCCGAGCTCTTTCGAATCGGCGACGAACCGCGGCAGGACCAGCACCGCAAGGATGACAACCGTGAGTACGAGCGGCAGGTAGACGATCATCACCGCCGCGCCGCGCGACAACTTGCG
>DASYLL010000421.1:0-4857 GCA_036009605.1 Thermoanaerobaculia bacterium | reverse complement strand
ACATCTCGATCCATTTCCGCCCCGCCCCCTACCCGCTCTTCAGTCGCCTGGGCATGAAGATGCACGCGAACGTTCTGGCGATTCGCATTCAGCCAGACGAAGGGATTTCGCTGAAGTTCGATTCGAAGCTGCCGGGTCCGACCGTGCGCACGGCGCCGGTGACGATGGAGTTTCGCTATGCGACGTCCTTTGGTGCGGAGCCGCCCGAGGCGTATGAGCGGTTGCTGCTCGAGACGATGCTCGGGGATGCGACGTTGTTTGCGCGACGCGATGAGATCGAGACCGCATGGGCGTGGCTCGATCCATTGCTGAAGGCGTGGGCGGCGGATCAGGCGCCGCTGCATTTCTATCCCGCGGGGACGTGGGGATCGGAAGCGGATGAGTTGATTGAGAAGGATGGGCGGAAATGGCGACGCCCGTGAGTGCTTCGCACTGTTGCTGGTTACTGGTTGCTGGTTCCGGGTGCGGCATCGTAATGAAGAACCGATAGGCGAAAAGGCACAATGAACCAGCAACCAGCAACCAGCAACGTCGTCGAAGACGACAAAAAAGTCGACGTCGCCTCGATCGAGCGCCAGCTCGCCGAGTTGTGGCGCGCGGAGAAGCACGACGGCGAGCGCGCGGTGACGCGTGCGGCGTTGTGGAACGTCGTCGCGCATACGTGGACGGCGAAAGAACATGCGCGTGCGACGGAGGTTCTGGCGCGTGCGAGTGCGCGGGTTCCGCAGCGCACGATCGTCGTCGAGGCGGATCCGAACGGGCGCGATGACATCGCGTCGTGGATCTCGGCAAATTGTCATCTCGTCGGTGGTGGACGTCAGGTATGTTCCGAGGAAGTGGTGATCGTTGCGGCGGGGGAGCGTGTCGATCACGTGCCGCCGCTGGTCAATGCGCTGCTGCTGCCGGACATGCCGGTGGCGGTGTGGTGGCTGGGCGATCTTCCGAATGCGCATCAGGGTTATGCGGAGACGTTGCTCGAGCCGGCCGATCGCTTGATCGTCGATTCGTCGCATTTCGACAGCGCGCGCGATCTCGAGCTCGTGTCGCGCATCGGCGAGCAGACAACGACTGCGCCCGCGGATCTGAACTGGGCGCGGCTCGATGAGTGGCGCGCGGCGACGGCGGCGTTGTTCGATTCGCCGCCGATGCTCGAACGACTGTCCGCGATCCGCAAGCTGCGCGTGTTGAGCGGTGGCGATGATTCGTTCGGTGCGCGTGCCGAGGGATTGTTGTATGTGGCGTGGATGCGCGCGCAGATCGGAATGGAGATTCCGTTCGAGCTCGCGCCGCGCGGCGACGAGCCGGGGATCTGCGAGGTCGAGATTCACTTCGATGATTCGGTCGCGACCATTCGTCAGGAGCGCGAGCGCGGTGTCGTGGTCGCGAGTGCGGATGGCGTCGAGACGTCGATCGATTGCATCACGCGATCGCTCGCGCGCGAGACCGAGGATCTGATCGTGCGTTTGTTGAAGAAGCCGGAGCTCGATCGCGTGTATCTGAAGACGTTGAAGATCGCGCGAGGACTTGCGGCGTGAACCTGCGCGTATTCGAGAACGAGGAAGATCTCGCGCACGCGGCTGCGCGAACGATACTGCAATCAGGAGCGAAGTCGATTGCCGTGACGGGCGGTTCGACGCCGAAGCGACTGTACGAGATTCTGTCGGAGTCGCTGCCGCAGGACGTGACGTGGGTGCTGCTCGATGAGCGCTATGTGCCGATCGACGATCCGCAATCGAATGCGGGAATGATCGAGCGGGTGTTGTTCGCGCGCGGCGTGCCGGCGCGATGGCTGCGATTCAGGACGGAGCTGAATGATCCCGCGGCGACGGCGCGTGTGTTCGAGGAAGAGTGGCGTGAGCTGTCGATCGACGCGCTCGATCTCGTGTTGCTCGGCTGCGGCGATGACGGACACACGGCGTCGTTGTTTCCAGGGACGCCGGTGCTCGAAGTGCAGGATCGCATTGCCAGCGAGGTGTTCGTGCCGCGGCTCGATCAGTGGCGCGTGACGTTGACGTTGCCGGTGGTGCGCGCGGCGAAGTCGCGCATGGTGCTCGCGACGGGCGCGGCGAAGGCGAAGATCCTTCGCGACGTGCGCGATGGCGTCGAGTATCCAGTCACGCTCGCGACGAGCGGAGTGGAGACCTGGTGGTTCGTGGATCGCGCTGCCGCAGGTGAGTAGTGAGGAGTGCGGCGGTTGCCGCACTCCTCAGTATTGCTTTGCGGGGTTGCTATTGCGCGGGAACGTAAGTCGGATCGATCGTGCGGTTGTCGACGACCGAACCGTAGGCGGAGATCTTTCCGTCGCCGCCGATCACCTTCACGCTGACGCGTCCGGTGTACGACGCGCCGGTGATGCCGAGCTGTTCGAAGACGCGGCCGATCTGGCGGAACTCGTTGGCTGCGAGATCGATCTCGGTGCGTGCGGAGACTTTGGCGCCGGTCTGCGCGAGCACTTCCACGCGAACGGGGGCGCCGGTGACTTCGACGAGTCCGAGGTTGGTGCGGTACTGATCGGATTGCTCCAGCTGCAGCACTTCGAGTGCGCGCTGGCCGAGACCGACACCGTCATTGGGGACGACGGCGGGGATGAACTGACCGTACGTGCCACCCTCGCTGTCGCGGCTGTACGTGCGTGCTGTGACGACCAGCGCTGACGGGCCGGCCGCGTCGATGACGACCGCGCCGCCCGTGCGCGACAGCTGCCAGAGCTCCGGCAGGACGTTGTTGATCGATTTCACCTTGCCGGGCTCGAGGATCATGGTGATCGTGGCCGGGCGCGGCGTGGAGTCGCCGGCCTGCGGGTAGTAGGTCAGCGAGATGAACTCGGAGCCCTGCCCGGCGTTGTAAATGCGCATGTCCGTGTGGAAGTTCGACGACGGTCCGTTGTCGAGCTCCGCGACGCCGGGGAGGACGTAGTGCAGTTCGCTCACTTTCTGCGCCTGCACGGGGAAGACGAGCAGCGGATCAGCGGTGGCGTTATCGACGACGGATCCGTACGCCGAGACCTTGCCGCCCTGCGAGATGACTTCGACTTCGACGCGGCCGTCGGTGACCGCGAGCGGTCCGAAGACGGCGCTGAGCGAGGCCTGCTCGTGGCCGTACGCCGGAATGTTGCGCTCGACCTGACTGATGACCGCGTTGTTGATGTCGCGCAGCGTCAGGCGCATCGTGGCCGGGACGCCGGAACCTTCGACGAAGCCGAGGTTCGTGCGGAAGCCGCTCGCGTCGAGGCTGTTCGAGAGCTGCTGGAGGCTGATCCTGGCCTGGTTGTCGCTTGCGATGCTGCCGACGAACTTGTCGAGGCCGAGGGCCGGGATGTACTGGCCGAGCGTGCAACGCACGAGCGAGCAATCGGCGCTGGCGCTGACCGACGTGCTGTCGATCGCGTACGTGCGGCTCGATGCGAAGGTGGCCAGCGGATTCGCGCCGTTGGTCGGTCGGATCTCGAGCGTGCCGAGACCGCCTTCGCCGAGGATGCCGGCGCCGAACCAGGCTTTGACGAGATCGTCGAGGCCTTTGGTTTCATTCGGGCCGATCGTCAGCGGCAGCTGCTTGCCGGTTTCGGTGCCGGCGGCGCGCGACGGCGTGTACGAGAGCTCGTACTCGATCGGCTGGGACGAGGCGTTGACGATGCGGACGTCGGACTGGAAGCGCGTGCCGATGCCGTCGGCGTGGGCGATGGCGGGGACGACGAGTGTTCCCGCGGGTGCGTTCGCATCGCGCGGGACGGGTGAGACGGGCGTGACCTTGCTGACGGTGAACGGCAGCGTCAGACCGGTCGTTGCGTTCGTCGCGATTCCGCCTCTCGCGGCTGCGCCGTTGGTGCGCGTGAGTTTGACGGTGCCGGTGGTCGAGCCGATCTCGACGAGGGCGGGATTGATCGTGAACTGCACGGTGGTGCCGCCGGCGGACAACGCGCCGCTCGACGGGAAGACCGTGAGCCACGCCACGTCGGTGGTGATTGCGAACACGTCGCTCGACGTTCCGGTCGCGCCGAAGCCGGGAACGAGGTAGTCCTGGGTGAACGTCTGCGTGGCGTCCTGCGGCACGCTGATCGAGAACTCGCTGCTGTTCGCGGGTTGCGGCGCGGTGATGACGGTGGTGGTCGTCGTCGAGTAGCCGGTCGGAAGCTGCGTGCAGTTGTGGACGGCGCGCACGCGATAGTAGAAGCGCGTGTCGGTCGTGATCTCGGTGTGCGGGTCGATGTGATGCTGCAAGTCGTCCGTCACGATGAAGGTCTTGAGGCCGGTGGTGAAGGAGGGATCGAGTGCTTCCTGCAGGTGGAAGACTGACGTCTGTGCAACGTTGCCGAGCCACTGCACGTTGTAGCCGGAGCTGAAGTGCGAGATCGACGGCGCGGCGATCGTCGGGATCGACGCGGTTCCGCAGGCGACGTTGATGACGACCGTCGTGCTGTTGATCGTGTTGCTGCAGGCGTCGGTCACGCGGACCCAGTAGCGGAAGGTGCCGGTGGCGAGGAATGGACCGACGGCAAGCGAAGAGTTGGTGCCGTTGGGGACCGGCGTGAGGGTGTCAGGTGAATTTCCCTGGAACCACAGGTAGGTGAACGGGCCGGTGCCGAACGGCGTGACGTTGATCGTGACGCCTTCGCCAAGCTCGATGTCGATGGTGGTCGGGATCGAGGCGATGGTGGGCGTCGGGCAGACCGTGCCGACGGTGATCGTGGCCTGCTGGCTGTCCGTCGTGCCGCAGTTGTTCGTCGCGCGGACCCAGTACAGCGTCGTCGCGGTGAGCGGCGGCGTGGTGAAGCTGTTGGAGTTCGTGCCGACCGGATTGGACACGTTGCCGACGGGACCGCGGTACCACTGATACGTGACGGTCGTACTGCTGGAGGTC
>DASYLL010000420.1:0-9243 GCA_036009605.1 Thermoanaerobaculia bacterium | reverse complement strand
CAGCCCTTCAAGATTCCTCGGCGTTCCACCACCATGATCGAGTGCAATGCGGCCGTCGCCGTGAGCCACGGCAGCAGCGACGCGTTCTCGACCGGATCCCACGCCCAGTACCCGCCCCAGCCGAGGACTTCGTACGCCCACCAGCCGCCGAGCATGATGGCGATGGTCTGGAAGATCCACGGCACCATCAGCGACTCGCGCAGCGGTTTGAGAATGCCGTGTCCGAGGCGGCCTTTCAGCAGCGCGGCGCAGGCGAGACCGAACGGGATGGTCATGCCGACGTAGCCGAGGTAGAGGAATGGCGGGTGAATCGCCATCAGCAGATGGTTCTGCAGAAGAGGATTCGGACCGGGACCGTCGAGCTGCGGGCTCGCGACCGTGAGAAACGGATTCGCGGGACCGGCCATCAGGAAACTGAAGAACGCCGCGCAGCCGAGCCAGACGCCGATTGCGTCGGGCTGATACTCAGCGTACTTGCGCGTGAAGAACGTCGCCGCGGCGATGTAGATGCCGAGGACGAGACCCCAGAAGAGGATCGAGCCTTCGAGTGATGACCAGAGACTGACGATCGTGACCCACGTCGGCACGGAGCGCGAGCCGACCTGCGCGACGTAGCCCACGCTGAAGTCGTGCGTCAACAGCGCGTACTCCATCAACAGCGCGGCTCCGATGATGAACGTGCAATAGAGGTAGGAGAAACGCCGCGCCCATTTCAGTCCATCGACGGAACGCGTGCGGCCGGCGGCGAAGCCAAGCAGCGCGCCGGCCGCGGCCGAGAAAAGGGAAGCGAGAATCAATACGCGTCCGAGGGCAGCGATCATGTGTTCCCTTGTTCGACGGACTTCATCATCCGCTCGAGCTCTTTGCGATCGACCGGATGTCCTTCGGCGGGCGCCTTGTACTCGTTGCTGTGCGAGACCATGAGGCGGTTCGACTGGAAGTAGCCGCCCTTCACCATCGTGCCTTCGACGACGACGCCGATGTTCTCGCGGAACATCTGCGGCGGGACGGTGCTGGTCTTCACGTGCACGATGCGCGTGGCGTCCTTCACGTCGAACTCGACGGCTGAGCCGCCGATGCTGCGGATCGAGCCTTTGGCGACCATACCGCCGAGGCGGATCGTGGCACCGTAGGCCTTGTCGCCGTTTGCGTGCAGGTCAGCCGGCGTCCAGTAGTAGACGAGATTCTTGTTGATGCCGCTGGCGGCAATCACGGTGAAGGCGGTGGCCGCGATGGCGAACGCGCCAACCATGAACCAGCGCGTTTTGCGGCGCATTTTGTCGGATTCGGTCATTTTCTGGTCACCTCCCGCAGACGGACGAAGAGGGAAATCGTGTAGACGATGAATATGGCGGCGCTGACTCCATAGGCGGCCCAGACGAACTCCCAACCACCGCTGATCACTCCTCCGGTCATGCAAGCTCTCCCGCTTCTTCGCCGATTCGCACCGGCGGCTCGGCGAGCTCACGCTCCAGACGAGCCGCGGCGATGCGCGTGCGCAACATGATGAACCCGATCATGAGAAAGAGCACGCCGAATGCGTTCACGCGCAACGGCAGATGGAACGGCGACGATACGGTTTGCGGCGTCGACTGTTCCTGATGGAGGGAGTTCCACCATTTCACGGAAAAGTAGACGATCGGCAGATCGACGGACGCGATGATCGTCGCGACCGAGGACCAGATCGCACGCTTGGTCGGATCTTCGACGAAGCTGCGCAATGCGAGGATGCCGAGCGTCGCCAGCAACAGCACGGCAGTCGTGGTCAGGCGCGGATCCCAGTCCCACCAGACGCCCCAGGTCGGCTTCGCCCAGATCGAGCCCTGGCAGCAGAGCAGAAATCCGAAGACCGTCGAAACTTCGAGACCGGCCTCGAGGCGCGAGTCCCACTTCATGTTGTTGCGCAGCAGAAACGCGACGGCGCAGATGCACGTGAAGATGACGGCCAGCATCCAGTTCCAGGCCGTCGGCACGTGCACGTACATGATGCGTTGCACGTCGCGCATGAATTGCTCGGGCGGCGCGACGAAGAGTCCCCGATAGGACCCGAAGAGCAGCAACAAAGCTCCGATGGCGATGAATGCATATCCCTTGCGCATGAGAATCAGTCCTCGACGACACGACCGTACAACAAACCGCACAAAGACCAGTAGATGAGATCGAACGCGAGCAGCAGAATGATCCACGGCCGCGCCTGTCCCATCGGGTCGCCCAGGATGACGAGCGACGTAGCTTTGACGGACGCGAGCAGGGCCGGAACGATCAGAGGGAACAACAGCAGCGGGAGCAGAGTCTGTTTCGCCTTGATCTGCGCCGTCATCGCCGCGTAGAGCGTCCCCGGTGCGGAGAGACCCGCGGTGCCGAGGGCGATGACGAGAAGCAGGGTCGGCAATCGCGTGGTGCCGGCGTCGTAGAGCACGACCATGATCGGAATCAGCGCGATGCCGAGGATCGTGAGCTGCAGCCAGTTGGCGATCGCTTTGGCGTAGTAGAGCGAGCGCGGATTCGAGGGAAGGAGCAGCAATCCTTCGAGCGCGCGATTCTCCATCTCGGCGTGAAAGCTCTCCGCGAGTGTCAACGTCGACGAGAGTAGCAGCCCGAGCCAGAGGAAGCCCGCGGAGAATGTGCGCAACGCGGAGGCGTCGGGGCCAATGCCGAAGCTGAAGAGAAGAAGGGTTGCCGCGCCGAACACGAACACGGCCATGAACTGGCCGCGCGTGCGCCACTGGAGCAGGAGCTCCTTGCGCAGCGCGGCGATCACTGCGTGCTCCCGTTTTCGAGCGTGAGGGTCAACTCGCAGAGCTGCGATGCGCGTTCGGCCTGATGCGTCGCCATGACGATCGTCGCGCCGTTTGCTTTGAGTCCGCGAATCACGGAGTCGACGAGATCGAAGCCGGGAGGATCGAGCGAGCCGTAGGGCTCGTCGAGCAACACGACCCGTGGTTCCTGCAGCAGCACGCGCGCAAACGACAACCGTTTGCGCATGCCCGCGGAGAACGTCGACACGACATCGTCGCCGCGTGCGCTCAATCCGACCTGTTCGAGGAGCGGCCTGATGCGATCGCGCGAAAAGCGCAGGTGATCCGCGACAACTGCGAGGTTCTCGCGCGCGGTCAGCGATTCGTACAGATAGTTCTGATGCGAGAGCAGCGCGATCAGTTTGCGAACGTCTTCACGATCGCGCACGACGTCGAATCCGCCGATCGTCACGGAACCGCGATCGGGACGAATCGCCGTCGCGAGCACGCGCAGCAGCGTCGACTTGCCCGCGCCGTTGCGCCCGAGGACCATCATCGCGGACGCGGGCGGCACATGAAACGTGACGTCGCTCAGCGCCCACCGCCGCCCGTAACGGCGGGCGAGCCGACTCGCATCGATGGCGACCTCATTCATTTCGGAAGCGATCATACGGCGAGTTTGGAGTGCGGCCTCCCGCAGCTGCCGCTTTTGCATGCACCGGCACGGATCGAACATACGAAAGCGGCAGCTGCGGCTGCCGCACGCCAAACACCTTATGATTCGCGGCGCCATGCGTAAGCTTGCACCCCTCTTCCTGCTCCTGGGCATCGCCTGCTCCACCGCCACACCGCCCGCCGCCGACTCACCCGCCAAACCTGCCGCGACGTACGGCATGACTGTCGCCGAGGAAGCGCGCATCCTCGCGCTCGAAGATCGGCGCGAGTACGATCCTGCGCTCGTCGCCACGTGGGTCAGGCACCCGAACCCCCTGCACCGCAAGCGCATCGCCCTCGCCCTCGGCCGCATCGGGCCGCACGCATTCATCGACACCGACGGCGACAAGGAGCTCGATGAGAACGAGATGCAGGCCGGCGTCGCAGAGCTCGACGCGCTCTCCCGCGACAGCGACCGTTCCGTCCGCGAGATGGCTGCTTTCGCCATCGGCGAGATCGGCGATCGCCACGGTGCGGAGACGCTGATTCGACTGACGGCCGAAACCGATTTCGGCGTTGCTGCCGAAGCCGTCGAAGCGCTCTCGAAACTCGGCGCCGATCCGGTACACGGCAAGACCCACCTCACGCGCTACCTCTGGTTCACCGACGCGCAGTATCCCGAGGGAGTGCGCGCGCGGGCGCTGCGTTTCCTGTTCCGCTTCAACGACGATAAAGCCAGCGCCGCCGCGGCAGCAGCCCTCGCTGATGCATCGGAATCCGCGCGGCAGGAAGCGGCCTACGCGCTGACACGCCGCGCGTACGAACCGGCGCGAGGCCAGCTCGAACTGCTGTTGACCGACTCGAACGTTCTCACGCGCGCCTACGCCGCCACCGCGCTCGGCCGCATCGCTCAGGGTCCCTCCGTCCCGAAGCTCATCGACGCCCTCGGCGACGTGCATCCGTGGGTGCGAACGAATGCCGCCGTCGCACTCTCGCGTACGGTCCCGAACGATCTGACCATGCGCAAGGCCACGGACGTGCCGCGCATTCTCGCGGCGTCCGAGGATCCCGATCCGGGCGTGCGCGCTGCGATGATCGATGTGCTCGTGCCCTATTGCGCGATCGACCCGCTGATCATCAACCGCCTGCTCAACATGCGCCGCAACGGCACGCAGTGGGAACGCGAGCTCGCCGCGGGTGCGATCGCAAAGAACTTCGGCCTGGACGATCCGCCAATGCGCGATCTCCTCGCCGAGCTCGATGCGAATCCGAGTCCGTGGGCGATCGTGCGCGTGCTCGAGAACACCGCGCCGCAGAAGCGCGGCGTCGATTTGCGCGCGAAGTACGCGACGCATGCCGATCCGCTGGTGCGCGCCGCGGTCCTTGCCGCGATTCCGGACAAGGGAGTGGACAAGGAGCTCGCGCTCATCCGCGCCGGCCTCACCGATGCGGACGTCATCGTCCGAACGAATGCGATCGATCGCTACAAACTCGTGACCACCGAGTCGCGCGGCATCTGGCTGCAGACGCTCACGGCCGCGGAAGAGGCCGAGCGGAAGTCGCCGATGAACGATGCGCGGCTTGCGGCGATCACGGCGATCGCGGATCTCGATCGTCCGAAGCGCGCGTCGTATCTGCGAAGCCTGGTCGGCGATCCCGATCTCGTCGTGCGTCGCGTCGCGGCGGATCTGGTCGTCGAGAAGACAGGCGAGCCGCGTCCCGCGTACACGCCGCTGCCGGTGTCGCGGCCGCAGAAAGAATACGAAGAGATCGTGCGCTGGTCGCGCACGCCGCACACGGCCACGATTCACATGACGCGCGGCAAGATCGAGCTCGCGCTCGTGACGCAGGACGCGCCGATGACGGCGTGGAACTTCGCGCAGCTGGCGAAGAAGAAGTACTTCGACAACACCTCGTTCATGCGCGTCGTGCCGAACTTCGTCATCCAGGGCGGCGATCCGCGCAACGACATGAACGGCGGTCCCGGCTACGCGATCCGCGACGAGATCAATCTGCAGAAATACACGCGCGGCGCGGTCGGCATGGCGCTGTCGGGACCGGACACCGGCGGCTCGCAGTTCTTCATCACGCACTCGCCGCAGCCGCACCTCGACGGCGGCTACACGATCTTCGGCCGCGTGTATGACGGCATGAACGGCGTCGTCGATCAGACGGAGCGGGGAGACCGCGTGCAGACCATCACCATCGACGAACATCCGCCGATCGGCGCGGAACAGATGGGCAGCGTGCCGAACGTGTCGCTGCCACTCGTGGTCGGCGAGATCACGCCCGACAGGTTGATCGCGACCGTACCGGTCTACATTCAGAAAAAGAGCGACTATCACCCCGACATCACGGTCATCGAGATGATGAAGTCGTACGTGCGCGCGGGCGATCGCGTGGAAGTGTTCATGGGCACGTGGTGCGACGACAGTCAGCGCGAGGTGCCAAAGTTTCTGCGCATCGCGGATGACCTGAAGTCGCAGTTCGGCGTCGACCTGCCGGTGCGATTCGTCGCGGTCGACAAGTCGAAGCAGCAGCCCGCGTCGTTGCTCGAAGGCAAGTCTCTGCAGAAGGTGGCGACGTTCATCTACTACCGCGACGGACAGGAGCTCGGGCGGATCGAGGAACGTCCGCAGGGACTGTTCGAAGACGACCTGCTCACGATTGTCGCCAAACAATGAGTGCAACGATCGGACGGTGGCTGCAAGTCGTCGGCATGATCATCCTGCCGATCGGACTCCTGTACGGACTCGTTGCCGGCGAGATCCGCACCGAGGTGAAGCTGCTGGCGCTCGGCGGCTTTCTGTACGTGCTCGGCTGGATTCTCGCGCGCGAAAAACAGTGATGCGCTACACCGTCGTGCTCACCGCCGAGTTCCCCGCGATCGCGACGTCGCTGCTGTCGCCGCACTTCGACGTGATCGCGCATCCGACGGAGCATGACCGCACCGAGGACGACATGATCACGATGCTCGCGGAGGCGGATGCGGCGATCGTGTTGCTGTCGGATCCGATCACGCGACGCGTGCTCGAAGCGAATCCGAACCTGCGCATCGTTTCGAATCTCGCGGTCGGCTACAACAACATCGATCTCGACGCGGCGCGCGAGCTCGGCGTGACGATCACGAACACTCCGGGCGTGCTGACCGAGGCGACGGCGGATCTGACGATGGCGCTGATCCTCGCGACGACGCGGCGCATCGCGGAAGGCGACGCGCACATCCGCGAGCACGGCCGCTGCGAATGGGAACCGCTCGCCTTCCTCGGCGCCTCGCTGCAGGGCAAAAAGCTCGGCATCCTCGGCATGGGTCGCATCGGCACCGCGGTGGCGACACGCGCGCGTCCGTTCGGAATGGACATCCTCGGCGTGCGCAGCGGACAGTCGCTCGAGGAGCTGCTCGCGACGAGCGACATCCTTTCGCTGCACGTTCCGCTATCACGTGAAACGCATCACATCATCGACGCGGCGGCGCTGGCAAAGATGAAACCGGGCGCGTATCTCATCAACACCGCACGAGGTCCGCTCGTCGATGAAGAGGCGCTTTGCGACGCGCTGGAGAGTGGGCATCTGCGCGGCGCGGGACTCGATGTGTACGAACATGAGCCGCGTGTGAATCCGCGACTGCTGGGATTGAAGAACGTCGTGTTGCTGCCGCACATCGGCTCGGCGACGGAGGAGACGCGGAACGCGATGGCGCGGATCGCGGCGACGAATGTGTTGTTGTTTCTCGGCGGGGCGGAGCCGTTGCACAGGGTGGTGTGATGAGACTCGATCGCGATCAAGCCGTCCTCGTCGTCATCGACGTCCAGGAAAAGCTGATGCCGGTGATCGACGGCGCGGCGGACGTCGTCCGCAACATCGAGCGTCTCGTGCGCGGCTGCCACATTCTCGGCATACCGGTCATCCTCACCGAGCAATACGTGAAGGGACTCGGCCCGACGGTCGAATCGCTGCGGCGCGTCTTCGAAGAAACGAGCGGCTATCGTCCGATCGAGAAGTCGTGCTTCTCCGCGTACGGCTGCGAGCCGTTCGCGACGACGCTGGCGAGTCTCGGACGCAATCAGGTGTTGATCGCGGGAGTCGAGACGCACGTCTGCGTTTACCAGACCGTCGAGGATCTGCTCGCGCGCGATCTCTTCGTGAGCGTGATCGAAGACGCGGTCTCGTCTCGCGTCGCGCAAAACCGCGAGACCGCTTTGCGCCGCATGCTGTCGGACGGTGCGAAGCCGAGCTCCACCGAGATGGCATTGTTCGAGTTGACGGTCAACGCCGGCACCGATGAATTCAGGGCCATCTCTCGACTGGTCAAGTAGTAACGGCGCGTAACTTGCTCTGCAAATAACCGCAGTCGACCAAGTCCCGAGTCGGCGTGTGGGCAGGCATGCGTCACGAAAAACTAATCCTCATCGTCGATGACGATGACGCTATTCGCGCTTTACTGACGACCGTCTTACGCCGCCGAGGCTACCCAGTCGACGCCGCGCGCAACGGCGTCGAAGCGATGGAGCTCCTCGGCACACGCCAGTACGCGCTGGTCATCCTTGACCTCATGATGCCACGCATGAACGGCTATGAAGTGCTCGAGCACCTCGGCCGTCTGCCGGTGATGACGAGGCCGTTCGTGCTCGTGCTCACGGCAGGACTGGAGCAGCGCAAGTTCGACACGAACCTCGTCGTCGGTACGATCCAGAAGCCGTTCGACATCGAGCTGCTCGTCGATACCGTGGCCGGTTGCCTCGTCGCGGCGGAAGGCGCGCAGTTGCCTCCGATGCCCACCGCCATGCCCGAAGACACCAACTGATGGCATGCCTTTTGAGATTCTGACGGCCTCAAGGAGTAGATCTCGAATGAACGATGAACCGAGAGTCCTGATCGTCGAAAGCAACGACGCGTTGCGGGCAATGCTCTTCACCATTCTTCGTCATCAGCCGGTGGGCGTCGACACCGCGGCCACCGCGGCGGATGCACTGCAGAAAGTGTCGCAGTGCGACTACGCACTCGCCGTCGTCGATCTCGATTGCGCAAACAATGCGGGCATTACGTTCATCACGCGATTCCGCGAAGATCGGCCGGACGCAACGACGTTCATCCTCGCAGTGCGCGATCCGAAGAACGATGTCTATCTCGATCCCGACCTCATCGCCGCGGTGCTCAACAAGCCGCTGGAGATCGACACGCTCGCCGAGCTCGTACGCGAATGCGCGCATGTCGTCCCCGTCCCTGAAGAACCGCTGCCCTGCCCCAACCCTGCCGAAAGCGACATTCGCACGCGGATGGAGAGAGGGTCGTACGTCGCGAATTGATTGAAGTCATCGGCTGGGCCAGTTCCGTCGTTCTGATCCTCACGATCGCGACGCAGATCGCGAAACAGTGGCGCGATCACACGAGCGCGGGCGTCTCGACGTGGCTGTTCGTCGGACAGCTCGCGGCCTCGGTCGGCTTCACCATTTACAGCCTGCTCGTGCGCAACTGGGTCTTCGCGGTGACGAACGGGATCATGGTGGTGAACGGATTGATCGGGTACGCGATCACGGTGCGGCACAAGCGGTACACTCCGCGCCCGTGAATCCGCGTCGTCTCGGCATCCTCTACATCGTCATCGCTGCGCTGCTCTGGTCGACGGGCGGCATCGGCATCAAGGGCATCGACGATGCTGCACTGAAGGTCACGTTCTATCGCTCGGTCTTCGCGGCGATCACGCTGTTCGTGCTCTTCCGCCGCGACGTCACGCGCTTTCCGCGCACGCCGGCGTTTTTCGCCGCGATCGTTGCGTACGCGATGTGTCTGACGACGTTCGTGTTCGCGACGCGATTGACGACCGCGGCGAATGCGATCTTTTTGCAGTACG
>DASYLL010000419.1:0-43607 GCA_036009605.1 Thermoanaerobaculia bacterium | reverse complement strand
ACGAACGCGCCGTAGTAGTTCGGGTGATACTCGGGACGCAACGATGGCGCGCCGTTGTCTCGCGCGCCTGCGGCCAGTGCGGCGCGATGAAACGCATCGACAGCGCCACGATCCTTGCACGCAAACGCTACGTGCACCGCCGGTCCGCCGCATCCCGCTGCCGCGTCCACACGCGTCTCGACGGGCTCACCCTGTTTGATCCAGAAGCTCGGGATCATCTCGCGACTGAACCCGGCGCCTGACGTGTTCTCCATTGCCAGCGTGTATCCCAACGGCTCGAGCGCCGCGACGTAGAACGTTCTGCTGCGATCGTAGTCCGCGACACGAATGCTGATGTGATCGATCAATCGAAATCTCCTTACGCGAGCGGCGTCGCGATGTACCACTGATTGCCGAACGGATCCTCGACCGACGCCGAGCGTTCGCCATACGGCTTGTCTTCCGGCGGCATGAGCGACGTTCCGCCCGCGCGCAGCGAGCGTGCGTAAACCGCGTCGCAGTCGTCGACGAACAGATGGAACGCACCTTTCGTCGCCGTCCAACGATCGTGCGCTTCGCTGAGCTCGACCATCGTTTCGCCGATGCGGATCTCCGCGTGCTGGATCGCGCCGGTCGGCAGCGTCGTGCGTCCAAGCTCCACCGCACCGAACGCCTTCTGCAGAAACGCGAGCGTCGCCTCGGCATCAGCGGCGATGAAGCCGCTCGTGACCGTGCTGAAGCCCGGCGGGCGCGACGACTCGCCCTGATGCGTAGCGATGAACCACTGGATGCCGAAGCGGTCGACGACGCCGGCCTCGCGATCGCCGTACGGTTGCGTCGTCGGTTCGTAGATCGATGTCGCGCCCGCGTCGAGCGCACGGCGATAGGCCTCGTCGACATCATCGATGTAGACGTGCTGCGGTGCGGCGATCGTTGTCCAGCGTTCGTTCGCGTCGCCCATCTCGAGGATCGAGTCGCCGACGCGCACCTCCGCATGCATGACCGTTCCGGTCGGCGTCGGCACGTTCAGGAGCACTTCCGCATCGAACGTCTTCTGCAGGAATGCAATGAGATCCGTCGCGCCGTTGACGATCAGATACGGTCTCAGATGGGTTGCGATTGCGGTGGCTTCCATGTCGTTCTCCTCTTTCGGATTCGGGATCAGTTCTTCGCGCAGTCGTGCCATGAAGCGCGGGTCGGGCAGGTCGCGCAGCTCGGCCGCCACGACGAGGAGCGCCGCCAGTTCCGGTTCGAACGTCGGAACCGTCCCGGCGATCACGTCTTCGATCGCGTCGTTGAGCTTCTCGTAACGGTCGCGCTCAGCCATGACTCGGTCCCATCTGCGTGCGTCCAATCTGCATACGCAACGTCTGCAGCGCTCTCCATTGCAGCTGTTTGATCGCCCCTTCGCTCCGCCCCAGCTCCGTGGCGATCTCGCGAATGCTCTTCTCTTCCGCGAACCGTCCAACGATCACGCGCCGCTGATCCGCAGGCAGTCGATCGACGAGGCGGAACAACGACGCGCGATGCTCGACGATGTCGATCTCGTCTTTTCCCGGCAGCTCGATGTCGATCGTTCCGCCGTCGCGTGCTTTGCTCTTCCCGTAGTCGGCGATCTCATTCGCGGCGATGCGGAACAGCCACGCCGTGAACGGCACACCCCGCCATTCGAACGCCCCGATCCCCGCCAGCGCATGTCGAAACACCTCGGCCGCGAGGTCTTCCGCGACATGCCGATCGCGAACGCGGCGCGCGATGAACGCATAGATGCGCCCGAAGTGCGCTTCATAGAGCGCGGCGAATCGGGACGGATCCTTCTGCGCCGCCTCCACCAGAGCTCGTTCGCTCACGTCCATCTCTGCAGGCTATAACCGCGCACGTACAGAAAAGTTACGCGCACCTGTCCTTTCGTACGATGTGCGGAAGGAGTGCGATGTCCGATCATGCAGCGTATGGACGGAATCGGACTCCTTGCTGCAGTAATGCTGATCTTCTTCGCCGTCATCCGCGACGCCGCCGAAATCGAGGACTAGCCGGCACGGCCGGCTGCCCAGTCGGATCGTTCTCTGGCAAATTTACAAAACCGCCAGCGCCGGCCGGCCGAAGTAGTAGCCCTGCGCGAACTTGATCCCCACGGCGAAAACCGCGCGCGCCGTCGCCTCGGACTCGACCCCTTCGAGAATCGCCTCGCAGCCGAAGTCGCGCGCCAGCGAGGCAACATGTCGCACGATCCTCGCGCGTGTCTCGCTTTCCTCGAACGCGGTTCCGAACGAGTTGCTGATCTTGATGAACGACGGCTGGATCGCGTCGATCGCGGAGAGGTGTGAATACGCGGAGCCGTGATCGTCGAGTGCGAAGCGGATGCCGCGGTTGCGCAGCTCTTCGAACGCATGACGCGCGATCGCTGCATCGCTGAACCCCGAACGCTCCGTGATCTCGAGCACCACACGCGAAAGCGGGAATCCCGAAGATTCGGCGGCCGCATCGAGAATGGCCGGCAGATCGGCCTGCACGAACGTCAGCGGATCGACATTCACGAAGAGCGAGCAGCCCGCAGGAAGGATTCCGGCGCTGTGCATCGCGCGTTTCAGCATGGCGATGTTCAACTCGGTGAGGCGCGTGAGACGCTCGGCGTATTCGAACAGCATCGCTGGTCCGTCCGTCATCCACGATCCGCGCGCGCGGGTGAGGGCCTCGTATCCGAACAACGATACCGAGGATGATTCGACGGAAACGATCGGCTGAAACGCGACGAGCAGCTCGTCTCCCGCGAGGATCTCGTCGAGCGACGGAAAACTGACGATCTCGCACGGCGGCGCGCCTTCCGGCGCTTCGGAGGGAGAGCCGAGAGCCTGCTCCAGCTCATCGCCGCCGAATGGTTTCGCAAGCACTTGCGCCGCGCCGAGGCGCAGGGCTGTGGCGCGAAGCGAGTCGGTGACGTTGCCGGTCATCAGCACGATGCGGCATTGCGGCGCGAATTCGCGCACGCGGCTGAGAAAGTGCAGTCCTTCGAATCCGAAATCGCCGGTGAACTGCACGTCGCACAGGAGATGCGTGACCGGATTGCGCGTGAGCGAGATCTCCGCGGCTTCGACGCTGGAGCAGAGGATGATCTTGCGACCCGGACGCTCCATCAACAACGACAGCCCTGCCGCGACATCAGGATCGTCGTCCGCCAGGACGATGCACTCACCGGTCGCGTTGTTCGTCATACCGTCGCCTGCAGCAAGCGTACATCGTTCTGGAAGAGACGGTACATCACGCGGATGTCACGTTGTCTGCGCTAATGCCACCGTCACGGCAATGGCGAACGCCGGACCGCAGAGCGCGACGAATACGCGCCACGTCTCGCGTCCGTGACGAATGTCGGTGACCGTGTCATGAAGAAAGTGGCTCATGCTGTCCTCCCTTTGTCCGAGCACTGCGCAGAAAAACGTGAAATGTGGTGCCGCGTCCGATCGCGGTTTCAAACGCACAGATGACCCCTGTGCAATTTGATGACCTGATGCACGCGGGACTGCACTTCATCGCGCTGTTGCGCTGATGTTCTGACTACTCGAGCCTGACCAGTCCCCGCCGCGTCGCGATCTTCACCGCTTCCGTACGACTCGTCACACCGAGCTTCTCGAACAGATGCCCGAGGTGCGATTTCACGGTGCGCTCGCTGATGCCGAGCTCTCCGGCGATCTCTTTGTTGCTGCGACCATCGGCCATGAGACGCAGCGTCGAGAGCTCGCGCGGCGTGACCTGCACGCGCGACATTCCTTCCGCGAGTTTGGCAGCCGCGGACGGCGCGAGATAGGTCTTGCCCATCAGCACGTCGTGAATGCACTTCACGAGCGCGTCCGCGGTGATGTCCTTCAGCGCGTACGCATTCGCGCCCGCTTTGAGAGCGCGCGAGATGTCCTCGTCCGTGTCGTAGGTCGTGAGGACGATGACTTTCGCTTGCGGATCGATCGCGCGAATCTGCCGTACCGCTTCGACGCCGTCCATCACCGGCATGCGCAGGTCGAGCATCGACACGGCCGGTCGATGTTCGCGAAACGCGGCCACCGCTTCCTCGCCATTCGCCGCCTCGGCGACAACATGCAGATCGGGCTCGTGATTGATGATGTTCACGACGCCCGTGCGCACGAGCGAGTGGTCGTCCGCGACGAGCACACCGTGCGTGAGGGTCATGGCGTCGGGATCGTGAACACGCCGGGCTCCCACGCGAGCACGACTTCGGTGCCTGCGCGCGGAGCGGTGACGATCGTCAGCGAGCCGCCGATGCGATCCGCACGCTCCTGCATGCTCGTGAGTCCGAAGCCGGCGCCAAAGCGTTCTTTGGCGATGCCGCGTCCGTCATCCGCGACGGAGAGTCGGAAGCCGATGTTGCGCGATGCGGCAGCATGTACCTTGATGCGTTTCGCGCGCGCGTGACGTACGGCGTTCGCGAGCGCTTCCTGCGCGATGCCGATGATCTCGCGCTCGACGCCGATGTCGAACGGAGGCAGGTCGTCGATCACGAGCTCGATCGGAATGTCGGTCGTGCGTCGCGCGAGATCGGTCGTGCGTTGCAGCACCGCCGCGACGTCTCCCGATTCGGCGGCTTGTTGCGGACGCAGCGAGCTGACGGAACGCCGCGCTTCGACCATGTGGGTGCGCGCGAGATCGACCGCGTTGTCGATGCTCCGCGCGAGATTCGGCGGCAGCGTGACCGACACGCGCTGCACCGATTGCAACTGCATCAGAATCGCGGCGAATCCCTGCGCGAGCGTGTCGTGAATGTCGCGCGCGATGCGATTGCGCTCTTCGAGCACGGCCTGCTGTCGCGCTTCATCGCGGCTCTTCTCCGCGAGACGGCTTTGATGCAGCGCGAGTGTCACCTGCCGCGCCACTGATTCAAGGAGAGCGCGTCGCCACGGCATCCATTCGGGATCGTCGTCGGTGGTTGACAGCGCGATCCATCCGAGGTTGCGGGTGGGGAGCTTCAGTGGCGTGACGGCCATGTACTTGAGATCGATCGATTGATCGAACGCGCGAACTTTTTCTGGCAGTCGCGCGTCTTCACCGGTGTATTCGATCGTTTCCGTCCAGCCGGCTTTGTACGCGAAGAGATGCGCCGCCATTTCGTTGCGCGGCAGCGGGAGTGTCTCCCAGATCGCTTCGCTCTTCGCGAAGAACTGATCGCCGATGAGCGCCATCCAGAGCTCGCAGTTCTCGCCCGCTTCATCGAGCAGGAAGACGCCGCACGCGTGGCTCTCGCCCTGATCGATGAGCGACTTCATGAAGCCGCGGAAGAAGCCGTCGAGGTCGGGCTCGCTCATCAAAAGATCGAGCGCGAGCTGCACGGTGTGGCTCTGGAGAGAAGCCATGCACTCCGCGCGCTGCCGCAGATCGGACTGTTGGGCGAGCTCCGTGCTGAGCCTGTCGAGGCTGTCTTCATTGATGACGGAGCACGGTTTCATGGCGTGATTATGCGCCTCGGCTCGCGGCGTCGCATCGTCCGAAAGTCGTAGATCGCGCTAGGACCACTGCCCGATTGTTTCATTCCGATCCGGAACCGATGCTATGCGGCATGCAATTCATCCGCAGATTTTCAATCGTTTCATTGGTTCTGTTGGCGTCTCTGGCGCTGTTCGCGGCGTGCTCGAAAGCCGTCGCCCAAACCTCGGATGCGCCGCCGCCGCCGAAGATCACGGTGGCCGAAGTCATCTCGCGCGACGTCACCGAATGGGACGAATTCACCGGCCGCCTCGAGCCGGTCGAGTCCGTTTCGGTGCGGCCTCGCGTGTCGGGCTATATCTCCGCGGTTCGCTTCGATGAAGGCGCGATGGTTCGCAAGGGCGATCTCCTGTTCGAGATCGACGCGCGTCCGTTTCAGACCGAAGTCGATCGGTTGCGCGCCGAGGTGATGCGGGTTCGCGCGACGTCGCAACGCGCCGAGAGCGAGCTGCAGCGTGCCGAGCGGCTGAGGGCGGATAACGCCATGACGCCCGAGGAACATGATCGGCGGGAGGCGTTTGCGCGGGAGTCGTCGGCGCAGGTTGCCGCGGTCGAAGCTGCGTTGCGCGCGGCCGAGCTCAACCTCGAATTCACGCGCGTGACGTCGCCGATCGCAGGACGCGTCGGACGCGCGATCGTCACGCAGGGCAATCTTGTTTCAACGGGAC
Organism: Thermoanaerobaculia bacterium; assembly: GCA_036009605.1. Classification (GTDB taxonomy): domain Bacteria; phylum Acidobacteriota; class Thermoanaerobaculia; order Gp7-AA8; family Gp7-AA8; genus QHVT01. The sequence goes on along the minus strand of DASYLL010000419.1, from coordinate 37,473 downwards.
CCGGCGAGGCGACGCTCCTCACGACCGTCGTGTCGCTCGATCCGATTTATGCATCGTTCGATGCGGACGAGCAGACGTTCCTGCGCTACATCGATCTCGCACGCGAAGGAAAGCGCGCCAGCGCGCGGCAGATGGGCGTGCCGATTCACATGGCGCTCGCCAGCGATGAAGGATTCCCGCGCGAGGGCAAGCTCGACTTCATCGACAACCAGATCAATCCCGCGACCGGCACAATTCGCGGCCGCACGATCTTTCCGAATCGCGATCTCTCGCTGACGCCGGGCTCGTTCGTCCGTTTGCGTTTGCCGGGCAGCGCAAGCAACCGCGCGTTGCTGATTCAGGATCGCGCCGTCGGGACCGATCTCAACAAACGCTATGTCTATGTGGTGACGCCGCAGAAAACCGTCGAGTACCGGACGGTGGAGCTCGGACCGATCGTCGATGGCTTGCGCGTCGTGCGCACCGGCCTGAAGGCGAGTGAAGTGGTGATCGTCAACGGTCTGCAGCGCGTCCGCCCCGGCGCGCAGATCGATCCGGTGAAAGTGGCGATGGAAGCATCTTCATGAGATTCGCTCAGTTCTTCATCACGCGACCGATTTTTGCGGTCGTGCTCTCGCTGCTCACCGTGATCGCGGGCGGCATCGCGCTCTTCAATCTGCCGGTGAGCGAATATCCGAACGTTGCACCGCCGACGGTCGTCGTGACCGCCGCGTATCCCGGTGCGAATCCGAAAGTCATCGCCGAGACGGTCGCGGGTCCGCTCGAACAGGCGCTCAACGGAGTCGAGGGCATGCTGTACATGTTCTCGCAGTCGACCGCCGACGGACGCGTGACGCTGACCGTGACGTTCGCGGTCGGCACCGATCTCGACAACGCGCAGGTGCAGGTGCAGAACCGCGTGGCGCAGGCGCTGCCGCGACTGCCCGCGGAAGTGCAGCGCATCGGCATCGTCACCGAGAAAGCGACGCCCGACTTCATCATGGTCGTGCATCTCGTCTCACCGGATCAGCGCTACGACATGTTGTACCTGTCGAACTACGCGCACCTCCGCGTGAAAGACGAGCTGGCGCGCATCGGCGGCGTCGGCAACGTGCAGGTGTTCGGCGCGGGCGAGTACAGCATGCGCGTGTGGCTCGATCCTGACCGACTCGCCGCGCGACAACTCACCGCGACCGACGTCGTGCGCTCGATCCGCGAACAGAACCTGCAAGTCGCCGCCGGCGTCCTCGGCGCACCGCCCACGCCGAGCGACACGACGTTCCAGCTCTCGATCAACGCGCAGGGACGACTGACGACCGAAGAGGAGTTCCGGAACATCGTCGTCCGCGCCTCTCCCGAAGGCCAGATCACCCGCCTCGGCGATGTCGGACGCGTCGAGCTCGGCTCGAGTCTCTATTCGATGCGCAGTCTGCTCGACAATAAGCAGGCGGTCGCGATCGGCATCTTCCAGCGTCCGGGATCGAACGCGCTCGAAGCATCGAAGAACGTTCGCGAGACGATGGATCGTCTGCAGAAATCATTTCCGGCCGGCATCGAGTACCGCATCGTCTATGACCCGACGGTGTTCGTGCGGCAGTCGATTCGCGCGGTCGTGAGCACGTTGTTCGAGGCGCTGATCCTCGTTGTGATCGTGGTCATGGTGTTCCTGCAGACGTGGCGCGCGTCGATCATTCCGCTCGTCGCGGTGCCGGTGTCGCTCATCGGAACGTTCGCTGTGATGCTGATGCTCGGCTTCTCACTGAATACGCTCTCGCTATTCGGGCTCGTGCTGGCGATCGGCATCGTCGTCGATGACGCGATCGTCGTCGTCGAGAACGTCGAACGACACATTCAACTCGGCTTGTCACCGATGGATGCGACGCGACAGGCGATGAAAGAAGTGTCGGGCCCGATCATCGCCATCGCGCTCGTGCTCTGCGCGGTCTTCATTCCTACGGCCTTCATCAGCGGACTGACGGGGCAGTTCTACCGGCAGTTCGCTCTCACCATTGCGATTTCCACCGTCATTTCCGCGATCAACTCGCTGACGCTCAGCCCGGCCCTCGCTTCGCGTCTGCTCCTGCCTCACGGCGCGCCGCGGGACCGGCTGCAGCGCGCCGCCGATTTCGCGTTCGGATGGTTCTTCCGCGGATTCAATCGCGTGTTCTCGCGCGCTTCCGGTGCGTACGCGTCGAGTGTTGCGCGCGTGCTGCGCTTTGCCGTCGCCGCGCTGATTCTGTACGGCGGACTCCTCGGATTGACGTGGCTCGGACTGCGCTCGGTGCCGAGCGGATTCGTTCCCGCGCAGGACAAGAACTATCTCGTCGCGTTCGCGCAGCTGCCGGATGCGGCGACGCTCGATCGCACGGAAGCGGTCATTCGCAAGATGTCGGACATCGCGAAAGAGCATCCCGGCGTGGAGAGCTCGATCGCGTTTCCCGGCCTGTCGATCAACGGATTCGTGAACGCGTCGAATGCGGGCATCGTGTTCGTGACGCTGAAGCCGCACGAGCAGCGTCATGGGAAGGACATGAGCGCGGATGCGATCGTCGGCGCGCTCAACGCGAAGTACTCAGGCATTCAGGAAGCGTTCGTGGCGATCTTCCCGCCGCCGCCCGTGCAGGGGCTCGGCAGCGTCGGTGGATTCAAGCTGTTCGTCGAGGACCGCAGCGGCGCCGGCTTCGAGGAGTTGTACACGCAGGTGCAGAGCGCGCTCGCGGAGGGACGCACGAAGCCGGAGCTCGCAGGTCTGTTCTCGAGCTTCCAGGTGAGCGTGCCGCAGGTCGATGCAGACGTCGATCGCGAGCGTGCGAAAACGTACGGCGTCCCTCTCACCGACATCTTCGAAACGCTGCAGGTCTATCTCGGATCGCTCTACGTCAATGACTTCAACCGTTTCGGCCGCACGTACCAGGTGAACGTGCAGGCAGCGCCGAAGTTCCGCATCCAGCCCGAGCAGATCCGCCGCCTGGAAACTCGCAATGCGAACGGCGACATGGTGCCGCTCGGATCGCTCGTGACGGTGAAGAGCGGATACGGACCCGAGCAGGTGATGCACTACAACGGCTTCCCGGCCGCGGAGATCAATGGCGCGCCGGCGCCGGGGTTCAGCTCCGGTCAGGCGCAGAACGCGATCGCGAACGTGCTGCGCGAGAAGTTGCCGTCCGGGATGTCGTTCGAATGGACCGAGCTCGCGTATCAGGAAATGCTCTCCGGCAACACCATGCTGCTGATCTTTCCTCTGTGCGTGCTGCTCGTGTACGTCGTGCTCGCGGCGCAGTACGAGAGCTGGTCGCTGCCGCTGTCAGTGATTCTGATCGTGCCGATGACGATCCTCTCGGCGATCTTCGGCGTGTGGCTCACGAACGGCGACAACAACGTCTTCACGCAGATCAGCTTTCTCGTGCTCGCAGGGCTGGCGTGCAAGAACGCGATCCTGATCGTCGAGTTCGCGAAGCATCGCGAGGAAGAAGGCGACGATCGCGTGACGGCGATTCTCGAAGCGTGCCGCGTGCGTTTGCGTCCGGTGTTGATGACGTCGATCGCATTCATCATGGGCGTCGTTCCTCTCGTGTTCTCATCGGGCGCGGGTGCGGAGATTCGTCGCGCGATGGGCATCGCGGTGTTCGCGGGCATGCTCGGCGTGACGCTGTTCGGTCTGTTCCTGACGCCGGTGTTCTACACCTTCATCGGCAATCTCGTGGAGCGCTTCAGCAAGCGTCGCGCGTTACCGGTTCCCGCGGCCTCGCACGTCGCGGTGGCGTTGCTGGCCGTGTTGTTCCTCGGTGCGTGTTCGTTGCGTCCTGCGTATCAGCCGCCGGCGCTCGATCCCGTGAGCGTGACGCAGGCGACCGATCCTGAGTTGTTCGCGAAGAGCACCTACGACGCGCGCTGGTGGCAGCAGTTCGAGGATCCGGTACTGGAGGGTCTGGAGGCCGCGGCGCTGGAGTCGAATCACGATGTGCGCATCGCGCTCGCGCGGCTCGATCAGGCGCGATCGGTCTTCGATGATGTGAAGCTCGATCGCTATCCGACTGCGACTGCCGGCGCGCTCGTCGATCGCCGTGAAGAGTTCACGGTCGAGACGTCGACGTATCGCGCAGGTTTCGATGCGTTCTGGGAGCTCGATCTCTTCGGCCGCGTGCGTTCGTCGGTGAAAGCCGCGGCCGCGACTGCGGAAGGGCTCGAAGCGTCACTGGAAGACGTGCGCGTGATCGTGGCGGCGGAAGTGGCGCGCAACTATTTCGAGTTGCGTGGATTGCAGCAGCAGCTCTCGGTCGCCGAGCGCAGTCTCGTCAATCAACGCGAGACACTGCGACTCACGCAATTGCGGCGCGACGCCGGCGTCGGCGAAGAGCTCGACGTCGCGCGCGCCGCTGCGCAGCTGGCCGGAATCGAAGCGAGCATTCCGCCGATTCGTTCCGCGCTCGCCGCGCGTCGTCATCGCATCGCGGTGTTGACGGGACAACGTCCGGCCGATCTCGCGGCCGATCTTTCACCGCGTGCGTATTCGCCGCTCGCGAAAGCGTTGCCGCTCGGCGACATCGACACATTCCTGCGCCGCCGCCCGGACATCCGCGCGGCGGAGCGTCGTCTCGCGGCTGCCGCAGCGCGTGAAGGGATCGCCTTCGCCGATCTCTTCCCGCGCATCACCATCTCGGGCTTCCTCGGATTTCTCGCGGGTCGCGGCAGTCTCTTCGGCGAAGCCGACTCGCGCGCATGGGCCGTGACGCCGGCCCTCGGGTGGGCCGCACTCGATCTCGGCAGCAACCGCGCGCGATTGCGCGGCGCGGAAGCGGGAACGCGCGAAGCCGCCGCGCAATACGAGCAGACCGTGTTGCGCGCGATCGAAGAAACCGAGAACGCACTCGTCGACTATCGCGAGCGGCAACAGCGGCTGGTGAAGTTGAATGATCAGGTGCGCGAGAGCACACGCGCCTCACAGATCGCGCGTGTGCGCTATCGTGAAGGCATCGCTGATTTTCTCGCGCTGCTCGATGCGGAGCGCACGCAACTGCAAGCGGAGGATGCGGTGGCACAGGCGGAGTCGCAGGTGTTTACGAGCGTGGTGAGTGTCTACAAGGCGGTTGGGGGTATTTGAACGCGCGAGTATCCTCATTCTCGTGAAAGATCGACAGGCCGAGGATTGGGAAGAGCTCGCGCGGCGCGAGCCGTACTTTGCCGTCCTCACCAACGAGAACTACCTCGGCGTGGCGAGCAACGCCGTCGCGACGAAGGAGTTCTTTGAGACAGGGGAGCAGGACATTCAGGCCCTGCTTCCCGCGATCGGGACGATGCTCGGTCGCGAGGTTCCGTTGGCGTCGGCGCTCGATTTCGGATGCGGAGTCGGGCGTCTGACATTGCCGCTCGCGCGGCGTGCAGGACGCGTGGTCGCGGTGGATGTCGCGCCGACGATGCTCGCGCATGCGCGGCAGAACGCGGAGAGCTCCGGGCTGCACAACGTCACGTACATCGAGAGTCATGAGATGAACGGACTGCTGCCCGATCAGTTCGACTTCATCTGCTCGTTACTCGTGTTGCAGCACATTCCGGTGAAAACGGGATACGAGATCATTCGAACGCTGCTGCGCGTGCTCGCGCCGGGCGGGATCACGGCGTTGCACGTGACGTTCGAACGGCCGGGTGGGCAGCTGCGTCGACTCGCGCGTACCGTTCGCGGACGATCGCGAGTCGTTCATCGCATGGCCGGCGCGATCGAGGGCGATCCGCTGAAGCTGCCGTACATGCAGATGAACGAGTACGACGAGCGCGTGCTGCAGCGGGACATCGACGCGGCCGGCGCGCGGCTGGCCGGTCGATTCCCGCGACGCCACGGCGATACGACCGCCGCGGTGCTGATCATCGAGAAGTGACCGAAGGTCATCCCACATCCGCAGGCGGATGTGGGATCTTCAGATCTCTCGCAATGCCCGCGTGATCGGCAACCTCGCGGCGCTGATCGCAGGCAGCAATCCTCCGATTACACCGGCGACGATTGCCAATCCGATCGCGAACAATGCCACCTCGAGCGAGATGTTGAAGTTGAACGCCACCTCGGAGAACGTGACGAAGTTCGCCGTCCCCGTCGCGATGCCATTTACAGGCAGTGCGAGGATGACACCGACGACTCCGGCGAGTCCGCTGACGACGATCGCTTCGATCACTATCGAGAGCAGAATGTCGCGTCGTTTGAATCCGAGAGCGCGCATGGTCGCGAGCTCGCGTTTGCGCGAGGCCACCGCGGAGAACATCGTGTTCATCGCGCCGAGCGTGGCACCGAGGACCATGAAGAAGGTCACGATGGTGACGAGGATCTGGATTCCCATCAGGCCCGAGGTCTGGTCCTCGTAGTACTGGTGCTCGGACTTCGTCAGCAGTTTGAGTCGCGTATCGGTGGCGACCGTGTCTTTGATCGACTGGTATGCGCTCGCATCCACCGGCTTGAGCAGCACGGACGAATAGTCCTCACGCTTCTGCGTCTCGTTGAGCTGGTCGACGGGGGCCCAGATCTCGGAGTCGAAGCTCGTGCCGTCCGCGTCGAACACGCCGACGACCGTCCATGTGTACGTGCCGGACTTGAACGTGTCGCCGATGTTCATGTTCGGAAAGCGCTTCTGCATCCGGCGCGTGACGATCACTTCGTACAGGCCGGGGCGGACCATGCGTCCTTCGAGGAGCTTGATGTAGGGGCGGATCTCGAGTGCCTTCGGCGTGACGCCGCGGACGTTCACGTTCGAGCCGGTGGGATTGTCATGGCGCGGGAGCTTGAAGATCACCACGGTCTCGGGTGAGATCAGCGGGCCGTCCGAGCCGCGCTCGATGCCGGGCAGCGCACTGATGATGCGGTACCGGTCGCGCGAAACCCAGCTCGTCGCCTCGGTCTGCGCACCTTCGCGCAGCACGAGCAGATTGTCCTTCGAGCCGGACGTAACGAGCGCCTGCTGCACGCCGTTGTAGAGCGCCATCATCGCCACCATCACAGCGATGACGATGCCGATGCCCAGCACCGTCATGACGGCGGAGACCTTGCGGCTCATGAGATTGCCGATGTTGTATTTGATCGGGATGGCCATCTGTCACCACACCTTTCGCAGACCGTCGACGACGGACATTCTCGCGGACCGCAGCGCCGGCAGACCGCCCGCGAGGAAGCCGACGATCACCGCGGTAATGAGACAGGTGACCATCGTCTTCCCATTGACGCCGAAATTGACGAGGAAGCCCTGCGTCGCCTCGGTCATGTTGACCATGCTGTAGACGAGCTTCGCGCCGACGGTGCCGATGGCGCCGCCGATCAGGCCGAGACTGACGAACTCGATGAGCATCATCGTGAGGATCGTGCTGCTCGTGAAGCCGATCGCCTTTAGCACGGCGATCTCCGTGACGCGCTCGCGCGCGGCCATGCTCATCGTGATCGCGGCGAGCAGGATGACCATGAAGATCGAGCAGATCGACACGACCGTGAACAGCAGCTTGATGTTGCCGATCATGGCCATGAACTGCTGCTGGAACTCCTTCTCCGTGAAAGTCTCGGTCGGATACTCGGAGTTCTTGAACAGCGCATCGATCTCCTGGCTGATGCGGGCCATGTCCTTTGGATCCTTCACGCGCACCCAGAACGTACCGACCGTCGAGCGGGTCTGGTCCTTCGTGGCCTCGTAGAAGTAATCGAAGTGGAAGAAGAGCGAGGACGAATCGAACTTGTGCGCATAGATGCCGCGGATCGTCAGCTCGGGATTGAGCGGAAAGATCGTGCTGATGAGCGTGACGCGGTCGCCGATTTTCCAGCCCCAGCGTCTGGCGAGCTCGGGGCCGACGAGGGCACCGGTGCGGTCTGCCTTGTAGGCCTCGAGCTGGTCCTTCGGGATCTTGTAGGCGTCCCAGACCGACTCCATCTTGTCGTGATCGACGGCGAAGTTGGCGAAGAAGTTCTTCTGCTCTTTGTAGTACGCGCCGAACCATTGCAGCTTGGCGACGTCCACGATGCCTTCGACCTGGCGGATCTTGTTTTCGTGCGCGAGCGGCAGCGGATTGGCGAGCGAGATCGCCGACTGCACGCAGAGGCGGTTCTGGCCTTCCCCGGAGTTCGACGCGGTCTCGAAGTTCTCCAGGATGGAGAGCAGCGTCGAGATGAAGAAGAAGATCGCTCCCATCAGGATGAGCGTGAGGAAGGTGCGCAGCTTGTTGCGGAAGAGGTTCCGCAGGATCAGTTTGCGGAACTTCATGTGTCGCTCCGCGAGGAGGCGAACCGCCGGTCACCTTCTTCCTGCGCTTCGACCAGCACGCCCTTGTCGAGGTGCAGCGTGCGCTTGGCGCGATCGGCGGCTTTCGGATCGTGCGTGACCATGATGATGGTCTTGCCGTGCTCCTTGTTGAGGAGCTGAAGCAGATCGAGGATCTCGTGCGCGCTCTTCGCGTCGAGGTCACCGGTCGGCTCGTCGGCGACGAGAATCGTCGGATCGGTGGCGATGGCGCGGGCGATGGCGACGCGCTGTTCCTGACCGCCGGAGAGCTGACGCGGATAGTGCGTCATGCGGTCGGGCAGTCCGACGATCGACAGTGCTGCATGAACGTGCTCGCGACGTTCGGCCTTCTTGAGATGCGTGAGCAGCAGCGGCAGCTCGACGTTCTCGAACGCGTTGAGCACGGGGATGAGGTTGTACATCTGGAAGATGAAGCCGACGTGCGCGGCGCGCCACGTGGCCAGCTTCGTCTCGTTGTACGCGGAGATCTCCTTGCCATCGACGATCACCTGACCGCGCGTCGGCCGATCGATGCCGGCGATGAGATTGAGAAGCGTGGTTTTGCCCGAGCCGGACGGTCCCATGAGCGCGAGAAAGTCACCCCGCGGAACGCTCACCGAGACGCCGTTCAGTACCGGCACATCGAACGAGTCTCGTTTGTAAACCTTGTGGACGTCGCGGATTTCTACGAGTGCACTCATCGTGATCCTTCCTGTCTTGCGTTGATGGTGCGGGATTGTAAGCGGGTGCTGAGGCACCGGTGTTTCTTCTACGTTACGTAGATGGATCCGCGAGTTGCGGCAGGTACTCCGCCAGCCGGTCGTACGTCTCCGCCGCCCCTGCCTCCATCCCCGAGGCGATCATTCCGTCGCGATCTTCGACATTGTCGAAACGCGATCGACTCGTGAGCGTCGTGCGTCCGTCGCGCTCCTCCAACGTCATCGTATCGAGCGAGATATGTCCCGGCATGCCCTCGAACTCGAACGTCCAGACGATCTTCTCGGGACGCACGATCTCGCGATATTCGCCGCGGAATCCGTACTCGTCGCCTTCCGGTCCGGTCTGCACGATCCGCCATTTGCCGCCCTGACGCACATCGAGCTCGCAACTCTTCAGGGTGAACCGGCGCGGTCCCCACCAGTGCCGGAGGTGCTCGCATTTCGTGCAGGCCTCGAAGACCAGCTCGCGCGGGGCGTCGAAGACGCGCGTCATGACGATCTCGAGATCGGACGGAGTGGTCACGTTCAGTTTGTCGCTCATGGTTTTCTCCTTTGCTTCTCTTTCTTTTTCTTCATGACCTGCAGGTAGTCCGCGAGTCGATCGAAGCTTTCATCCCAGAAGCGCCGGTAGTGCTCGGCCCACTCGGCGACTTCGCGCAGCGGTGCGGCTTCGAGCCGGCAGGGGCGCCATTGCGCTTCGCGTCCGCGCGCGATGAGTCCCGCGTGCTCGAGCACTTTCAAATGCTTCGACACGGCGGGCAGGCTCATGTCGAACGGCTCCGCGAGCTCGGTGACGGAGCATTCGCCCGTGACGAGACGGGCCAGGATCGCGCGCCGTGTAGGGTCGGCGAGAGCGGCGAACGTGGTGCTGAGTCGGTCGGCAGGCATGTGCGTATTCTACCTATCGGTAAATTAACCGACTGGTTTAATACGCTCGTCCCGAGCCGTTGTCAAGCGCTCGGCGTCATCCGCTCCAGAACGTGCTCTGTCATCCCCAACGCCAGCTCGTGCTCGCCCATGAAGATCCGGCCGATGTTCTCCTGCCGCAGCAGCGCCGCCTCTTCATCGCTGTGCGTCCGCACGACGATGTCGATGTGCGGTCGCAGCATCCGCGCGACTTCGGCCATCTTGCGCACACCGAACGTATCCGGCGTTGCGATGACCAGCATGCTCGCGCGCGCGACGTGCGCCTGAATCAGCACCGCGGGATCGGACGCATCGCCCGACACAGCCGCGATGTTCTGTGCGCGCAGCCGCTCGACGAGCTCGCGGTTCTGCTCCGCGACGACGAACGGGATCTTGTTTTCGATCAGCGCATCGGCGATGCGGCGTCCGACGCGTCCGTAGCCGACGAGCACGACGTGTCCGGTCAGCAGTTCCTGATCGACGGTCATCGGCAGCGTCGCCAGCGGATCGGGACTGAGGTCGAGCTTGCGCGCGATCTCGGAGCGCGCGCGGATCCATCGCTGCAACGGTTCGATCGCGCTGAAGACGAATGGATTGAGCGCGATCGAGATCAGCGCGCCCGCGAGAATCAGACTCTGTCCTTCGGCCGGCAGCAGCCCGTACGCGACGCCGAGTCCCGCGAGGATGAATGAGAACTCGCCGATCTGCGCCAGGCTCGCGCCGACCGTCAGCGCCGTGTTCAATGGATAGCGGAACACGAGCACAAGCGCGATGGCCGCGATCGTCTTGCCGAGGATGATGATCGCGACGACGGAGAGCACGTGCAGCGGCTCTTCGACGATGACCATTGGATCGAAGAGCATGCCGACGGACACGAAGAAGAGCACCGAGAACGCGTCCTGCAGCGGCAGCGATTCTTCGGCCGCGCGATGGCTCAGCGCCGACTCGCGCATCATCATGCCGGCGAAGAACGCGCCGAGGGCGAACGAGACGCCGAACAGTTCCGCTGCGCCGTACGCGACGCCGACCGCGGCCGCGATGACGCAGAGCGTGAACAACTCACGCGATCCCGTCTTCGCGACCTGCCAGAGGATCTTCGGAAAGAGTCGGCGTCCGACGACGAGCATCAGGACGATGAATGCGCCGACTTTCGCGAACGTGATCAGCAGCGTCATCCCGATGCCGCGACTCGCGCCGGCTTCGGCCGCGCCGCCGAGGATGCTGGCGAGCGGCGGGAGAAGGACGAGGACGAGGACCATGACCAGGTCCTCGACGATGAGCCAGCCGACGGCGATGCGACCGTTCATCGATTCGAGCACGCCGCGCGCTTCGAGTGCGCGTAAGAGAACGACGGTGCTGGCGACGGAGAGTGCGAGTCCGAATACGAGTCCGCCGCCGAACGTCCATCCCCACCACATCGCGGTCATCGTTCCGAGCGCGGTGGCGACGAGGATCTGCACGATTGCGCCGGGCAGTGCGATGCGCCGCACCGAGGCGAGATCCTCGAGCGAGAAATGCAGCCCGACGCCGAACATCAGCAGCATCACGCCGATCTCGGCGAGCTGGCTCGCGAGCGCGACGTCCGCGATGAAGCCGCGCGTGTGCGGACCGACGATGATGCCGGCCACGAGATAGCCGACGAGTGGGGGCAGCTTGAACTTGACGGCGATGAAGCCGAGAACGAGCGCGAAGCCCAGGCTCGTGGCAATCGTGGTGATGAGGGTCAGCTCATGAGGCATCGGGGTGGAGTTCTATCACGCTTGCTCTCGGAACGTCGGTTTCGGACGTGCTACGCTGATGCATGCCTCGCGAAGTGCGGAAAGTCGTCCGCAAGGCCCCTCGCAAGATCGCGCTCCAGAAAGCGCGTGCGTCTGAGATTCTGGCAGGCCTCGACGCTTCCTCGTATGAGAAAAAGTACGTGAAGAAGGTTCTCGCGTCAGCGAAGAGCCCGGCCCCCGAGCGCGAATCGTTTCGTAAGGTATCTGAGCTCCGAGTCAGCCGAAAAACGTTGAAATCCGGCACGAAGTAAGTGAGCGGATCAGGACCACAGCCCAAGCACGTTTTCATCAACGTTCCCTTTGATTCCGGTTACGAACCGCTGTTTGCCACTCTGGTCGGCACATTGGTGTTTCTGGGACAGGAGCCTCACTGCGTCCTCGAAGTCCGCGAAAAGGGTGACGGCCGTTTGCAGCGGATCTTCGAGCTCATTCGGACGTGCCGAATCTCAATCCACGATCTGAGTCGCGTCGGCACACCCGTACGCTTCAACATGCCGTTCGAGTTGGGTCTCGCTTGCGCACTGAAGCTGGAGAATCCGGGTGCATTCGAAGTCTGTGTTCTGGATTCCGTGGACTACCGCCTGGACCGCACGCTGAGCGACTACAAGGGACGTGATCCATTGATTCATGGGGGCACCTCGGACGGAATGATCGGATGTCTGTTGGATACATTCGAGTCCGACATCGAAAACGCTGCCGCCGAGTTTCGAAGCGCAGTTCGATTGCTCCGAAAGTCGATGCAACTGATGAAGCTGGATCTCAAGGCAACATCGCTTTTTCGTCCGGCACTGTTTCGACGCGCGGTTTTGACTGCAACCGAGATCGCCACGGAGCGCGGTTTCATCAAGCCGTGAATCACGCCGGCCACAACCAGGCGAACACCGCGCCCACGAGGATCGAGTAAAGCAGCCCGTCCACGAGCTCCTTCATCGTCACCTTCCACGGCTTCCCGTACCAGATCGAATCGGGAAAACCGCGCAGCGCGAACGTGGCAAACGCGATCGTGCCGGCGACGCGGAACACTTCCAGCGAATCTGCTCCCGGCGCGCGCGTGTGTCCCGTGAGGTACGCGACCATCACGAGGACGAAGACCACGAATACGAAGTACTGGCCGAGGACTTTGGCGAAGGCGAACGTGCCGGGATTGCGCACGAGCAGCAGCGCCGCCGGCAGTTTCTGCAACTCCGTCCGCTCCTCGGCGGTCAACTTGCCCCAGTCGGCAAACGGCACGAGGTACTGGCCGCTCTTCACACCGGCGAGGGCGTCGAGAATCGGCTTCTCATCGGGCACGCGGCCGTAGTCCTTGTTGTGCCACGCCGGAAAAGCCATCCACAGAATGTTGCTGGCGATGAAGACCAGCGCCGCGGACACGAGGATCGGTAGCCAGAGCATGGACAGAGGAACCATCGCGACCTCCCTGAATGCTCGCAATGATAGCGTCCAGGCACTCCTGCAGTGCCGACACCGGTGTGATGAAGGCGTGCGGCGCGCGCGCCAGCAGATCGGGATCGGGACCATCGGCGCGCGAGAGGATGATCGGAATCTCCGCGCGCATGAGGAGGTCGGCATCGAGCGGCGAATCGCCGATCGCGATGGCGACGTCGCAACGCAGCTCGTTGCGCAGCCGCGTGAACGCCGTTCCTTCATCGCACGGACGATTGAGGTGCAGCAGGCGATCGCCGCGGACGACAGAAAAGCCGAGAGAAGCGGCGGCGATCATGACGTCATCGGGGTCGCCGGTTTCGATCGAGAACGGCTCGCTGAACGAGCGCGGCATCGAGCCGGGCATCACGGAATGAACGGAGAGCGACGCGCCGGTGCGGTCTTCGATCTCGCGTACGACGTCGAGAAGCAGATCGGCGGCGAGCCCGCACGGTTCGAGCTCCCACGACGTGCCCTTCCATCGCGCGATGCCGCCGCCGGACTCGATGATCATCGCGGGACGCAGATGGAGCTCGTCGGCGATCGGGATCATTTCTTCGAGCGTCATCGCCGTCATCGGGATGAGCGGAACATTCACCGCGTGCAGGCGCGGAACGACGGTGCGCAGGAGAGCGAAATCGAGGTCGGCGAAGACGATCGTGTTGGTCATACCGGCCGAACGTTAGGACGCGGCGCGCGACGGAACAATCAGGCAAAGGGGGGAGAGGTCCTCCCCTGTGGACCGGATGTACAGGGCCGCATCGCGAAACTAACTTGCGTTGCATGTCGAAGCGAAGACTGCAGTCATTCGTCAGCGGCGGACTCGTCGTTCTCTCCAATCGCGAGCCGTACACGCACGAATGGGATGCGAGCGGGACCGTGAACGTAAAGCGCCCCGCCAGCGGACTCGTCACCGGAATCGAGCCGATGTTGCGGGCGTGCGGCGGGACGTGGGTCGCGCATGGAAGCGGTTCCGCGGATCGCGCGTATTCCGATCGTCTGGGGCGCCTGCCGGTTCCGCCTGCGGCGCCTGAGTATGTGTTGCGCCGTCTCTGGATCGAAGACGAAGAGTACGAGCGCTACTACTCCGGCCTCGCCAATGAAGGGCTGTGGCCGCTCTGTCACATGGCGCATACGCAGCCGTCGTTCCGGGCGGCGGAGTGGGCGTCATATCAGTCGGTGAATGAGAAATTCGCGCAGGCCGCGGTCGAGGAAACGCGCGCCGACGGCTTGCTGCTGATTCAGGACTATCACTTCGCGCTCGTGCCGCGCCTCGTGCGCGAGCAGGCGCCGCACGTCGTCACGAGTCTGTTCTGGCACATCCCCTGGCCGAACTCGGAAGTGATCGGAATCTGTCCCTGGAAAGAAGCGCTGCTCGAAGGGATGCTCGGCGCCGACATCGTCGGGTTCCACACGCGACACTACTGCCTGAATTTTCTCGAGACCGCGCAGCGCTATCTCGAATGCCGCGTCGATTTCGACGACATGTCGATCTCGTACGGAGGACATCGCACACTCGTTCGTCCGTATCCCATCAGCGTCGAGTGGCCCTATCCGTCTGCATCGCGCACGCAGGGTCAGGCGTTGCGGCGTTCGCTCGGCATCGGGAACGACGTCCACGTCAGCATCGGCGTCGATCGCGCGGATTACACGAAAGGACTCGTCGAGCGTGTTGCCGCGGTCGAGCAGTTGCTCGAAGACAACCCGTCGCTGCTCGGGAAATACGTGCTCGTGCAGCTCGCGTCGCCGACGCGCATGCGCATCCGTCGCTATCAGCAACTGGCAGACGATCTGAAGGAGATCGTCGAGCGCGTCAACGCGCGATTCGGAACGGAGACGTGGACGCCCGTCGTGTTGCAGATGAGAACGTTCTCGGCCGAGGAAGTCCGACAGCACTACGCGATGGCGAACAGCGCGCTCGTGACGCCGCTGCACGACGGGATGAATCTCGTCGCGAAAGAGTATGTCGCGGCGTGCGATGACGGCGATGGCGCGCTCGTGCTCAGTCAGTTCGCGGGCGCCGCGAAAGAGCTCGAAGGCGCGTTGCTCGTCAATCCTTATGACACCCAACAGGTCGCGCGAGCGATTCTGCGTGCGGTGCGCATGCCGCTCGCGGAGCGTCGTGCGCGCGTACAGGTGATGCGCGATCAGATCGCGTCGAGCTCGATCTACGACTGGTCGGAGAAGCTGCTCACCGACATGCGCGACGTGCAGCAACACGACGCCGGGTTCTGGCCGCAGCGCGGCAGGAGGTCGCTGGATGCTGTCGCGCGCGACGCTGCTCGCCTTTGACTTCGACGGCACGCTGGCGCCGATCCGTGACGATCCCGCGGACGTCTGGATGAATCGCGGTGCTACGGCTCTTTTGAGGGAGGCGACGCAGATGGAAGGCGTCGTCGTCGCTGTCGTGTCGGGACGCGATCTCGAGGATCTCGCATTGCGCATCGACGCGCCCGGCGCGTATCTCGTCGGATCGCACGGTCTCGAGATTCGCGGACCCGGCGGCGTGGTCGTGCGCGACGCGCCACCGATGCGCGAAGAGCTCGATCGTGAGCTGCGTGCAGATATCGAAGAAGCCGGATTCCGACTCGAAATGAAGAAGCATGCGATCGCGCTGCATTGGCGCGGCGCACGTGCGAACGACGGTTTCCTCTTCCGATTCCGCGTCTGGGCACGCGCCGCGAACCTCGATGTGATCGAAGGCCGCTGCGTGATCGAAGCACGTTCGCGCGGCGGCGGAAAAGAAGAAGCGTTGCGCTGGCTCGCGGCCGCATGCGGAACGTCGCGTGTCATCTACGCCGGCGACGACCTCACCGACTTCGGCGCGCTGCGTTTCGCCGCGGAGCGCGGTCGCGCGGTCTTCGTCGCGAGCAGCGAGCGCACCCCGCCGCCCGGCGTCACCGTCGTCGCATCGTTTCGCGAGCTCTTCCGTGTCGTCCGCGACGAGGTGACGGTCTGAATATTTCGCGCGCTCACACCGATATGCACGAACGATGAAGTTCTTCCGCACCTGGCCCGTCGCTGCCCTCGCATTGGGCGGACTGCTGATCCTGATCGGAGCGTCTGTCATTACGACGTCGCGCCGCGCGGAAGAGATCTACACGCAGCTGGACCAGCTCAACTCGCACCATCGCGACGTCGAGAGCAAGCTGCGCCGCCTGCGCGCGGACGTACACCTCTCCGGCATCTACATCCGCGATTACCTGCTCGACACCGATCGCAGCCGCGCGCCCGAATATCGCGAACGCCTCACGCAACTTCGTCAGGCACACGCCACGACGGTGAAAGAGCTGCGCGCGTTGTCGCGTCCCGATGCGACCGCGGCGATCGACGATCTCGAACAGCGCCTTGATGACTACTGGCAGGCGTTCGAGCCGCTGTTCGACTGGACCGTCGTCGAGAAGATCATGCACAGCTCGCGATTCCTGCGTCGCGAAGTGCTGCCGCGACGCGAAGCAGTCCTGCAGATCACGCAGGAGATCGAAAAGCTCAACAACACGAACCTCGCCGCACAACGCGCGGAAGTCGCGCGTCGACAGGCAGCTTTTCGCGACGATCTGCATCGACGTCTGCGCCGCAGTCTGATGGTCGGCTTCGCAATCGCGTTCGTCGCCGTGCTGCGGCTGCGCTGGCTCGAGAAACGTTCGGACGAACAACGCGTGCGCTCGCATCTGCTGTCGCAGCAACTCGTCGCCGCACAGGAAGAGGAGCGCAAGAAACTGACGCGCGAGCTGCACGATCACGTCGGCCAGATGCTCACCGCGCTGCGTATGGAGCTCGGCCGCGCGCAACGCGCCGATCCGCATGCGAATCAGGTGCTCGCCGAGTGCAAGCAGCTCGTCGACACGATCCTTCGCTCGGTGCGCGATCTCGTCATGGGACTGCGTCCGAGCATGCTCGATGATTTCGGATTGCAGCCCGCGCTCGAATGGCACGTGCGCGATTTCCGACGCCGTGCGAACATGCGCGTCGAGCTGAGCATCAGTGGCGACGTCGCGGCGCTGCCCGATCAACATCGCACGTGCGTCTATCGCATCGTCCAGGAAGCGCTGACGAACTGCGCGCGCCACGCGCATGCGAAACGCGCCGACATCTCGCTGCGTTACGAGTCCGGGCGCATCGAGCTCGTCGTCACCGACGACGGCATCGGTCTCGATCCGACCAGGTCTCGCGGCATGGGACTTCTCGGAATCGAAGAACGTGTCCGTGAACTGTGTGGGACGTTCGAAGTGCGCACGCCGCAACAGGGAGGCACGCAGCTGTCGATCGTGCTGCCCGTTCCGCCGGCGGATGAAGAGGAGGTCGCGCTTGCGCGTGCTGCTGGCTGACGATCACGCAATCGTGCGCCGCGGCATGCGCGCACTGCTCGAAACGGAGCCCGGCATCGAAGTCATCGCCGAAGCGGCCGACGGACTGGAAGCCGTGCGTCTCTGCGAAGAGCACCGTCCCGACATCCTGATCCTCGACATCGCCATGCCGAAGCTCAACGGCATCGACGTCGCCGCGCGCTGTCTGAAACTGCAACCGACCGCGCTCGCGATCATGCTCAGCATGCACGCCGACGAGTCGTACATCATGCGCTCGCTCTACGCCGGCGCCCGCGCGTATCTATTGAAGGATGCGACCGACGAAGACCTGCTCCCCGCGATCCGCGCGGTCGCCGCAGGGCGATCGTTCTTCAGCCCGACTGTGACGGGATTGCTCGCCGAGGAGTATGTGCAGCAGTTGCAGGAACGGGGCTTGAGCGATTCATATCACCTGCTCACCGACCGCGAAAAAGAAGTGCTGCAGTTGCTCGCGGAAGGCCGCGCGAACAAAGAAGTCGCCGCGCTGTTGGATGTCGGCGTTTCGACCGTGGAAACGCATCGCGCGAATCTGATGCAGAAACTGAATCTGCACAGCACTGCGGAGATCGTGTTGTATGCGGTGAGGAAGCGGCTGATCGTTTAACGCGACTCCAATGGTTCAGGAAGAACAACCATAGACCCCCGCATCGATTCGATCATTCGCAACCTGCGCATCGCGTTCGGCCTGACGCGATCTCGTCATGGCGCTCGGCGCGTTCACACTCGCGCGGTCGTCTGTTGTCGGTTGTCGGTTGTCCGTGCCGAAGCGCCATGAACCACAGACAACAGACCACAGACAACCGAGAACCGACAACCGCGACGCTCGTGCGCAAGACTTGCAATCTCAACCATCAATGCGACGCGCCGCTCCAGCGCTGACCCGAGTCCGGCCGCGGCCGTTCACGACGCACATCAGCCGCGGTCGCAGCGTCATTGCCACGACGGTCGACGGACGGATCAACGGCAATCCCGATCACGGGCTGTTTGTGCACGAGACGCGGCTCCTGTCGCGATGGAAGTACCTCATCGACGACCAGGAGCCGTCGGCGAACGCGTTCTCGGCGATCCGGCAGAATCACTGGCTCGGCTACTTCGTCGCGGCGGCGCCGGGCGTCACGATGCCGCCGCGCGACGAGGGAAGCGGACAGGTGCCGCCGGAGTCGCAATGCCCGCTGGAACTGCGCATTACGCGCGTCATCGATGACGGTCTGCACGAAGACATCGATCTGACGAACTACACGACCGAAAGCTCGACGTTCGTCTTCGCGATCGAGCTCGATGCGGATTTCGCCGATCAGGGTGAAACGCGCGAGCGTCAACAGCACGGCGAATGCGCGATTCACTGGGACGCGTCACGACTGACATTTGACTACACCGCGCGAACCTTGAAGCGCAGCGTCGTCCTCGAGATCGCAAATGCATCGAGCCCAGTCGATTGGAGCGACGGCCGCCTGACGTTCAGCGTGACGCTCGCGCCGAAGGAACGCTGGCACGCATGTGTGCTCATCACGCCGATCATCGACGGTGCGATTCTCCCGCCGCCGCCCGATTGTTACGGCAGCGACGCGCATCTCGCGCCGCATGAGCAGGCAGTGCGTTGGTTCCTCGACGAAACGACGTCATTCGAAACTCCCGAGTCGCACACGATGACCGCGGATGTGACCGCGACGCTCGAGCAGGCGCGCGCCGATCTCGCATCCTTGCGTTTGTTCGATCTCGATGAGAACCCGCGCTCGTGGACGGTCGCCGCGGGCCTGCCGCTCTACATCGCGCTCTTCGGCCGCGACACACTGACCACCGGATGGCAAGCGGGACTCCTCGGACCCGAGATCATGACCGGCACACTGCACACGCTCGCGAAAGTGCAAGGCACGCGCGTCGACGATTGGCGCGACGAGCAGCCCGGCAAGATGCTGCACGAAGCGCACACAGGTCCTCTGTCGATGCTCGACTTCAATCCGCGCGGCCGCAGCTACAGTTCCATCACGACTTCCGGCCTCTATGCCTTCATCGTCGCGGAGCTGTGGCACTGGACCGGCGATAAGAATCTCGTGCGCCCTTTCATCGAGCCAGCACTTCGCGCACTGCAATGGCTCGAACGCTATGGCGACATCGACGGCGACGGCTTCTATGAATACCAGAGCCGTTCGCCGATGGGGCCGCGCAATCAGGGATGGAAGGACTCGCCCGACGCGATCACGTACGAAGACGGCACACTCGTCGATCCTCCGATTGCGACGTGCGAGGAGCAGGCATTCGTTTACGTCGCCAAGCTGCACCTCTCCGAAATGCTCTTCTTCCTCGGCGAGCGCGCACTTTCGCGCAAGCTCTATCACGAAGCCTCCGAGCTCAGGAAGCGCTTCAATGAGGCGTTCTGGATGGAGGACGAGGGCTTCTATGCGCTTGCACTCGACGCGCAGAAGCGTCCGGTGCGTTCCATTACGTCGAATCCCGGCCATTGCATCGCCGCCGCGATTACAGACGCTTCTCTTGTAGAGCGCACAGCCGACCGCCTCTTCGCGCCTGATCTCTTCAGCGGATGGGGCATTCGTACGCTTTCGACCGAGCATCCACGATACAACCCTTACAGCTATCACCTCGGCTCGATCTGGCCCGTCGAGCACGGCACCTTCGCCCTCGGATTCATGCGCTACGGTCTGCACGATCGCGTGGAACAGATCGCGCGCGCGCAATTCGAGGCTGCGGCTCTGTTCGAATATCACCGTCTGCCGGAGCTCTTCGGCGGGCATCCGCGCGATGAGCGTCATCCATTTCCAGCGATCTATCCAAACGCGAACTCACCACAGGCATGGTCGGCGTCACCGGTATTCACGCTGTTGCAATCGATGCTCGGCCTTTATCCGTACGCGCCATTGAAGATGCTGGTGGTCGATCCGCATCTGCCGGAATGGTTGCCGGAAATCACGCTGCGCGATCTACGCGTCGGCAAAGCCAGCGTGACGATCCGCTTTCGGCGCCGCGCCGATGGCCGCACCTCGTATCGCATTCTCGACCAGCGCGGAAAGCTGCACGTCCTGCGTCAGGCCACGCCGTGGTCGCTCACGACGCAACCGGCGGAACGACTGCGCGACGCGCTGAGCAGTCTCATTCGGAGGGGCGCATGAACGTCGTCATTACTGGAGCATCCGCAGGAATCGGACGCGCGACCGCGCGTGCCTTCGCTGCGCGCGGCGCTCGCATCGGTCTCATCGCGCGCAATGCCGAGGCGCTCGAAGCGGCGCGTGCGGAAGTCGAAGCGCGCGGCGGTCAGGGCATTGTGGCGATTGCAGACGTCGCAGACGCCGATGCAGTGGAGCGCGCGGCGCAGACGATCGAGGACGCATTCGGGCCGATTGATGTGTGGGTCAATAACGCGATGACGTCCGTGCTCGGCCGTATCGTCGACATTACGCCCGACGAGTTCCGCCGCGTCACCGAAGTCACCTACCTCGGCGTCGTGTACGGAACGCTCGCAGCATTGAAACGCATGCAGCCGCACAATCGCGGAGTGATTGTGCAAGTCGGCTCGACGCTCGCGTATCGCGGCATTCCGTTGCAGGCACCGTATTGCGCCGCGAAACACGCCATTCAGGGATTTCACGACTCGCTCCTGTGCGAGCTGCGTCACGATCGCAGCAAAGTGCGCGTCTGCATGGTTCACCTGCCGGCGATCAATACGCCGCAGTTCCGCTGGATCCGCAATCACATGCCGCGCAAACCGCGTCCGTTTGGAACGATCTATGAGCCCGAGGTTGCGGCGGAGGCGATCGTGCGCGCTTCGGAAAATCCGAAACGCGAAGTGAACGTGAGTTGGGGAACGACGCGCGCGATCATCGCCAACTCCTTCATCCCCGGCCTCCTCGACCGCTACCTCGGCCACATCGGTTTCAATGGACAACAAAGCGACGAGCGTGAGCCGGAATCGCGGGCGGATAATCTCTATGCGCCTGTTCCGGGCGACGCCGGCGTACACGGAGTGTTCAGCGACGAAGCGAAGAGTCGCTGACGTTCATCGCTCCAATGCAGCGCGATCCCATTTGCCGTTGTCCGCGGCGGCAGCGTAGGTGGAGCGGCAATAATCGAGAAGCGACTGCGCCGGATCCGCGTCCGTGCGCATGTCGTCGTAATGCAGATAAAAGCCGCCGAGTGCCTCATTGAAATACGTGGCAGCGGGTTGCACGATGCTGTCGCGGAAGCCCGCGGGCTCGGGGGCGGCATAGCTGTAGAACGATGCCTTCGGCAGCCGTTCATCACCGGGCCAGAAGCCGACACTGCTCACTTCGTGCGAGTACGCCTCGCGCGTGATCGGATCCGCGGCGGGATTCACGGGCGCCGGACGTCCGGAGAAGCGCGTGACCGCGAGATCGAAGCTCCCCCAGAAGAAATGAACGGGGCTGCACTTGCCGATGTACTCGGAGCGGAACTTCGTGAACGCGGCATCAGTGAGCGCCAGGATCTGCCAGAACTTCTCGACCGCGTCGCGATCGTAGGAGCGGTGAAGCTCATCGCGGTCGAGCGGTATTACATTCGACGCGATCTCGACCGGCATCGTCCAGATGCGGCACTCGATGCGCAGCGAGTTGAGCACGGAGAAGATCTCCCTGTGGAGATCGGCGACGCTGCGTGCGCCGAGCGGCACATCGTGCTCCGCGCCGTCACTCGAGCGGATGCGCAGGACGTGCGAGACGAAGTCGAACTCCATGTCGAACCAGCGGTCGCCGTACGGAATCGTCGATGTCGTCAGCCCGCGCGCCGTGACGTAGAGCGGCACGTTCCACCAGTGATTGACGAGCGGCGTGAGCGCCAGCCGGATCTTCCCGACCACCTGCGTCCAGCGATGGAGCGTGTTCTTGGTGTCGATCCACGATTCGTAGGGAAGGTCGGGCCAGGCGGTCATCGGTGGTTCTCCTGGGCGTTAGTAGAACACGGGCGCGCTGACGAGGGGACGCGGCCGATCAGCCGCACGAAGTGCCGGCTGCAGCGCGGCGAGCGACCGCGGCGCGAAGGCGCCCGCGTGTCGCAGAAAATGGTGGAGGCGGCGGGAGTTGAACCCGCGTCCGAAAACAGTGGCAGCCCGGCTACTACATGCTTGTCTCTCCGATTAATCTCGTCTTTGCACTGTCCGGAGAGCGGGAACCGTGCAGAGACCAGCCTCTTGATCTCGTAACGCACGCGTAGGCGTTGCGCGCGTCACCAGCTCACTTCATGACGCTCTGACCCTCCGGCGTGAGCAACCGGCGGAAGAGCGCTCACAGGTTTTTAGGCTGCGAGAGCGAAATCGTTATTCGCGTTTATGTTTTTCGATCGGTTTTACGAGCGAATCGAGCTCGGCATGCAACCGTGACCCCGACGTGTTCCCGTCGAAGCCGGTGCGCCCCCAAATTTTCAACGAACTGTGCGGGATAACGGCGTGGGCGGGGGGAGAATTTCGATCGGCTCGTAGGCTTGGAGTCGTAGAGTCTTAAAGTGTTGGAGATCGTGCTTGCCACCTCTCTGCGACTCTGAGACTCTGCGACTCTGAGACTACGAAAAACATGAATCCCGCCGACTTGACCGACATCGTTCACCGCGCGTTTGCCGAAGATCTCCCCGACATCACGTCGGAAGCGATCTTTGCGCCCTCGGATCGTGGCTCGGCTCGATTTCTCGTGAAAGCGGATGGCGTGCTCGCAGGTCTCGCCACGCTCGAAGCTGTGTTTCGGACGCTCGATCCCGCGGCGGAAGTGAAGCTGACGGCGAAGGACGGAGATCCCGTGAACGCCGGAGACTACGTCGCCGATGTGAGTGCTTCGGTGATCGCGCTTCTGTCCGGCGAACGCACCGCGCTCAACCTCATGCAGCGCGCGTCCGGTATCGCGACGCTCACGCGACGCTACGTTGATGAAGTCGCGGGCACGCGCGCGAAGATCCACGACACGCGCAAGACCGCGCCGGGATTGCGCGCGCTCGACAAGTACGCGGTGCGGGCGGGTGGCGGGGAGAACCACCGCATCGGACTTCACGACATGTTTCTCGTCAAGAACAATCACGTCGATCGCGCGGGCTCGATCACGGCGGCGGTGCAGCGCATCCGCGCGAAGCAGATGCCGCAGCAGATCATGGTGGAGGTGCGCGACCGGCGCGAGCTCGATGAAGCGCTCGCGCTCCTTCCCGACTTCATCCTTCTCGACAACCTGAACCTCGACGAATTGCGCGAAGCGGTCGAGCGCACGCGCGGACGCGTTCCGCTCGAAGCCAGCGGCGGTATCACGCTCGAGACCGTTCGCGGCGTGGCAGAGACCGGCGTCGATCGCATTTCGGTCGGGGCGCTCACGCACTCGGTGACGGCGCTCGATATCTCGATGCGCGTCAAAACGTAAACGCGAATGGCACGGCCATTGCGCCGGACTCGACCTTCATGGCGAACTTCACCATTGCCATCGTCGACGACGATGCGGCCATCCGGCGACTCGTGCTGCTCGTTCTGAAACGCGCCGGATACGAGACCCTCGAGTGCACGACGGGCGAGGAGGCGCGCGCGGCGTTAACGACGCGGCCGTGGGATCTGGCCATTCTCGACCGGCGCCTGCCCGACATGGACGGCGTCGTTCTCGCGCAGGAGCTGAAGGCGAACCACGACTTCCGCAACCGCTACATCATCATGCTCACCGGCGAGGACGATCAGGAGGACAAGATCCAGGGCCTCGACCTCGGCGCGGACGACTACATCACCAAGCCGTTCCAGTATCCCGAGCTGCTCGCGCGCATCCGCGCCGGAAAGCGCATCGTCGATCTGCAGAAGGAACTGCTCCTCACGAACAAGCGCCTGGAACTGCTCTCGATCACGGACGGCCTGACGAAGCTGCACAACCATCGCTATTTTCAGGATGAGCTGGCGCGCGCGTTCGAAGAGTCGCAGCGCTATCAGCGCCCGCTCTCGCTGGCGATGATCGACATCGATTTCTTCAAGAAGTTCAACGATACGCACGGTCACGCGGTCGGCGACGATGTGCTCAAGCGCGCCTCCGAGTTGTATCGCGCATCGGTGCGCAGCACCGATCTCGTCGCGCGTTACGGCGGCGAGGAGTTCGCGGTGATGATGCCGGAGACGGCGCTCGATGACGGCATCGCATTCGCGGAGAAGATCCGCCATCTCGTCGAGACCACGGCGTTCGATACCCAGGCTGGACCGCTCAATGTGACCGTGAGTCTCGGCGTGGCGAGCGTCCCTCAATCACGCATTCACTCGGCGAAGGAGCTGATCGTCGCGGCCGATCGCGCGCTCTATCGCGCAAAGAAGAACGGCCGTAATCAGGTGCAGGCCGAGCGGCGACGCGATGGGTTGGCGCGACTGACGCACGCCACTGCGTGACGTGGGTTGTCGGTTGTCAGTTGTCGGTTCTCTGCGAAGCATCGTCCGAACGACACACGCCAGGGCGTGAGTCGTAGTTGTCGGTTGTCAGTTGTCGATTCTCTGCGAAGCATCGGCCACGCGAAACATCACAGACAACCGACAACCGAGAACTGACAACTGCGCGCGATCGCGCGAGAGCGCTCATTCGAGCTCGCGAACCGCGCTCTCGATCTCGATTCGCAGGTTGCTCACGTGCGTGCGAATTTTCTCGTCGAGCGAATTGCCGAGGGTTTCTTCGAGGGCGGCGAGGGACTCGAGTGCTTTTTCCAGCTCCGTCGCATCGTCCGAGATCTTCTGATAGCCGTAGCTTCCGCCGGAGCCTTTCAGCTGGTGTGCGAGATACGCGAGGCGATCGAGAGATACGCTGTCGTGGCCTGCTTCGAACGTCGACTGCATCTCGTCGACTTTTTCGCGCGCTTCACCGAGAAACTCGCGCCTCAGTTCATTGAGTTCGTGATCCACCATCGTTGCCACCATCAAGCCCCTGACACGCCAGCTTGCACGCGGTATGCCGCGGGTATGATGCCAGTGGTGATCACACCGGAGACCCTCGTCGTTCCGCGCGGCGCCTTCGAGATGGACGATCCGTGGACGGCACCCGCGGCCTGCGTCCCGGTTCGTCTTCGCCGCGCCACCGACGCCGCGCCGCCGCGTCTGGCCACGAGCGTCGCCGTCTGGTTCGACGACGAGCACCTCAACATCCTCTTTTCCGGGAACGACGATCACATCGAAGCCACGCTCTTCGAACACGACGCGCCGCTCTATCAGGAAGATGTCGTCGAGGTCTTTTTCGCAGCCGAGGAGTTGACGCATTACGTCGAGATCGAGGTCAATCCACGGGCCACGATCTTCGACGCGCGCGTCGAATCGCTGGAGGGCTCGCGCGCGACAATGCACGTCGATCGCGCCTGGAACTGCGCAGGTCTCATCGCCGCCGTGCGCATCGTGAAAGAGTCCGACGGCGCGATGACGGTCGATACATTGATCCGCATCCCGTTCGCGTCGATCGGCCGTTCGACGCCCCAGGACGGAGAGACCTGGCGTGCGAACTTCTTCCGCATCGACCGCCATCCGCAGCAGGGCGACGAGTTCAGCGCTTGGCAGCCGACCATGAAAATTCCGCCGGATTTCCACGTTCCGGCGACATTCGGTACGCTTCAGTTCAGGACGTCCACAGGGAATTCATCCGACTTTTTCTGATTTGTAAACAGCGTCCGGGACGTTCGGCCTTACAGTCAGCGGCGGCCAAGGAACCCACTTTCAGCAGAATGGTACGGATCTCCAGAATCATCCTCGTGGCATCGCTCGCCGCCGCCACACTTCTAGCCGATGAGCCCAAATGTAACGGTGTTGCTCGCGAATGCGATCAGCAGATCCGTCACATGCTCAGCGGGCGCCGCTATTTCGGCGCCACGATCGAAGACCGCAATCCCGGTCTGGTCGTCCGGTCGGTCCATGAGAACGGACCGGCCGCCAGGAACGGGTTGAAGCCGGGAGACCGGCTCATCGCGCTCAACGGCAAGTCGCTGACGCAGGCTTCCGCGAAAGAGTTCAAGCAGCTCATCGCGGACGCGCGTGATACGGGGCGGCTCTTTCTGATCATCTCGCGGCGCAATGCGTACATCCACATCAACATGCGTCTCGAGCCATACACGAGGGAACAGATCAACAAGATCGTCACCGCCCATCTGTCGCAGAGTCATTCGACGCGCGGAGCGGGCGCGCACTGATCCGGGTTCATGAAGGCCGATGTTCAGAGAAACGATTGCAGAGTTTCTCGCGCGATTGCGAGAGATCGTCCCGCATCCGGGTCGTAAGCGCGATCGTGTCTCGATTCTCGTCCCGTTCCTGATCATCTCCGCCGGCCTGATGGCTCTGGCCTGGCGCTCGTACAACCTTTCGGTGCGAATGGAACAGGGCGCCAACGCGCTGGCGGAGCAGTACGCCGGCTACGCCGCGGAGATTACCGCGCGCCGCGTCGACGCTGCCGTGCGCTCCGAGATGGCGCTCGTCGCCGAGCAGTGGCAACAGCTGGAGCGCGGCGTCGACAGCCCCACGCTGGCCTCGCTCAGCGTCTGGATCGAACAGCATCCGTGGATCGTCTCGGCGCTCTATCTTCCGGACGAGAGTCCCGAGGAGTCGGTCTACTACACCGAAGTCGGCCGGCCGAAGGAGGGACAGCTCCGCGTTTCGCTGGAGCTCTTCACCTCGACCGGGATGGTCAAGTACCACTACGATCCCGACAAGCTGCTGCAAGCCGTACCGCAGGCCGTGAAGCAGCCGCCGCTCACGCAGCAGAGCCGGCGCGGAACGCTGGCGATCCAGCAGCAGGCGGACATCGACATCGTGCACGGCGTTCCCCGCGGCATCGAGAAGCTCGCCGACGGATTCGCGTCCGTGGCTCCGCTCGACAATCCGCTGAGCACGTTCGGTGTTCGCGCTGTCGTGCGGACGGCCTACGTCGGCGGCAAGGGATGGCAGAACCAGCGCGTGGTGAGCCTGTGGGTGAGCCTGCTCGCGCTCGCCCTCACCGGCGTCGGCGCGTCGCTCGCGCTGCGCGGCATGCACAAAGAGTCGGAGACGATGAAGTTGCGTGGCGCTCTCATCGCCAACGTCTCCCACGAGCTCCGCACTCCTCTCTCCATGATCCGCCTCGGCGCCGAGACCCTGAAACGCGCCAGGCTCAAGGACAAAGAGCGCCTCGACATCGAAGACACGATCCTGCGCGAAGTGCTGCTGCTCTCGCATCTCGTCGAAAACGTGCTCGACGTCGCGCGCATGCAGAACCAGAGCACGAAGGCGCTGGCGTTCTCGTCGGTCGGACCGCGCGACCTCATCCGCAATCTCATCACGACCTACGAGTCGTGGATCCGCAGCAAAGGCTTCGAAGTGGAGCTCGAGCTCGACGACACGATCGCCGATCAACTGTGGGACCGCGATGCGGTCTCGCGCGCGCTCCTGAACCTGGTCGACAACGCGATCAAGTACTCGGCCGACGATCGCCACATCAGTATCGTGCTCCGGCAGAACGCCGAGTACGTGATCATCGAGGTCAAGGACCGCGGGATCGGCATCGACGTGAAGGACGTGACGAAGATCTTCGACCCCTACTTCCGGGCGAAGTTCTCCGACACGATCACGCGTCGCGGCGCCGGTCTCGGCCTGACCCTCGTGCAGCAAATCGTCGAATCGCACGGCGGCAAGGTCGAGCTCGACTCGGTCATCGGCAGCGGTTCCACATTCCGTTTGATGTTCCCGCGCAGCCTGGCGAGCAGCGCACCGACTGATTTTCCGACGATGGTTCGAACCAGGGAGGCCTTCTGAGCGTTCCTAACTTCGGAAACCTGATGGAGTACTAGTCCGTAACACTGTGGACGGAGAGGCACGTATGACGAGGATTCTGGTCGTTGAGGACGAAGCTGGACTGCGCCAGGGGCTGGAGATCAACCTTCGCCACGAGAACTACGAGACCGTGACGGCCGGAGACGGGGAGGAAGCGATCCGCCTCTTCCACGCCGAATCGCCCGATCTCGTCCTGCTCGACCTGATGCTTCCAAAGAAGAGCGGATTCGAGGTCCTCGACCACATCCGCAAGGTTTCGAAAGTGCCGGTGATTCTGCTCACCGCGCGCGGGCAGGAGACGGACAAGGTCCGCGGCCTGCGCGGCGGCGCCGACGATTACGTGACCAAACCGTTCGGCGTGCAGGAGTTGTTCGCGCGCATCGACGCGGTCATGCGTCGCAGCGAGGTCGTCACCACGACGGCGAGGGCTGTCTGCGAAGACTCGCTCATCCGCCTCGATCCGGCCACGCGCGAAGCCGCGGCCAACAATCAGAAGCTCAAGCTCTCGCCGAAAGAGTTCGACCTGCTGATGTACCTCTTCAAGAACAAAGAACGCGTCGTGCCGCGCGACGAGCTCCTCTCGCGCGTCTGGAACTACCGCGTCGACCTCAACCTCAACAGCCGCACGGTCGATACGCACGTCACGCGTCTCCGCCGCAAGCTGCAGAAGGCAGTTGGAACGGACGCGGCCGTCATCGTGGCGGTTGCAAAGATCGGGTATCGGTATCTCGGATCGGCCAGCGGGGCGCTGGCCGCTCATTAGTTTCGGAGTAGAATCCGCCCGCATGAACCGTACGACCCACATCGCGTGCGCTTGTTGTCGGAGCGTTCTCCCGCAGCATCAGGCGGGTCCGTTCGACACGTGCATCCGGTAGTACCATCGTTTGCGTAATCGAGTCGGACCCGAGCCTCACGGCCGGGTCCTTTTTGTTTTTGGGTGAATTGGGAAAAGGAGCAGTCCATGCCACACGGAAAAATCTACGACAGCATCACGGAGCTCATCGGAAACACGCCGCTCGTCCGTCTGAACAAGATCGTGCCGGAAGGCGCGGCAGAAGTCGTCGTCAAACTCGAATCATTCAACCCGCTCTCGTCGGTGAAGGACCGCATCGCGATCTCGATGATTGAAGAGGCCGAACGCGCCGGCGAGCTCCGTCCCGGCTCGACGATCGTCGAGGCCACCAGCGGCAACACCGGAATCGGACTCGCGTTCGTCGCCGCCGCGAAGGGCTATCGCTGCACGCTCTTCATGCCCGACTCGATGTCCGTCGAGCGGCGCAAGCTCCTCCAGGCCCTTGGCGCAGAACTGATCCTCACGCCCGCACCGCTTGGCATCAAGGAAGCGCAGCGTGGTGCCGAGGAGTACGCGGCGAAGACGCCGGGGGCGTGGCTCTCGAAGCAGTTCGACAATCCCGCAAATCTCAAGGTGCACCGCGAGACGACGGCGCCGGAGATTCTGCGCGACACGAACGGCCAGCTCGATGCGTTCGTCGCCGGCGTCGGCACGGGCGGCACGATCTCGGGCGCGGGCTCGGTGCTGAAGAAGGAGATCCCCGGCATCATCATCGCCGCGGTCGAGCCGATCGAATCGCAGGTGCTCAAAGGCGGCGAGCACAAGCCCCACAAGATTCAGGGCATCGGCGCCGGCATGATCCCGGCGATCTACGACGCGAGCATCGTCGATCGCGTACTCGATGCGACGTTCGAGGACTCGATCCACTACGCGCGCCGTCTCGCCAAAGAGGAAGGCATCTTCGTCGGCATCTCCTCGGGAGCCGTGACGTGGGCCGCAATCGAGATCGCGAAAGAGCTCGGACCCGGCAAGCGCGTCGTGGCCGTGCTCGCGAGCACCGGCGAGCGCTATCTCTCGACGCTGCTCTTCGAGTACACGGATGTCGTGAATCAGCCCGCGACGACGCCGCAGATGTGGGCGGAGCAGCAAGCCGCAGCAGCCGCGGCACAGGCGAAATAGTTTGCAGTCGCGCATTGCCTGGCTCGCCGCGGCAACACATGTCATCGCGTCGTTTGCGATGCTGTTGTTGCTGCGGCGCGGCCTGCCCGGTTTTCCGGAAGGCGAACGGCTCGCGTACATCGCGTCGCATCGCGTGTCGTGGATCGGCGGCTGGCTGCTGTGGCAGATCGCCGCGATCTCGCTCATCGCGTTTTACGCGGTGTTGCAGAAGCGGATCGGCGGCATCGCGTCGGTCGTGGCGATGTGTGTCGCGACCGCAGGGCTGGCGATCGATTTCATCTGCGAGACGCAGTACATCGGCGTGCTGCCGGAGCTGCGCGGCGCGGAGTTCGCGGCGCTCGATCGTCAGCTCGAAGTGCTGATCGGCTATGCCGCGAACGGGCTCTACACGGTCGCGCTGGTGATCTTCGTGATCGCGGGCCGGCGCATCCTGCCGCGTCTCGCCTTGATTCTCGCGGGTCCCGTGGCGGCGAGCGGGTTCGCGCTCTGTGCGGCGTCGCTCGCGCATGACGCGCGGCTCGAGACCATCACCTCCGCGATCCTCTTCCCGCTGTTCACGCTGTGGATCCTCGTGGTGGGTCTTTGGCTGCGAAGAAGCGAGTAGTCGTTCTCGGTGCGCGCGGCGTGTTCGGGTCACTGCTCGTGAACGAGTTGCGCGACCGCTACGACGTGATCGAGCCGCTGCGAGGGCAGCATGATTTTCGCGGTGCGTTTGCCGTGGCATGTGCAGCGGGGCCGTTTCAGCAACTCGATCGCGGGCTCGTGCGTGAAGCCGTCGAGCAGGGAGCGCACTGGCTCGACATCGCGGACGATGAGCGCTGGTTCTTCGATCTCGTCGATGACGCGGATCTCGACGCACTTGCGCGCGAGCGCGGTGTCGTCGTGATGCCCGGCTTGTCGACGTTGCCTGCCGTTTCCGGTGCGCTCGTGCGCAGGATGGGAGCGCCGAAGCACGTCACGATCACGCTCTTCATCGGCAACGACAACGCGAAAGGCGCCGCCGCGATCGCAAGCGGCGCCGCTTTGCGCACACCCGATCGCGAATTGCTGCGCCGCGAGCTCGGCATCGACGCCGATGTGCGAACGCGTTTCGAAATACCGGGCGTGCAGATCGCGATGCGCGCGTTGGCGACGCTGCCGATGACGACGCGCGTGCGTTTCGCGCGCGTGATCTCCCGCATCGCGAAAGCGTTTCGGTTCGGTACGCGCGGCGGCTACGTCGAAGTGCGGGCGGGGGAGCGGGTGGAACGCGTCAGCGGTGTCGATCAGCGGCTCGCGATTCTGCCGCTCGTATTCGTGCTCGAGCATCTGCCGGCGCCGGGTGTTCACGCGCCGTCAGTGCTCGAGCACGAGCAGCTACTTGCGTTCGTCGGAGAGTGAACCTCAGCGTCGGCGATTCTCCCGGCGTTGCGAACGCTCGGCGAGGTGCAGCGCGAGTTTCGTGCGCTGCTCGGGCGTGAGCACGTTGAGCGCTTTCGACGCCGCGGTGAGCAGGTTCGTCTTCAGCACCTTCTCGGCCGCGTCCTGCTGGTCGAGCGCGGCCTGCGCGCCGGCGATGTCGTTCGGATTCGTCAGCAGCGTCGTCGCGACCTGCTTGAACGTTCCGTCCATCTGTTCACGGTACTGCGCGTTCTGATCGTGCGTCGCCTTCGCGATCGCTTTCAGCTGCTCGACCTGCGCGTCGCTCAGATCGAGCTCGGCCCTGGCGCGATCGAGATGGGCGAGGAATGCCAGTCCCTGTCCGATGCCCTGCGTCCGCATCTGCCGGCGGGGACCGGCGTAAACGGCCGCTGCCACGGTCGTCAGAATGAGAGTGATGATGATCAGTCGTTTCTTCACGTTCGCTTTCTCCTTGTCTGCACTACGACTGAGAGACGCGCTCGTTGAAGGGGACGTTTACGCGGAGATGTTGCTGGTTGCTGATTGCTGGTTCCGGCTGCCTCGGCGCGGACGCGCGTTTCTGGCCCGAAACGACCTTGAACCAGCAACCAGGAGCCAGCAACACCTCGGTCGGTATAATCGCCCCGCTTTCCATGCGAACCCGAGCTCTCACGCTGTTCCTCTGTCTGGCGGCGACCGCAACCGCCCAGCAGCCGCTGGTATGCACGACCGCGCCGCAAGGCCGTCCGTGTGAGGCGTTCCACTTTCACGCGCAGATCTACCGCCCGGAATCGAAGACGTTCATGGAGCTGACGGGCATCAATCAGTTCGCGACGCAGGCCGCATGCGAAAGCGCGCGTGAGTTTCAGGTCGCGCTGAATGCGAACGTCGTCAGCTACTTCCGCGACGTGCGCGAGCAGCGCAACTACGAGCCCGACCGCATCGGTCCCTGTCATTGCGACATGACCATCGATCGCGCCGCGCCGAACTTCCTCACCGACGCGCAGCGCACCGTGCAGGTGCGTGCGAGGGAAGAGATCCGTCTGCGCGTGCGCGAGAAGCTGCTCGACAACAAACTGACGAGTGAATCGGAGATCGTGCGCGGCGTCTGGTCCGAGCCGCCGGTGACGCCGTTCCTCGCCGGACCGCGACTCGCGCCGTTGCCGCAAACCGCGCCGGCACCATTGCTCACCGCGACCGAAGACCTGCGTTCGACGCGAACGCTCGACAACACCAAACCGACCGTCGCTGCGCTCGATTTGCCGCTCGTCGAAGTCGGAGCGCAGGCGCCTCCTCCGCCGACCGTAGTCGAAGGAGCGCCGCCCAGCGCCGAGGAACCGCCGACGGAAGAGGTGAAGGTCGATGCGCCGATCGAGCCCGAGCCCGAACGTGTTGGCGCCGCGGAGAGCAGCATCGTCAGCACCGTGCCCGAGGAAGACATCGTTTCCGCGCAGGAGACGGCGGAGCGGTTCGTCAGCTACGAAACGCAGCGCATCCAGAACGTCCTCCGCGCCGCCGGCGCGATCGCGGACGAAAACGTGAAATCGAAAATCTTCGAAGCGTGCATGCAGCGCATTCAGCTGCTGTCGAACCTGCGTCTGCTGATCGAAGGCTCGGGCATGCGGAGCAGCCTTGCCGCTGCCGCGCGCGACGCACGTGGCGAGACCGAGCGACTGGCCGTGATCGCGCGACTCTTCGGCGACAGCATTCTTCCGCACTGGGCGCCGAAAGATGCCGCCGATGTCATCTTCGAGATCCCGCAGGAAATCGCCGCGTCACCGGAACGCGCGTTGCGCGATACGACCGGCGCCGTTTCGACGAACGAGAAAAAGCAGGCGTTGTATCTCCTGCTTGCGCAGACGCAGCCGACCGAGGATCAGCGGTTGTGGCTTTCGAGCATCGTGGAGGGATTCCTGCGATGAAAACGCTCGCGCTGCTTCTGCTCCTCGCGCCGGCGGTTTTCGCGCAGGAAGCGCCTGCGCCAACTGCGCCCGCGCCGAACGTCGAAGAAGAGTTCACCAAGGCCGTCTTCTTCGGAAAGAAGTTCGCCGACCTCGGCGACTACGCATCCGCATACGACAACCTCGCGAAGGCCGACGCGCTGAAACCCGATCAGCCGCCCGTTCTTTACAACATGGGCGTCGTGCTCGCGCGCGCGGGGCGGTATTCCGAGGCGCAGGTGAAGGTCGATCGCTACCTGCAGCTTTTCCCCGACGGCGTGGAAAAGCCGATGATCACCAGGTTGCAGTTCGAGCTCGAATTTCAGCGCGAAGTGCAGAAGAAGCGACAGGCCGATCAGGAGTACGCGGATCTCTTCAATCGCGCGAAGTTTCTCTACGGCCGCGCGGAGTTGCAGGAAGCGTTGCGCATCTTCGAACGGGCCGAGCAACTGCGGCCGAGCGATGCCGCGGCGGTGTTCAATCAGGCGCTGATTCACGAGAAGCTGTTCGACTACGGCAAAGCGATCGAGCGCTATCGGCGGTACGCGCAGCTCGAAGGCGATCCGCAGCAGAAGCAGAGCATTGATGAGCGCGTGTACGAGCTGCAGCGCGAAGTCGAAGACATGCAGCACAAGATCGTCTGCTCGTTCTGCGGCCGCAAACTGGCCGAGGGTGCGACGTGGTGCGAGCGCTGCTGGCACGGGCCGTATCTGACGAAGACGGCGGTGTGGAACTCGCGGCCGTGCGTCGAAGGCGCGTCCGCCACGCGCGCGATGTTCTTTTCGGACGATCGCTTCAACAAGAACGACATCCTTCCCTGCATGTTCGAAGGAAAAATGCACGACGCGTTGAGCTACACGCCGGCGCGCCAACGCGAGATTCAAACCGCGCGACGCAATGAAGGCTGGACCTACGCGAACGGCATGCTGCAGACGTGGACCGACAAACTCGGCAATCAGATTCGCTACGTGCAGGGTTCCGAGTATCTGGAGAAGGTGACGTCGAGCGTCGGCGGCGAGATCCTCACGTACGCCGCGCACGCAGCGGGTGAGGGCATCCACCTGCTCGATCGCGAGGACGTGCTCATCGACGGCCAGCGCTACACGAATCGCTACATGTTCGATCCCGCCGGCCGCATCGCGCAGCAGCAGGTCGAGTATCAGAACACCGCCGCGTGCAATCACCTCATCAACGTCACGGCCGACTACTTCTACACGAACGACGCGCTGGCCTCCGCGAACTTGCGCGGCGGCTATGAAGGTTATCCGGCCGAAGGAAAACCGAAAACGGATTGGGCCGCGACGATCGTCTGGGCGTACGACGAGAAATCGCGCCTCGCGAAGGAAGAGCTCGCGGTGACGTCGTTCACGAAAACGTACGATCTCAAGCCGCAGGGCGCGTTGCGCGACGACATCAATCGCTTGTATCCGAGCATGCGCGTGAAGCGCCCGATCGAAAACGTGCAGCGCACCGGCGATCTCTGTGCGTCCTCGGGGAGCATGAATCTCGCGAATCCGATCGACCTGCGGCCGTTCTATGCGATGTCGCCGAACCTCGGGATCGCGTTGCAGAACGGGGTGGCGAAGGCGATCGTGACGTTCACGTATCCGGAAGGGTACTGAGCCGCCTTCGGCGGCGTTGCTGGTTGTTGGTTGCTGGTTCTCGTGGTGCCTCAGCGCGAGAGCCTCGCCCTCGGCAGGAACGACCTTGAACCAGCAACCAGTAACCAGCAACATTTCTAAACAATCCGCCGCCCCTCCCCACTCGCCGCGATCAACTGGCTCAGCCTCTTCGCCTTCGTCTCATCCCTCTTCGCGCTGATCACCCACCAGGCCAGGGTGCGGCGGTAGTACGGCGGCTGCTTCTCCCAGAACTCCCACGCCTTCCTGTTCGCGCGGAACGTCTTCACCATCGCATCGTCGAGTTGCGCTTCTTTCCGTTCGTACGAGTAGCCTTTCTGCTGCGAGGCATGACGCTGCTCGAACACCGCGAGCCCGGCCGGTTTCATCCGACCGAGCTTCGTCAGCTCGGCGACGCGCTTGATGTTGACGGTGCTCCACTTGCTCTTCGGATTGCGCGGTGTGAAGCGGATCGAGTAACTCTCGTCGTCGATGCTCCTGCGGATACCGTCGATCCAGCCGAACGAGAGCGCCTCGTCCACCGACTCCGGCCAGGTGATGCTCTTCTTTCCCGAGTCGCGTTTGTAAAAACCGACAACCAGCTCTTCCTTGCTCTCGTGGTTCTTCTCGAGCCACGCACGGAACGTCTCGGGCGTCGCGAAGAAACGCGGCTTCATGATTTTCTCGCGAACGGCGTGCAGTACGGATCGTCGGCGTCGCACTCCGCGAACTCGAACTGAATCGTCAGGTGTGCGATGCGGTATTCGCGCGTCAGCATCGTGCGGATCTCTTCGAGCAGGCCGGCCGTGTTTCGCAGCGGTACGTCGCCGACCATGATGTGACAGGAGAGCGCGGGACTCGATGGGCCGAGGGCCCAGATGTGGAGGTGATGGACTCCGTGGATGCCGTCGATCGTGCTGAGTGAGGTGGTGACGGCGACGGGATCGATGCCGGACGGCGTGCCTTCGAGCAGCAGATTCACCGACTCGCGCAGCACGCCGTAACTGCTCCAGAGAATGAGCACGGCGATGAGCATCGTCACGCCGGCGTCCCACATCGTCGAGCCGGTGACACGGATGAGAATCGCGGCGACGATGATGCCGGCGGACGAGACCGCGTCGCCGATCATGTGTACGAACGCGCCGCGGATGTTCACGTCCTCGCGGCTCTCGTGATGAATCGACAGCGCCGTGAGCGCATTCACGAGCAGCGCGATCGCGGCCATGATCAGCATCGGCGTCGTGTTGACGTCGGATGGCGCGTGCAGGCGCGTCCATGCTTCGCGGAAGAGGAACAGCGTGAACGCGACGAGCAGCCCTGCGTTGACGAATGCCGCGAGGATTCCGGCGCGCTGATAGCCGAACGATTTTTCGCGCGTCGGCGTCTTACGCTCGAGCCGCACCGCGACGAGCGCGATCAGCAACGCGGCGACGTCGGTGAGGTTGTGCAGCGCATCCCCGACCAGCGCGAGCGAGCCGGAGTAGATCCCGATCGCGATCTCCGCCGCGACGACGACTACGTTCGCTGCTGTCGCCGCCGTCAGCTTCCGCGAAACGGAAGCATGAGAGTGGTTGTGTGAGTGCGCCATGCTGTTGCGGTTGTCGGTTGTCAGTTCTCGGTTGCCTGTGCCGCAGCGCGAAAAGTCGCAGACAACCGAGAACCGAGAACCGAGAACGCACGCGCGCTAGCGCGTGCTTTTCTCTACCTTTTTCGATTTCGCGGCGACCGCTTCAGCCATGCCGCGGCGTTGCTCGCGCAGCTTCGCCGCGAGCTCGCTGTCGCTCGCCGCGATGATCTGCGCGGCGAGGATTCCTGCATTGCGCGCGCCGCCGATGGCGACGGAGGCGACCGGGATGCCGGGCGGCATTTGCACGATTGCGTAGAGCGCGTCGAGTCCCTGCAGCGCGCCGCTCGCGAGCGGGACGCCGATCACCGGCCGCGTCGTGAACGATGCCACGACGCCGGGCAGATGCGCGGCCATGCCGGCGCCGGCGATGAACACCGCGCAGCCGTTGGCTTCCGCATCCGTGATGATCTGCTTGGCGCGCTCCGGACTGCGGTGCGCGGAGGCGACGGTGAATTCGTACGGGATTCCGACTTCGTCGAGCGCGGCGGCGGCTTGCGACATCACCTCCGCGTCGGAGTCGCTGCCCATGATGATCAGCACCCAGGGTTTGTTCATTCAGCGGCCACCGGTTTGAGAGTTTCGAGCGCGCGGTATCCGATGTCGCGGCGATAGCGCGCGCCTTCGAACCGCACTTTCGGCGCGGCTTCATACGCCTTCGCCAGCGCCTCGGACAATGTCGCGCCACGCGCACAAACGCTGGCGACGCGTCCTGCCTGATTCACGAGCTTTCCGCCGCGCTTCACCGCGCCGGCGTGGAAGACGACGACCGAATCGTCGTCGATCGGATCGACTTCGACTTCCTGTCCC
>DASYLL010000418.1:0-27661 GCA_036009605.1 Thermoanaerobaculia bacterium | reverse complement strand
TCGCGGGTTGGCCGTCGACCGGTTGTTCGGAGAACTCGATCCTCCCTCCACTGCGCTCAGCTCCCCAGAAATCGTTTCAAACCAGCTCCGCCGTGTTTTGAGACGCCCTCCTGCGGCAGCCGCACTCCAAACTACGCTGATACTCTGACGTCGATGCGTGAACCGGAATCCATCAGGCGATGGCAGGTGACCGTGCGGGTCCTGCTGTTCATGATCGGATGTCTGGTGGTGCTCGCCACCGTTGCACCTCTCACCGAAACGTTTCCGGCGCAGTACCGTGAGCTTTCCACAGGCGTAATCGCCGGCGTATGCACGTTCGCGCTGACGGGACTCTTCGTGAAATGGGATCGCATCGGTTTGGATCGTGTCGGTGCGGCCGTGGAGAGACGAAGCGTCGTTCGATTTCTCGCAGGCATCGCGATCGGTCTGGTGCTCATCACCTCATGGGCCGGTCTTTCCTGGTTGGCCGGTCACGTCCACTGGGTGCGATCGCAGAACGTTGGCGGACCGGAAGCGGGCCTCGCGCTGGCCGCGTACGTTGCGCTTGCATGCAGAGAGGAGCTGGCCTTTCGCGGATATCCGCTGAGATGTCTCGAGCGACGCTTCGGTGGTGCGATTGCACAGGTCGTGATCGCCGTCGTGTTCGCGTTCGAGCATCAACTCGCTGGTGCGTCCTGGAGCGATGCCTGGATCGGCGCCGGCGTCGGCTCGCTGCTGTTCGGCGCCGCCGCACTGGCGACGCGGGGATTGGCTGTGCCGATCGGAGTGCACGCCGCGTGGAACTTCGGGCATTGGGCTCTGGGGCTGAAAGGAAGTGCCGGGATCTGGCAGCCGGTCGGATCCGAGAACGGACCCGATGCGTACCGCGTGGCCATGCTTCTTTACGCGATCGTGATGCTCTCCGCGGCGCTCCTGTTCGTGTGGTGGCAGCGACGATCGGCATCGCGCGCTTGACGCCAAGAGCGATTCAGCGTCGGGGAAGATCCGTGCGAAAGATGTTGCCGTTGCCCGTGTCGATGTCGGGAACGAGATCGAGGTGACCTCCGTGCAGCTGCGCGATCGAGCGCGCAATCGAGAGTCCCAGTCCTGCGCCTTCGGTATCCCGGCTCTCTCCGCGATGGAAGCGCTCGAAAATCCGTTCGCGCTCTTCCTGCGCGATCGGGCGGCCGCTGTCGCGCACCGCGACCTGACAGCGCGTCGGATCGCATGAAAGAGAGATGGCGACGTGACCTCCGCGCGGCGTGTACTTCACGGCGTTGTCGAGAAGACTGACGAACAGCCGTCCGAGCAGCCGCTCATCCGCGAAGATCTCGATGTCCTCGGATGCGTCGATGTCGAGCGTGATCTCTTTCCCGGCCGCTGACGTACGCACGGCCGCCACGGCATCGGCGAGCAGCTCATTCAGATAGAAGCGGCTCGGCGCCAGCATGCGCTGCCCGGCATCGGCACGCGCGAGCAGGAAGAGGTCATCAACCACGGATGTGAGTTGCACGCTCTGCTGCTGGATGATGCTCAGCGCATCGCGCAGTTCCTCCACGGAACGCGGGCGCGTGAGCGCGACTTCTGCTTCGCCGCGCACGATCGAGATCGGCGTCCGCAATTCATGTGAGGCATCGGCCATGAAGCGGCGCTGCTGCTCGATCGTCGTGGCCAGGCGATCGAGCAGTGCGTTGAACGTCGTAGCCAGGAATCCGAGCTCGTTTCCCGGATTCGCAACGCGCAGGCGCTTGGTCACATCGGCGGAGCCGATGACCGCGGCTTCCGCGCTCATGACCGCAACCGGGGCGAGACTCTTGCGCACGAGCGACCATCCGGCCAGGCCGCTCATTGCAATCCAGAGCGGCGCACCGATCCACAACATCGCGGCGACGCTCCGCAGCAACTCCGCTTCTTCTCCCCGGTGACGCGTGGTCAGCGCGATCAGGTCCGTGTCGCGCGCGGAGAAGGGCGTGGTCAGGAGCCGATACGATTCCTCTCCCAGTTCGATCGTCATGAACCGGGTCTCCCGTGCCGACGCGATGGCGATGCCGCTCAGTTGCCGAGTAGGGATGGCGTTGCGTGGGTTGATCCGGAGGCCGTGTGCTTCCGCGACCAACGTTCCGTCGGTCAGGAAGACCGCGACCTGGCCGTCGCGGAAGACGAATTCCTGTGTCTCGTCGCTCACGACCTGCTCGAGGGAATGCGTGCGCGACGGCATCTCGATGCCTTCCTGGATGAGCGCCTGCACGAACGACTGGCAGGTTTCCATCTGCGAAGCGTCGATGCGCTGTTCGAACCTGCGCTGCAGGAACAGCAGCATCGTCGCGGAGAACACAATCACGAATATCGCGGTGGCGAGGACGTACCACGTCGTGAGGCGCACCTGCACGGAGCGAAAGCGGTCATGCATCGCCATGTTCATCCGCCCCATCGCCGGGAAGCAGCACATAGCCCGCACCGCGTCGTGTGCGGAGCAGCGGCGGCGCGCCGAGCTTTCTGCGCAGGCGCTGGACGTAAACCTCGATCACGTTCGAGGTGGGATCCAGCGTCTCGTTCCACACGTGCTCGAACAGTCCGGCGCGTCCAAGGACGCGGCCGGGATTGCGTGCGAAGTACTCGAGCAGCGCGAACTCTTTCGTCGTCAGCTCCAGATCGCGCCCCGCGCGTGTGGCGCGTTGCCGCACGGTGTCGACGAGCAGATCGGCCACTGTGAGCGTCGCTGCCGCAGTCACGGTCCCGCGCCGCAACAACGCGCGTACGCGCGCCAGCAGCTCGCCGAACGCGAAAGGCTTGGTGAGATAGTCATCCGCACCCGCGTTCAATCCGGCGATGCGATCCGTGGTCGCGTCGCGCGCGGTCAGCATCAGGATGAGCACGGGCGAGCCGCTCTCGCGCAACTGACGGCAGACCTCCATGCCATGCACCTCCGGCAGCCCGAGGTCGAGGATGACGAGATCGTAGGACGTGATGGAGAGGCGGTAGAGAGCGTCCGCACCGTCGCGGGCGATGTCCACCGCAAATGCGTTCTCCGACAATCCCCGCTGCATGGTGCGGGCGAGTTGAAGATTGTCTTCCGCGATGAGGAGGCGCATCGATCACAAACCCTTCGCCATACGGTACAGCGTTCCGGCGCCTCGCCGAAGCGCGCTGCGAAAATGCGCGACGGCGTAGATGGCCGCGATTTAGGCTCGGTTCAGCTTCGCTTCCGCATCATGCGGTTCGCTCGTCCGGCGCGACGAGCTCTCGATGCCAAAACTCGTCGTCACTTCGCTTCTCATGCTGTTCGCTGGCTGCATTGCGTATCAACCGCGGCCCGCGTCGATCGAGAGCAATGCGAAGGGATTGCTCACACGATCGCTCGACAGTGAGATTATGCGAGGCGCCATTGCCGCGCAGGAACCGTCGGCCGCAGGCAACTGGCCGCCACAGCGCTGGACCGCATCGCAGCTCGGCATCGCCGCGCTGGTGCTGCATCCCGATCTGGACGTCGCACGCGCGAATCTCACCGCCGCCCGCGCGGCCATTCGCATCGCGGCGGAGCGTCCCAACCCGTCGGTCAGCGTCGGCGTCGAGCGTAAGAGCGGCAGTGGCCCGGTTTCTCCATGGGTGACATCGCTGACGCTCACCCTCCCCATCGAGACGGCCGGCAAGCGCGGCGCGCGCGTACGCGAGGCCACCGCGCTTTCGAACGAAGCCGCGGCAAACGTCGATCAGGCCATCTGGGCGGTGCGCAATGGTGTCGCGCGCGCGGCCGTGGATCTCGCTCGCGCGGAGGCGCTGCATGCCGCACGCATCCGCGAGCGCGTGTTGCGCGAGGAAATCGTGGCGATCCATACACGCAGACTCGAAGCAGGCGACGAGGCGACTCCTGAAGTGGCGCGAGCGCGTGCGGAGGAGCGAAGCGCGGCGGCGATGGCACTTGCCGATGCGGCACGGATCGAGACCGCGCGCGACACCCTCGCCGGTGCCATCGGCATTCCACGGACGGCTTTGCCTCGCGACATCGATCTGCAGCAACGAGACGTAACGAGATCGAGCGCGAGTGATGCAACGTTGTATGAGCTTGCGTTGACCGCGCGCCCCGACGTACTCGCGGCGCTCGCGCGTTACGACGCTGCGGATGCGGCCTACCGCCTCGAAGTACAGAGGCAATATCCCGATCTGAATCTCTTCCCCGGCCTCGGCTGGGATCAGAGTGCATTCAAATGGACGATCGGCGCCGCGGCGGAACTGCCGATCTTCAATCGGCACGAGGGACCGATCGCGCGTGCCGACGCGGAGCGCGAGCGTGCGGCGATGGAACTGGTCGCGCTGCAGGCGCGCATTCTCTCCGCTGTCGACACTGCGCGGACGCAGGAACGCAACGCGCGCGAGCGGCTTGCCGCGGCGACGCGGGTGGCAGAAGCGCGCGAATCGCTGCTTGCATCCGGGCGCAAGCAGTTTTCCGCGGGCGAGATCGATCGGCTCGTGCTGCGCCTTCAGGAAGTGGAGAGCGCCGCCGCGGAAGCCGATCGCGTTGACGCGCGCTTCGACATCCATGCTGCGCTCGTCGAGCTCGAGGCGGCGGTCGAACAGCCGCTGGGAGGAAATCGATGAATTTTCGTTGCTGCCTGCCACTCATGGTCGCTGTGCTGCTGGCTTGTCACGGTGGCGGGAGAGCGCCCGAGCCGGCGGATGCCACGGCCGCTACGACCGATACT
Source organism: Thermoanaerobaculia bacterium (assembly GCA_036009605.1). Taxonomy (GTDB): domain Bacteria; phylum Acidobacteriota; class Thermoanaerobaculia; order Gp7-AA8; family Gp7-AA8; genus QHVT01. The sequence goes on along the minus strand of DASYLL010000418.1, from coordinate 22,982 downwards.
GCGCAGGAGAACGGCATCGTGGTCGCTGCGCTCGAACCGGCGTCCCATGCGAGTACGTCGGTGATCGGATACGCGACGGTGGTCGATTCGAGCGAGCTTTTTTCTGCGGCCGCGCAATACGCCGCTGCCGATGCGCAACGCCGACAGCTCGCCGCGCAGGTCGACGTTTCGCGCGTTGCGCTGGAACGGCAACGACTGCTCAACGCCGATGACAAGAACGTCTCCGATCGAGCCGTTCAGGAAGCCGCAGCAACGGCCACTGCGAATGTTGCTGCGATGCAGGCGTCCGAGGCGAGCCTCGCCGCGATCCGGATTGCGGCGCGGCAACGATGGGGAGCGACATTGGCCAGCGGTGCGATCGGGCAAGTGGCATGGGCGCGCTCCCTTCAGAACGGAGAAGCCGCATTGCTCGAGGTGGCGTTCATCGGGGAAGGAGCGACACCGCCGGCGACTATCGTCGTTCGCTCCGGTGGCGGCGGTGAGCGCGCCGCCCGATTTCTCGGTGCGTCGCCGCGCGCCGACGCGCGGCTCCGGCATCCCGCGTTCGACTATCTCGTGAGCCCCGCGGCGGAGTTTCCGATCGGGCTCTCGATCGAAGTGCAGGGACGAAGCACCGCTGCTGCTGCCGGTGTGCTCGTGCCCGCGCGCGCAGTCGTGTGGGACAGCGGTGTAGCCACTGTCTTTGTCGAGGAGCGCGCCCGCGAATTCACGCCGCGGCCGATCTCCGCGGCGATTCGCGCGGAGGAAGGATTCATCGAGCGCAATCTCGCGGTGGGAACACGGGTGGTTGTGCAGGGAGCCCAGCAACTGCTCTCCGCGCGGCACAAGCCGGCGGCGGAGTGACGGCGATGGCGCGCGACGACCGCAGTCTCTTCACCACGATCGTTCGCCGTTCGCTGGAGTTTCGCGGCGTGGTCATCGCTCTGGCCATGCTGGTTGCGGGCTATGGCATCTACTCGGTTCTCACCGCACGAAACGACGTCTTTCCCGAGTTTGCTGCGAAACAGATCGAGATCCAGACGGAGGCGCCCGGGTTCTCGCCGGAACAGGTCGAGTTGCTGGTAACGCAGCGCATCGAGAACGCGATCAATGGCGCCGAGGGATTGGTGTCGCTGCGATCGTCCTCGGTGCAGGGATTGTCGCTCGTGACGCTGGTCTTCGAAGGACAGGGCGACGTCTATCACGTGCGGCAGATCGTGGCGGAGCGCATGGCGGGCGTCGGCAATGCGTTGCCGGCCGGTGTGTCGGCGCCGGCGATGACGCCGCTGACGTCATCGACCGGCGATCTGATGACGATCGGAATCACCTCCGATCGCTTGTCGCCGACGGAGCTGCGCACGCTCGTCGACTGGACCATCAAGCCGCGCCTGCTCGCGGTGCCTGGTCTCGCAAAAGTCGGCGTCTATGGCGGCGCCGTGCGCGAGCTTCGCGTGGAAGTGGATCCGGCCGCGCTGGTGCGATTGTCGGTCGGCTTCGACGAGGTCGTCTCCGCCGCACAGCGCGCGACCGGCGTTGCAGGAGCCGGATTTCTCGACACGCCCAATCAACGCATCGTGCTCCAGACCATGCAGCCTCGACTCACCGCGCCCTCACTCGCGGCGACGCTGGTCCGCCACGACGCAATCGCCAGCATCCGCATCGGAGACGTCGCGCGCGTGCGCGATGACGCGGCCCCGCCGATCAGCGCCGCATCGGTGATGGGCAAGCCGGCCGTGGTGATGAACCTCTGGACGCAATACGGCGCAAACACGGTCGAGACCACCGACGCCGTCGATGCCGCACTCGTCGAGCTGCAGCCGCTGCTCACCCGCGAGCAGGTGACGCTCGACGCACATCTGTTCCGCGCCGCGAACTTCATCACCACGTCGACCGCGAACATCGAGCACTCGCTGCTCATCGGCGGCGTGCTGGTGATGATCGTGCTCTTTCTCTTCCTCGGCCATGCGCGCGCAGCGGCCATCTCGTGCGCGGCCATTCCGCTGTCGCTGCTCGCTGCCGTGGCCATCCTGCAGAAGCTCGGATTCACGCTCAACACGATGACCCTCGGCGGACTGGCCATCGCCATCGGCGAGGTCGTCGATGATGCCGTGATCGACATCGAGAACATCCTCCGGCGGCTGCGCGAACGGGGACCGGGGATGTCCGCGCGGGAGCGGCTCGAGGTGATCCTGCAGGCTTCGATCGAAGTGCGCAGCGCGGTCGTCTACGCGACGCTGGCCGTGATCGCGGTGTTTCTTCCGATCCTGACGATGAGCGGCCTGTCGGGAAAGCTGTTCGCGCCGATGGCGCTCGCGTACATCTTCGCAATCCTGGCTTCGCTCGTCGTTGCGCTGACGGTGACGCCGGCGCTGGCGCTGCTGCTCGCGCGCAATCACGAAGCGGGAGAGCCGCCGCGCTGGGTGATGCGGACACGCGCGCGATACGAACGGGTGCTGCTATGGGTGGAGCGTCGCCGCGGCGCGGTGGTGCTGACGGCCGCGCTACTGACGATCGGCGGAATCGCACTGGTGTTTTTCCTTCCTTCGCAATTCCTGCCAGAGCTGCGTGAAGGACACTACCTCGCGCATATGGAGCTGGTGACCGGCAGTTCCATTGCGGAATCGTCGCGCGTCGGCAACATCGCCACCAAACGTCTGCTCGCGCTGCCGTTCGTGCGCAGCGTCGCTCAACGCGTTGGCCGCGCGGAATCCGATGACGTCTTCGGACCGCAGTCGAGCGAGTTGGAGATCGACCTCCACCCTGTTTCCGGCGCCACCGCACGAACTGCCGGCGAGAAGATCGCGGAGACGCTCGACGTGATTCCGGGGGCCACGTTCTCCGTGGAGACATTTCTCACGGAGCGCATCAACGAGACCATCAGCGGGTACACCGCACCGGTCGTGGCCAATGTCTTCGGCAACGACCTGGCGGTGATCGACGCGAAGAGCGAAGAGATCGCGGCGTTGCTGGCGAAGCTGCCGGGCGCGGCGAGCGTGCAGATCGAGTCCCCTGCCGGTGCGCCGATGCTCGCCATTCGCCCGCGTGCGGAGGCGCTGCAGCGATGGGGCATCGAGGAGAAGACGGCCGCGGATGCGATCAGTGGCGCGTATGAAGGAGTGATCGCGGGAGAGACATTCGAGGGATCGCGCGTGACGGAAGTCCGCGTCGCGATTGAAGAGTCGTCGCGCCGCAGTCCCGCTGATGTCGCACGGTTGCCGCTGCGCACGCCACACGGATCATTCGTGCTCCTTGCTGACGTCGCGGACATCACCGCGACGACCGGCCGCTCGGAGATCCTTCACGAAGGAGCGAAACGCGTGCAGACCATCACCTGCACGCTCTCCGGTGTGAGCGCCGCCGATTTCGTGTCCCGCGCGCGATCGGAGATCGCGAAGCTGCAGTTGCCGCCCGGCACGTTCGTGCAGTTCGCCGGTTCCGCACAGGAAGAGGCGAAGGCACGGCGCGATCTGCTGCTGCATTCCGGCGTCGCTGCAGCAGGCATCGCGCTGTTGCTCTGGATCGTCCTCGGCAGCGGCCGGAATCTCGCGCTCGTGGCGACGAATCTTCCGTTTGCGCTCGTCGGCGGCGTCGCCGCGCTTGCCGTGACCGGGCTGCCGCTCTCGATCGGCGCGACAGTCGGCTTCGTCACACTCTTCGGCATCACGCTGCGCAACGCGATCATGATGCTCTCGCACTACGAGCATCTCGTCGCGCGTGAAGGCGAGTCGTGGACGCTGCACACGGCCGTCCGCGGCGCATCAGAACGGCTGGTGCCGATCCTGATGACCTCGATCGTGACCGCGTTCGGATTACTGCCGCTCGCACTCGCCGCTGATTCTCCGGGCCGCGAGATCGAAGGGCCGATGGCAATCGTCATCCTCGGCGGCCTCGCGACTTCGACACTGCTGAATCTCGTCGTGCTGCCGATGCTGGCACTCCGCTATGGACGATTCGGCGCGGAACTGCGGGAAAGATGAGGAGCGTGCCGCGGTGGCACGCTCCTTACACGAGATCAGAAGCGGGTGGTGAGGCTGATCCGCGCACCGCGCGGCGAACCGGGAGTGATGTTCGTGTTGCTGTTTGCGAACAGGTAGTAGCCGGTGTCGAGGAGATTCTCGACATTGAGCTGCGCGCGCAGACGTTGATTGAACGTGTAGAAGATCGCGGCATCGACGCGCGTGAACCCGGGGCGCGTCACCGTGTTGTCGGTCGAGGTGAAGATCTCGCCGCGATGAATGATGCCGAGTCCGACGCCCCATGCCGAGGAGAGATCGAGTTTGTTCCAGAGCGAGGCGGAGTGTTTTGGAAGTTGGCCAGCCGTGCACCGGGATCGGCTTGTAGACCAGGCCGAGGCGGGGCGAGACGAGATGATCCTCGCTGTCGAAGTTCGCGCCTGTGCGGTTGTTGCGGAAGTCGACACTGAAGTTGTCGTAGCGCACGCCCGCGAGCACGTGGAACTGCGGGTGAGCGCGATCTGCTCCTGCACGTAAACCGCGGCGATGTCGGCCACGCCATGATTGTCCGCATCGGTCGCGGACTGGCGGAACGTGATGGGCAGCGATGTGGTGAGGCTGGTCAGCGGAACGCTCACGCTGGTGGTGTGCTTCGCCTTGGAACCTTTTGGTCGGCCTGCGCCGGGTCGTCTTCCTCCGTTTGACATAAGAATCAGAAAATCACTTGAAACGATCTTGATGGAGAGCGCCTGGACGGGGCGCCAGAGAGGAAGTAAGGCAACCAGAAGGGCTTCCGGCGCATCGAGGCCTGAAGGGTCCGGAGGGCGGATTTCTCGATCTGCTCTCGGCGGTCGAATTTCCGGGACATGTTGTAACCGTACAAGACGGGTGCACCTCGTCAAGGTGTCAGGATGGACACGGATCATTACTTTATTGACATAAATGTGTTTCTTCGGGCTATCGTGCTGTCACTCGATAGCAGAGACGGAACGAGGCGGGGTGAAGCGCCCGGCTCCGGAGGGGAAATGGGTGGACGTGCCGGTTTGAGGAGTCGAAGACGGTCGGCGCGCGAGCGCTATACTGCCAGACTTCCCTAGTTCGGTCAGGAGACGCAACGTGTTGACGTTCAATGGAGTCGACAACGCGGGCGAATATCTCGTCACGCCCGTCGAGGTCGAGGAGCTTGCAAGACGTCTGATCGAAGGAGACGGATCGCGTTCATCCGCGACGATGAACGGCATCGCGCGACGAGCGACGGACGAGACGGCGGCGCTGAAGTGGGACGTCGATCCGCGCGATCTGTCCCGCACCGGCTGGGCGCTCGTGCATGCCGAAGACGAGGATCCGCAGGTCCTCGAGGCGCTGAAGCCGCTGGTCGAGTGGCGTGCAAAGAAAGCAGGCCCGCTCTGCCGGACGATCGCATGGCACAAGGGCGAATCGAAAGGGGATTTTTATGAGCGTCACGGCACGGCGCCGGCGCAACCGGTCGAGCCGAAACGCCTGCCGTATTACCTGCTGCTGATCGGAAGCCCGTCACGCATCCCGTTCGATTTTCAGCAGGAAGTCGATCTCGAGCACGCGGTCGGTCGCATCGACTTCGATTCGCCCACTGAGTACGCCGCATACGCAGCGAGCGTCATTCGCGCCGAGTCAGAAGCTCTCCCGGAGCGGTCCGCATTCTTTTTCGGACCCAGCAATCCGGGCGATGGTCCGACCAGCATCAGCGCCGAGTTTCTCGTGCAGCATCTCTCCGAGCATCTTGCTCCCCGCCTCAGGATTCGCAGCTGTCTCGGCGAAGAAGCTACGAAGTCAGCGTTCCAGGAAGGATTGCGCGAGCGCCCCTCGCTTCTGTTCTCCGCGTCGCACGGTCTGGCGATGACCAGCGGTGATCCTCGGCAGACCGCACAGCAGGGCGCGTTGGTCTGTCAGGACTGGGGCGGGCCGGGGACTCCCGTTCTGCCGGCACACTACCTGGCAGCGTCGGATATCGACGCGGAATGCGACCTCACCGGCATGATCGCGTTCCTGTTTGCGTGTTTCGGTGGTGGTACACCCGAGCATGACGCGTTCGCATTCGACAATGCCGCGCCTCCGCGCATCGCGCCGTCGCCGTTCGTTGCGCGTCTTCCGAAGCGGATGCTCGAACGGGGAGCGCTGGCGGTGATCGCGCACGTCGAGCGCGCATACGGCTATTCGTTTCTCTGGCGCAATGAGCCGCATCGTGGAGCGTTCGAACAGACTCTCGAGCAGATCGCGGCGGGATATCCCGTCGGAGCGGCGATGGAAGGGTTCAACATGCGCTGGCCGATCCTCGGCGTCGACTACGAGAAGCTGCGTTTCGAGGCGCGCGCAGGACGCAACGTCGACCGGCGCGATCTTGTCGCGGCGTGGATCCAGAAGAACGACGCGCAGTTCTATACCGTCCTCGGCGATCCCGCCGCGATGCTGCAGCAGAAAGTGTGACCATGGCCGACTCTCCACAGCTCGAGATCATGATCGAGCGCGACGAAAGCGCGTATTTCGCCGAAGCGCGCAGCATCAGTCCCGACGGGCAGATGATCCTCGAGGGCGACATCGCGTTGAAGATCGATCTCGAGCGCCTGCGCGCGCTGAAGGATGATCCCGAACGCTACGGCCAGGCTCTCGGCGAAATGATGTGGAGCGGAGCCGCGCGTTCGTTTCTGGAGCGGTCGCTCGGCGATGCAAACGCCGCGACGCCGCTGCGGCTCCGTCTGGCCGTGCATCCCTCCGCGCACGAGCTGCACGCCGTGCGTTGGGAGTTGATGACCGGAGTGGACGGCAGTTCGTTGACGTCGCGCGACGCCGTCGCATTCTCACGCTTTCTCTCCAGCACGAAGACGCAGCAATCGCGTCCCGCCGCACCGCGTCTCTCGATGCTCGTCGCCGTGGCGTCACCTGTCGATCTCGAAGCGTACGGCCTGGCCAGTTTGGACGTGGTGAAGGAGATCGCACGCATGCGCGATCTCGTTTCCGGCTCGTTTGAAGTGATTCCGCTCGCCGGCGCGTGCTCGGTGCGAAACCTCATCGTCCATCTCCGCCGCGACATGCCGGATGTCCTCTATCTCCTCTGCCATGGAAAACTGATCGAGAGCGAGCCGCATCTCTTCCTCGAAGAGGATGAGAACCGCACCACCGCACACGTGAACGGACGGATGCTCATCTCGTCCCTCGACGACCTCACCGAAAAACCGCGGCTGATCGTGTTGGGATCGTGCGAGTCCGGCGGAGACGGACGCGCCGCACGACTCGACGAACGGTTTCCTCTCGCCGCCCTCGGTCCGCGGATGGCCGAAGGAGGCATTCCGGCCGTCGTAGCGATGATGGGAGAGATCACGCTCGACACGATCGAGAAGTTCTTCCCGGTGTTTTTCAAGGGGCTCTCCGAACACTGGACGATCGATACCGCGATGAGCGAAGCCCGCAGCGCGGTTCGCGCGCTCGATCGCCCCGACTGGTATGTGCCGGTGCTGTTCACGCGACTGGTGAACACGACCGTGTGGTATCGGCCGGGACTCGAAGGCGGAAGCGTGCGATGGGGCTCGATCGTGACGAGCATCCGCGACGGCGACTGCACGGCAGTGGTCGGTCCCGATCTCGGCGAGATGATCACAGGGTCGCAGCGCGACCTGGCGGCATCGGTCGCAAAACGTACAGGCTTCCCGCTGGCTTCTTATCTGAGTGAGGACCTCGCCAGCGTCACGCAGTATCTCGAGTACGCGCAGAACCGCCGTTTCTGGCAGCGGGCATTGACCGAGGCGCGCATCACCTCCATCCGCAATCATTACGCCGAGGAGTTGCCGGAAGAATTGCGCCAGAGCGAGTTGCGCACACTCGACGCCCCCGCACTCCTGAAGCTCTTCCGCGACATGCGCTCCGTCGTGCGCAAAATCCTGAAGGACAACGACCGCGACCCGTACACGCATCTGGCCAGGCTTCCGATCAAGTGCTACATCACGGCCGACCCTTCACCGCTGCTCGTCGAGGCCCTTCGTGAGAATGGCAAAGAGCCGCAGGAAGTCGTCTGCGTCTGGCGGGACGACCTGCATCGCCTGGAACATTCGAAGTACATCCGCCCGCCGGACGGCGTGCTGACCAACCGGCAACCCATCGTCTATTACGTCTTCGGGCGCGAACTCGATCCAGGCTCTCTCGTCACGACCGAAGACGAGTTCTTTGCGTTCATGAAAGGCGTGGTCCAACAACAGCAGCACGTTCCCGCGCCCGTGCAGGCCGCTGTCACCGCGTCATCGCTGATGTTCCTCGGATTCGGAATCGACGACTGGAGCTTCCGCGCATTTTTCCGGACGTTCATGTCGTCGGAAGGAAGCGCGGCGGGGTCGAGCTTCAGCCACGTGGCGGTGCAGATCGACCTCGCGGACGGCCAGGTGCGCGACCCGAAAGCGGCGCGCCGTCATCTCATCAAGTACTTCGAAAAACCGCAGATCGACATCTACTGGGGCCGGGTGCGAGAGTTCCTGCGGGCGCTGCTGAAGGAGCTCGCCCAATGACGGAAGTCATCGCCGAAGAGAACCCGTTTGTCGGGCCCCATCCGATCACACGCGGACGTCCGCTCTACGGACGCGACGTCGAAGCGGCGGAGCTGACCGAGCGCCTGATCGCCAATCGCATCGTCCTGCTGCACTCTCCGTCCGGTGCTGGCAAAACGTCGCTTCTCGGCGCAAAGGTTGGCCCATCGCTCGAGGACCGCCGCCAGCCCTTCGTCGTGCTGCCGATGATGCGAGTGGCGGGCGACACGACGAGAGAGACACGCAATCCGCTGCTGCAAAACGTTTTTGACCGGCTTCCCGAAGACTATCGCGGGGATGCGGAGTTGAGCGACACGTTCGTCGATTTCATCGATCGCGTCACCGAGCGCTGCGGCGCGGATACACCGCTTCTCCTCGTGTTCGATCAATTCGAAGAGTTGTTGACGTACGACTTCACGGAAGAAGCTCGAGTCGAGTTTCTGCGCGACGTCGGGCAGGTGCTCTCTTCGCCGATGCGCTGGGCCGTGTTCGCGATGCGTGAAGAGTTCGTGCCTCGCATGGAAGCGCTCTTCATCGACATCCCGACCCAGTTGCGCACGCGGTTCCGTCTCGACCTGCTCACGCTTGCGCAATCGCAAACGGTCGTGGAGCAGACGGCACGTTTCACCGAAGGGTCGATCGATCGGCTCGTGAATGATCTGCAGAGGGGTGGGTACGTTGAACCGCTGCACCTCCAGGTGGTCGGCCGGCGTTTGTGGGAGGTTGGCCGAAACGATCAGGGCGAGATCACGGTGGCCGAAGGAACCGCGTCGGTGAGTGTGAGCGCTGCGCTCCGTGCCTACTATCGGGAGCACGTGGGCCGAATCGCGAAAAACTACGGCGCCGACGAGCGCAGGCTCCGGGCATGGGTCGGCTCTGAGCTCATCGTGGGTCGTTTCCGCCGGCCCGCTGCACATTCGCCCGACGTCGCGAACGTGAAAGAGGTCCTGAAGGAGCTCGAGGATGCGTACCTGCTCCGCAGCGATCCTCGTCCCGGACGGCAGGGATGGCTCGAGCTCGCGCACGACCGTCTCGTCGAACCGATCATCGATGACAATCGCGGGTGGTTGCAGGAAACGCTCTCGGAGTTCGAGCTTGCCGCGATGTTGTGGGATACGCACCAGCGTCCATCGCACCTGCTCTTTCCAGCGCGAAAACTGAGAACGGAGAAGCCGCCCACCGAGCCGGGCGTCGAAGCAGACTTCTACAAAGCGAGCCGCCGCGAGGCCACGAACATCGTCATCGGATTGGCCACGTTCGGAGCAGTCCTCCTGATGTTCATCGGGTTTTCGATCTTTGCCACGCGGATGTGGTTCGAGAACAAAAGACTTCTCGAAGCCAATCAGAAGTTGAGCGCCGATTTGGAGAAGGAGATCAAGGGCCGCAACGCCCTGACGGCGTTTGCCGCCGCCGGGGTCTCGAATGCCGGGAGTGTCGGGCCGGCGCAAAAGAGCACAGCCACCGAGTTTCTGGTCGATCAGTTTGGATGGTCCCAGGTGGACGCGCAGCGCATCAACACCGCCGCCGTGGTTCAGGTTCAGACAGCAGATGGGCTGGTCGACGTTCTCCTTGCGCGCGTCAGACCGCGCTCGGCCCCCATCCGTGTCGATTACTTCGCCACAGAGGAGATGAGCGCGAATCGAGAGAATGTCATCAAGGCGATGAAGGACATCATGGGAGACCGCTACACCATCCGGGCGCGCGACAGCATGCGCACCGGGCCGATGAAGACGAACATCATCTTCTACGGAAAGAACATCGAGCCGGACGACGTCCGCCTGATCGCGCTCCTGTTGATTCGTGCGGGTCTTCCGTTGACGTCGATGACTCCGATCTCGGGCAATGTGATCCAGATCGGTGTTCACCCGCAGCTGACCGGACCGGCACTGACACCGGAGGACATCATGGGCGAATCGCTCACGGACCTCGACCGCGCAGCGCAGCAGGCCGAAGCGCGGCGGCAGCTTCCACCTGCTGCGGCTGAATAGTGGCGCGAACGCTGGGCCGCAGCAGCAGATCCTCGAAGTAGTCGAAGTGGTGAGGCACCTTTCCCGTAGAATCCGTCCCCTTCGGCTTTGGCCGGCCATCGGGAAAACAAGGGAATCTCCGTTTGAAAATTGCCCGCTTCATCGTTCCGTACGTTCTGACTCTCGCACTCGGTTGCACGACAGCCGTTCCCGCTCCGCCGTCTGCTGTCGCGGGCGATCCCCGCCTCAGCGCCGAGGAGGCGCGGGCGGATCTGGAGTTTCTCTATCGCTCGTTGCAGTCGGCCCATTACAACCTCTATGTCCACCGGCCGAAGGCGCAATACGACGCCAGCTTCCAGCAGGTTTCGTCGCAGCTCGCGCGTCCGGTGAGCCGGATCGAGCTGGTTCGCGAGCTTCAGCCCTTCGTCGCCCTTGGACAGATCGGCCACGCGCGCATCGAATTTCCGGTCGGCGACTACGTTCGTGCTTTGAAAGAGGGCGGCACGATTCTCCCGTTCGACATTCGGATCGACGGGGATCGCGTGTTCGTCACGCACAGCTACCTCGAGAATTCGCGGATCAAGCCCGGGGTCGAGCTGCTTGCGTTCGACGAACGACCGATTCGAGAGGTCGTCGATCACGTGTCGCGCTATGTGTCCGGCGAGCGGCCCTACATGGTGCACGCGCAACTGGAGCGATTCTTTCCGCGCTGGCTCTGGGTCGCGCGTGGAGACATCGGTGAGCTGCGAGTCGCGGCGCGCACGACCGGCGAGGATCGTTTCGTCGAGACGATCCACGGTCTTCCGATCGGACAGGTCGAGCCGCTGAAAAGCAAATGGACCGAAGCGCTGAGCAGACGCGAGGTCCGGTTCCTCGACGAGCGAATCGCCTACCTGAGGCCCGGTCCTTTCTACAATGTCGAGGGCGGCGACTCCATGGATCCAGGCCCGTTTCGAACGTTCATCGATGACGCGTTCCAGAAGATCCAGGCAGCCCGGTCACCGATCCTGATCATCGACCTGCGCGACAATCCCGGCGGCGACAACTCGTTCAGCGACCTGATGGTGGCGTGGTTCGCCAGCCGCCCGTTCCGCTTCAGCGATGATTACTCCATCAAGGCAAGCCCCGAGATTCGCCGGCAATTCGCGAAGCAGGTGGCGGAATCCGACGATGATGGAATCGTCACGCAGATGCATCAGGCGTTGAAGGACAGGAAGGATGGCGACATCGTTCCTTTCGAGCTTCCGCGCGTGTCCCCGCGGCAGGATCGTTTCGAAGGGCGGGTCTTTCTTCTTCTCAACCGACACAGCTATTCGAACGCCGCCAGCGTCGCCGGAATGGTTCAGGACTACGGCTTTGCGAAGGTCATCGGCGAGGAGACGGCCGACCTGCCAACCAGCTACGCCTCGTCAGCTCAGTTCACCCTGCCGCATTCCGGCCTGGTGGTGACGTATCCGAAGGGATACTTCGTCCGGCCCAGTGGCGACAAGTCGCTGCGCGGTGTCGTCCCCGACTTCCCCATTCCCGCCGACGTGTTTCTGCAGGGGGCCGATGCGGTTCTGAGAGCTGCGGTGGAGATCGCCGCGAGCCAGTAACCGCTCGGCGCGCGAGCTGTACTCCGATCGTCAGGTCCGCACGCTGATGAAGTCGAGCATCAGCGCCACGGCTTCGGTGGCATGCGTCTCGAGCAGCAGGTGGCCGGCGTCGAGGACATGGACTTCCATCCTCGGCAGCGCGCGCATCCAGGACAGCACCTCGGCGAGATCGAAATAGATATCGTGCCTTCCCCAGACCATCAAGGCGCGAGGCTGCCAGAGCTCCAAATAGTTGGCGATGGCGTCGAAGCGAGCGGCGTAGTGTGCATAGTCCGCGATCAGGGCTCGCTGTGTGTCCAGCCGGCCCGGCAGGTTCATCACCCGCCAATCCTCTTCCCAGCGTTCAGCGGGGATGCGTTCGGCCACGTCCGGTGGGACGCCTGAGATGTACGTATCGCGTGTGCCCTCGAGGGTCAGATGCGCCGTGGCCGCCGCCTCGTTTTCCGCGTTCGGCTGCGTCCAGTAGGCCTGCGTCGCGGCCCATCCCGGTCCCCACCCCGTTCGATGCGCGTTGGCGTTCTGGACGATCAGGCCCAGGACCTGCTCTGGCGCCTGCATCGCGATCTGCAGGCCCACCGGCGTTCCCCAGTCATGCAGGTAAATGAACCGCGGTCCGATCGCGAGCCGGTCCAGCAGTTCGGAGATCGCCTGACCGATGGCTGGAAACGAGACCGCCGGCAGTACGTCGGACTCGCCGGAGCCGGGCAGATCGGGCGCGATGACATAAGCGACCTGCGCCAGCGCGGGCACAACCTCCCGGAACATCTGCGCTGAGTTCGGAGTGCCGTGCAGCAGCAGCACAGGAGGCCTGGACACGTCGCCCGCCGTGATGAACGACAGCTCGGTGCCGCCGGACAGGCGAAGTCGTTGTCGGCTGGCTAGCGCACTGTTGTGTTCCACCACGTCCATGTTCCTGTGCGCATCAATTCGCAAACGCTGTGCCGCGAAGGGCGTACTACGCCTCCATCTCGTCGTAATGCTCGATCCACAAGAATCGGATCACCTCATCGTCGACCGAGTAGTAGAGCCGTAGCGCGGGCAAGTCGCTGTAACGCCGCGCGCGGAGAACGCGCACGATCGTGCCCGCAAGGGCGAGTACAGCATGGGGACGAGCAGCGACCAATGACTCGAGCGCGGCGGCGACGCGTTCGGTCTGTGGCGCATCCCCGAGCGCAGCGCGCGAGCGCTGATACTCCGCAGAGTAACGACACGCCGCGATCGTTCGCGTGCGGCAATCGTCATTGTTCCGCCTCCGGCGGAAGAAACGGCGCGTTGGGACGCAGCGGCAGATCTTCGAAGTAGTGACGAACGCCGGCGATCTCTTCTCGCGTCAGCGCTCCAATGCGTGCGCACTCACGAACGAACGTCCATGCCTGCATCGCGGTCAATCGCAGCCCGGCCTCGGCGAACTGCAGGACGAGGCGTTCGGCCAGCGGTAGCACCTCGTCGATGCGGCCACAGACGAGGAGCAAGTCCAGAATCTCGGCGGAGACGATTGCAGCATCGACGACGCGATCGTCCGCGAGCAGGAGCGCCTGCACTTTGTAGGACTCGGGAATCGCTTCGTCGAACCGGCCGCGCGCGGCCGCGGTCTCGGCCAGGCTCCAGCGAGCGCGGACGGTCTCGCGCGTCAAACCCGCGGCGTCGAATGCCGCATACGCAGCGGAGAAATGACGCGCGGCCGTTTCGGCGCTGCCATGCCGCAACTGAAAGACGTCGCCTCGCTGCGAGGCTGCTCTGCCGTCGCTCGCCACACTTCCGCCGCGGCTTCATAATTGCCGGCATCTCAATGCATCGAGGACTCACTCATTCGCGCCTGCACGTAGCGCTCACGATCGCCGTGCAGCAGGATGTCCTCGGCCGCGCGCCGAATCCGCTGCAGCGCGTCGGCGCGCTCGCCCTGCTCGTGCAGGATCTGCGCTTCGACCACTTCGGCCGTCGGGATGTGCCAGGCGCTCACCAGTCCCTGTCGATAGAGATCGAGTGCGACAGCGATGGCTTCACGTGCCTCCGCGTATCTGCCGATCCCGCGCAACGCATTCGCGTGCGCGGCCCACGCCTGTCCCGCAGGTTGCGCGCGACAAGAGAGCGGGACGGCGGCCCGTCGAGCTCCGCATGCTCGACGGCGACCGACGTCAGCTCGTGAGCGCGATGGGGGATCGTTCCGCGGCGTGCTGTGCCATGGCGAGGAGGAGTTGGAGGATGCCGGGCCGCAACTCCGGACGCCGCTCCAGTTCCCGGCTCAACTCCTGACTCAGCAACGGCCCCGACAGATCGTGGCGCCTCGGCAACAACCGTTCTGCCTCGGCCCTGCTCTCGCCGAGCCATCGCTCCAGGTCGAGCAATTCGCTGAGCGGATCGTGCGGCATGACCGTCTATCGGCTGCGACGCCGCGATGAGCGGCAGGCTCAGACGTGCCGAGGGATCGCAGCGTCTCGCCCGCCGCTTCGCCGCGCGACGCCAGGGCCTGGCTGATCGCCGCGGCTTCCATCAGCGCGAAGACGTATCTGCAGAGGCGCGGTCTTCCCGCCGGCGATGACGAGGCGGACGACACGCGAGTAGTACTGGAGCTGCTGCTCCAACGCGATGCGCTCCAGACTCTGCCTGCGCTGGCCCGGGACGCACTTCGCCTGCGGTTCGCGGAACGGAAAACGTATCCGGAGATCGGCACGGAGCTCGGCATCTCGCCGTATGCCGCGGAGCGAATCGTGGCGAAAGCGTTCATGAAACTCAGGAGTCTGCGGCGCGAGCCGCATGACGAATAGGCCCATTCGGCAGCCGCGTTGGCCGGGCTGGTCGAACTCGAACTACCCCTGAGCGCGGTCGAAGATCGTGGAGCTCTCAGCTGAACGAGCTGGTGGCAGGCATGCCGAGGAACGAGGCCGACAGCTGCCCCATCAGGTACTTCTCGAGTTGCTCCCAGCTGGTGGCAGCGACTTCGAGCGCGATGGGGAGCTCCACGAATGCGTCGGTCGCTTGTTCGCCTTCGCTGAGCGCCGTGATGACACTTTTGAACTTTCCATCGACCGTTGCCCATGCCGTACCGACGCTTTGCAGCGCTCGCTGCGAGGCGTCGTTGGCGTCGACGAGCCCGTGGACTGCCTTCGCCGTCTCGACGAGCTTCGCGCGGATTTTGGCGCCCTCTTCGACGATCATCTTGTAGATGCCCTGGCTGAGCGGATCGAGGTACTTCAGCGCCGCGTCCATGGTCGCTTTCTCGATCGCGGGGATGGCTTCGTCAACGCGTTGCGCACCGGTGCTGAGCGCCGCATAGTCTCCGGCAACCACGCGCGCAAAATCGACGGTGGACGTGCGCAGCATCGCGATGTTGTCGCAGTCGCGCTGCAGGATCGTCTCCAATCCCTGGACCTTCGCGATGATCGAAGTCATTTCGGACTTCGTCAGTGCGCGCCCGCCCTCCAGCGCGGTGTTGACGATCTGCTCGATCTCGGCGGAAGCCGCTTTCAGCGACGGCTTGAAGTACATCGCGCTCTCCATGAGCTGCATGAACAGTTGCTGGCTGATCAAGTTCCACGGTGGCGTATGCCCGCGTGCCGTGAGGAGCGCCTGCCGCAACCCCGGCAGGTTCTGAAACGCATCGAGCCGCCCGCCGTGCACTGCCACGGGATCGAGGTTCAGCGATTCGAGAGCGCTCGTGTACGCGCCGATCTTCCGCATCAGCGCGAGGACCTGCCCGTAGGCGCCGGTGGCCTCGCCGACATTGAGCGCGAGCGCGGAGCGGTCGAACCGTGCGGTCACGCGACTCCTTGATAGAGAGGCGACATGATCCCCGAGTCCTTCAGCTTGATCTCCTGGAGCTTCTGCGCGAAGTCTTTGAGCTGCGCCCACGCTGCCTGCGCGGTCTCGATGTCGATCTGCTTTTCCAGAATGTGGCGGATGTCCGCTTCGCGCGCGGCGTTGACTTCGTCGAGAACCGATTTCATCTTCACGTCGAGCGTGGCCCAGGCCTGGGACACGATGTCGATGTGCGTGGTGATGGCGTCGATCGATTTCTTCATCGAGTCGACGGTCGCCGCGATGGCATTCAGGATGACGCCCTGCGACTCGGTCTTCGTCAGCGTCTGGCTTTTGGCAATGACCTCGTTCTGTTTCTTACTGATGCGCACCATGGCGTCGATGATGAAGCCGAGCGAGACGCTCACACCGATGACGGCGATCGGCACCGCAAGATACGGAGTCACGGACATCATCATGTAGCTGATGAACACCGTGATCGCGAGACCGTGGAGGGCCGCGATCAGTTGAATGTTGAGCTGGTCGATCTCCGCCTTGAGCATATTGATCTCGGCGTTGAGCGCCGCCACTGCCGCGTTGTTGTCCTCGATCGCTTTGGTCACCGAGCCTGCGCCCGTCGTCAACGCCGTATGGTCCGCGGCCATGTTCTGGGTGAAGGTTTTGATCAGAGCCCGAACCGCCTCGATCTCGCCCTTGCTCTTGGTGAGCTTCTCGGAGAGAAGACGCAGCATCAGGATCAGTTGTGCCTTCTGCGCCGGTGTCGGAGGCTTCGGTCCCATTTTGTCGAGCAACGCCAGGATGCGGTTACTCGTGGCGACGAAGTAGTTGTTGTAGTCGATGATCGCCTGCGGGATTCGCGTCAGCTCCGGATAGATCGTGTCGATCCAGGTCTGCGCATGCGTCTGGCAGCTCTTGAAATTGCCCGACAGCGTGGTCCACCACGCCGGTGGATTGGATGCGTCCACCTGTTGCAGCACCTGCTTGGTGATGCTGTGCGAGTGCAGGGTGATGAGGTTCACGGAATCCCAGTAGGCCGTGAGCTTTTCTTGCATCTCCCTGACTTCGCGACTGACTTCATCGGGGGTGGAGGGAGCGAGTGCCAAAATGGACATGAAGCCTCCTGTCGAGCCGAGCTAGGTCATTGATACAAGATGAACGTGGGTGGTTTCTGTGCCTCAACTGCTTCTTCCTGAAAATGCTGGCAGAACTGCGCGACGCGGCGCGCGTGATCGGCCTCGGCGGCGAATGCCGCGCGCGCCCCGGCGATCGTTTCCGCACCGCCGCGCAGGCGCGTGGAGATCGCGCGGATGCGATCCGAAGCGCCGGTGAAGAGCGCCTCGACCGGCTTCAGGCTGACGCCACCTGCCGCCTCGCTCACGGACTTGAGCACACCGCCGAGGTTGATGAGCGCGAAGAGGTCGCGTCCGACGCGCTGGATCTGGTTGGTCTTGTCGAGGATCTCCTCGTAGTCGCGCAGGAACTCTTCCTTGTGCAGGCTTGGCGTCGTCCCGGCGGCCATCATGAGAAGGAAGGCTTTCGCCCATTCCTTGACCGGCTTTCCGTCCTTGAGTTGATCGATCACGACCAGAAACGCGGCCACCTTCACGGCGAGCAGGGACATCTCGTCGGCGATTTTCTTCGCGCGATCTTCGATGCGTTTGCGCGCGGCGTCGATCTGGGCGATCAGGTCGGCGACTTTCTTCGCATCCTCCGCCATGACGGCGATGATGCTCGCCGGACCGAGGGTCAACGCGCCGATCGGTTGCAGCGCGCCCCAGAAGACCGTCTCCAGTCCGCCGCGGTATTTCGCCACCGTGCTCGCACCCTTGGCGAAATCCCCGCCCAACTCGTCGAGCAGGCTCGCGGCGGTGCTGGCGCTGCCGTCGTCCAGGGCGTGGAGGATGCGCGTCGCGTACGCATCCGTGCGGTTGGAGACGTTGATGAACGCCTGCGGAACGATCGTCGCGTTCGGCCAGACGTCGGTGATCCACTTCACTCCTTCGCGCTGCAGATCGGTGAGATGTCCGGCGGCCTGCTCATGCCAACGCGAACGGATCGCGTCGTCCGTCAGGATCAGGGCGATCCCGTTCAGCACGTGAAACGATGCGGACATGCCCGAGGCATTGCGAAGGAAGTCAAAGACCTTCCGCGCATCGGCGTCCGATTGGCCTTCAGGTAGGAGTTCTCCGTTCGCTGCGACTAATCGCATCTCGTCACCCGATCAATTTTCGGTGGTGGACCCACCAGGCACGGTAACAACGTTTCCGTTCCCGTGCAACGCCGGAGGAAGAAAATTCAGGAGCGAGGCGCAGACCTGGAAAACACGAAACCGCCTTCCGGCGGCTGAGGAGCGAAGCGATGGTTTGGCGGGGCCGACACGGTGGATCAGCGGCGACGAAGTCACAATATGTCTCTAGCCAGAACCTGCTCCTGAGCCGAAAGTGAGGGTTCACGAAAAGGAGCGGCTGATGAGATTCCGGCTCGCGTTCATTCTGGCCCTGGTGGTGGCGGTGACTCTTCCGCTGGCTGCGTATCAGCCCAGCAGCACTTCTCCCTACACGTTCACCGGGACTGCCTTCTGCTCGAGCTGCGAGACGTTCAGTCACGAGAAAGTCGGAGACGGATTCCATCACGATTCTGGCTGCAATCAGTCGGGATCGCCGCTCTACTTCTGCAGCTGTTCGATCGGCTACAACTCCGGACTCATGCTTCAGCAGCCGATCCTGCGCGTGATCGACGACCACACCGTGGAGCTCGAGTATTTCGCGCGCAACGCGTACTGCAACCCGCCCGCGGACTTCGGCAACATCAACGAGCCGAACGCCATCCCATATCAGATCAACGTCATCGAGATCGATCCGATCACGCTGGCGACGAACCCGACGCCCAAGCACGTCGTTCCGCCCTACTGGGAGCACGGCAAAGTACAGATGACGGACATGAACCCCGGCTGCAAGATGTACCGCGCCATCTATGTCGTCACCGACACCTTCTTCAACACCTGGGCGGTGTCGAGCGACATCGTCGGTGGCACCGGCACGTCCACCTGCCCGATGATTCCGGACATGGGATCGTGCCCCATCGGCAATGGTCCGGGCGGCGGGATCTCGCCGTCCGTAGGCAAGCCGATCAACGTCGGTTCCGGCAACATGCTCTATCAGGAGCCGCTGTTCCGCGTTACGGAGCCGGGTGCGGCCTCGCTCGATTTCACCATTTCGTACAACTCCGCCGAGACGAACGTCGGACCCCTCGGCCCCGGCTTCACCAATCCGTTCGCGCAGTCGATGAAGAGCACGACCGGTACTTCGAACGTGCGCGTCTGGCGCAGGCCGGACGGTACCCGCGTTCTCTTCGCGCGCGAGAACCATCCTCCCATCGGCGAGTACTGGCGGCCGATCTATCCGGGTGATGCCACCGGCTCCGTCGCCCACAACACCAGCACCGGACGCTATCTCTGGACGGATCTGAAAGGAAACGTGACGGAGGTGGACAACAGCGCCGGTCTGTGGCGAAAGACGACCGATCGCTGGGGCAACACCATCACCGGTTCCTACACCGGATCGAATCTCACTTCGATCACCGACACCCTCGGTCGTGTCTGGACGCTCGGCTACAGCGGAAGTCTGTTGACGTCGATCACCGACGGCGACAGCAACCAGTGGCGATTCGAGTACGACGGGTCCAACCGCCTCGAGAAGATCTTCGATCCGCTGCACACCTCGACGACCCCGTGGCGACAGTTCGCATGGACGACGTATGCCACCGGCAAGTCGGCGGTGGCGCTGGTGACCGACGAATCGGGTGCCGTTCTCGAAGGTCATGAGTACGACAGCAGCGGACGGGCAACGTCATCGTGGTCCGGCGCCACCATCAGCGGCTCCGCTCCTTCGCCCGGGACGAACGCGCGCGATCTCGTGACGCTGAGTTACGACTCGCCGACGCAGACCACCGTGACTACGAAAATCGACACCAGCATCAACGAGAACACCGTCTACGCGCTTCTCGTCGGCCACGGCCGCGTGCTCGCGACGTCGATCGTCGGTACCTGCGCTTCGTGCGGTTCAACGGAAGAAGCGCAAGCGTTCACGTTCGACGATGAGAATCACATTCTTCAGAAAACCGTCGGCCTGGATAAGACCTCGACCGGTGGCTCCGATGAGCGGGTGACGTCGACCTACACGTACAACGCGAACGGGATGGTTCTCACGGCAACCGCGGCCGACGGCACCGCGGACGAGCACACGACCACGTTCGCCTACGGCCATGCGACGTGGCCGGAATTCGTCACGTCGGTCACGGAAGACAGCGTCGCGAAATCGGGTCAGTCCAGAACGACGACGTACGCGTGGAACACCGGCGAAACGGAGCTCACCACGACAACGTCCGGCTATCAGTTGTCGACGGACAGCAGCGCCACGACATACACCACGACGACGCACTTCGACTCGCGCCACCGCGTAACGCAGACCGATGGCCCGCGTACGAATCAGAAGACGACGCGCACGTATTACTCCGACAGCGACGCGACGCTCAATCGGAGGGGCCGTCTGCAGGAGACGAACGCCTACGTCACGACCACGGCCAATCTCTCCAGCGCCCTGGACGATTGCGACATCTACGGTGCGGCCCGAACCCGGACCGATCCCAACGGAGTGGCGACGACGGTGACGCTCGACGCGCGAGGCCGTGTTCTCACGGAGACGTCGGTCAAGCCCACGTCGGATTCGAACGAGCCGGCGAACTACGTCGCGACGTATGTCTACGACGGGCGCGATCGACTCACTTCGTCGACCTCTCCTCGCGGCACCATTGCTCGCCGCGTGTACGAGGACGGAACGAATCGCCTGCTGCAGACGATTCGTGCCGATTCCTCCGGCAACGAACATGAACGTATGCTGTTGTCGCTGAACACGATCGGCCGGGTCACTTCCGAGGCGGCGCAGGACTGCGACACGCCGGCGAATCCGTGCTCGTCATGGACGACGCGGCGGAGCGAGACCTTCGAATGGGACGCTACCGGCAGGCTCGTCACCGTGACGCATCCTGACTCGACGTTCACCGAGAACACGTACGATTCGCGCGGGAATGTCGTCGGCGTTCAGGACGAGCGACACAGCGCCGCCAACACGATCTACGCATACGACGCTCGCAATCGCCTGACGACCGTTACGCAGAAGCGGACGATCGTCAGCGGCTCGGACGTCGTCACGGAGTACACGTATGACGATCAGAGCAACCTCGACACGGTCACCGATCCGAACGGCAACGTGACGACCTACGACTATGACGATTTCGGCCGCGTGCAGAGCCAGGCCAGTCCGGTCACCGGTACGACGACGTACTCCTATGATGCGGCGAACAACCTCACGTCGACCTCGGATGCGAACAGCGCCACGACCAGCCGGACGTACGATCTTCTCCATCGGCTCCTCACTGCAACATCGACCCGCACCAGCCTGCCGACGGAGACGGTGACCTGGACCTGGGATGATGCAACGGCCGGGAACTACGGACTGGGACGCATCGCGACGATGGAGGACCCGGCCGGCATCACAGGGTACGCGTATGAACGGCGCGGCCTGATCCGGTACGAAGAGAGATTTCAGGATCCGAACTACTACATCACCACGTATCAGTACGACAGCAGCGGCAACCGTTCCTCGATCACTTATCCGTCGACCCTTGTCGCCGCCTACACGTTCGACTTCGCCGACCGACCCGCTTCCGTGAGCTGGAATTCGAGCTCCCTGGTCAGCTCCGTCGCATACGCGCCGTACGGCTCGGTCAAGTCCATCGCTTTTGCGAACGGGACCACGCAGACCATGACGTACGACGCGCGTTATCGCATCCAGACCAACGTGCTGGCGTCCTCCGGCACGCTGGCCTCGTATTCGTATGGATACGATGCGACGTCGAACATCACCACGCTTTCGGATGTCGTTTCATCCGCGTATAACCGCACGTTCGGCTACGACGACCTGAATCGTGTCGTGACCGCGAACGGAGGCGCGTCGCTGTGGGGGAGCGGTTCGTATACGTACGACGCAATGGGCAGCATGCTCACGTCGACGCTGGGCTCTCAATCGACGAGCTTCTCGTACTCCGGCACTACGCCCAAACTGACCAGCGTCACTGAAGGCCTCACAACGACGTCGGTTTCTTACGACAGTGCCGGAAACGAAACCTCGACCGCCATTTCGAGTCGCAATCATCTGGCCGGTTTTGGCGGACCGCGTACGTTCATCACCTATGGCTACGACGGACGCGGCGTGCGGATGGTCGCCGTCGATGACGACGTCTTCCTCGACCAGCATCGCGTGCACGATCATCTCTATTCGCCGGACCTGCGCCCGCTCGCGCTGTATGACTACATCTACGAGTTGTTCTCCACGATCATTTCCCTCGACCCGCAACCCCCGTTCAGCATCACCGAATACATCTGGCTCGGAGATCGCCCCATCGCGCAGTTCAACACGGCCTCGGACACCTCGACGACGCTGCGCTACACCTTCGCCGATCACCTGGCGACGCCGATCCTGCAGACCAATCCCAGCGCCGCCGTCATCTGGCGTCCCGAGTACAAGCCTTACGGTTCCCTCTACAATATGAGGGCCGGCCTCGGCTACGAGCAGCGCCTTCGCTTCCCCGGCCAGGAATTCGAGAATTTCGGCGATCGGACGTACAACATGTTCCGGTGGTATCGGGGTGCGTGGGCGCGTTATACACAAGCGGATCCGATTGGACTCAATGGCGGAGCTAACCTGTACGCGTACGTGGGAGGACAGCCTACGGGGCAGAGTGACCCGTACGGCCTGTTTACGATTCCACTGGATCGCTATTACAACAAGTGCCGAACGTTGAGAAAGGGATACGCGCAAAGAGAGCTGGATCGAGTCCGACAGGAGCCTAGCTGCAGAGGTTTTTTCAGGAATACATGCAACTCCGATCTGGAAAGGCTGTTCAACGACCCGCTTCCGAGAATTCAGCTCGTTCCGGAGTCGAGGCGGTCTTCAGGCGGTGCATTCGACACGAACACTCCCGATGTCATCTATATCTCGATGCGTGAATGCAAGGCGATGGAAGATTTTGCTCACACTGTGATTCATGAGCTTGGCCACTACGGTGACTACCACAACAACAATGATGCGATTTCCGACGCGAACCATAGCGATGGCTGCCGTGCGG
>DASYLL010000417.1:0-5115 GCA_036009605.1 Thermoanaerobaculia bacterium | reverse complement strand
CCCGGGTTCACGTTCTCCGCGATGATCTTCCCGCCGTGCTCCTCGACCGCTTTTCTCGCGATCGCGAGGCCGAGGCCGGTGCCGGTGGACTTCGTCGAGAAGTAGGGATCGAAAATCTTCGGCAGCACCTCGGGCTCGACGCCGGGGCCGCTGTCCTCGACCGCGATCACGACCTTCGAATCGACGCTGTAGCTGTGCAGCTTCACGCGTCCGCCGGGCGTTGCCTGCAGCGCGTTCTCGATGAGATTCGCGACCGCGCCGCGCAGGAGGCGCTCGTCGCCCTGGAACAGCGAAGGCGTCGAAGGCGTGATGTCGGCGTGGAACTCGCGACTCTCGGCATACCCTGCGGCCAGATCACGCAGCAGTCGTTGCAGGTCGAGCGGTTTGCGGCTCACCTGGCGCAGCGACGCATAGTCGCTGAACTCTCTAGATGTCTCGCGCAGCGTAACGACCTGCCGCAGGATGTTGTCGACGGCGCTGCGAACGACTTCCGGCAGCGTTGGATCGTTGCGATCGGCGAGCGCGCGCAAATGCTCGGCGGTCAGCTGAATCGGCGTCAGCGGATTCTTGATCTCGTGCGCGACCTGCCGCGCCATCTCGCCCCACGCCTCGAGCCGGTTCGAACGCAGAATCTCCGTCACATCCTCAGCGATCAACATCTCTTCTTCGCTATCCGGCAACGGCACGATCGACACACGAAGCGTCCGCTCGTTGCCGTCGATCGGGACTTCGATCTCTTTCGATTCGAGACGCCGCGGCGTGTGCTCCGCGAGGAACTCACGCACGCTCTGGAACGACGGGAACGTTTTGTCGCCGAACAGCCGTCGCGCCATCGCGTTCATCGCGCCGACGCTGCGCGTGCCGTCGAGCACGACCACGGCGGCGTTGATGTTCTCGAGCAGCGTCTGCAGGCGATCGCGCTCGTGGCGCAGATCTTCCTGCTGTTCGCGAATCGATTTCGACATGTCGCGGAACGTCGTCACGAGCAGACCGATGTCGGGATCGGCGGCTTCATCGACATGTACGTCGAAGTCTCCGCGAGCGACTGCACGCGCGCCGGCGACGAGACTCTGCACCGGCTTCGTCACGCCGCCGGCGATACGGAATGCGACTGCAATCGCGCCGAGGGAGAGGAAGACGAGCAGTAGATAGATGGTCGTCGCGAGATCGTTGACCTGCGCTTCGATCTGCCGTCCCTGCACGATGAACGGCAGCGCGAGCGTGTAACTGCGATCGGTGTTGAGGTTGATGGGGCTGTAGAGCTCGACGAATTGTGTGGGGCCGGTTTCGTGGCGCAGGCGGACGAGCTGATTGCCACGCAGCACGATCGCGAGATAGACGTCGCCCGGCAATCGTTCCGACTCGACGTGCGCGGCGAAGAGATCGCGGCGGCTCGAAGACAGCACGCGCTCGTCGCGATAGAGGTGCAGATCGTGTCCGATCACCCGCGCGAGCCAGCTCAGGACTTCGTCGTCGAGCATCTGTTCGGGCGGGGTCTGTCGCTGTGCGCCGATGTAGTCCTCGACGACGCGCGACGCCGCGTTCAGCGCGGTCTGTCCGCGCTCGATGTACTCCGCGTCGAGACGATTGGCGAGATACGCGCGCACGAACAACACAAACGCGATGAGCGGCAGGATCACGACGGCGATCAGGTAGACCGAAGTACGTGCGCGGAAATCGAGGCTCAGTGGCCGCTTGCGCAACAGCGCCACGAGAAACGGCATCGAGCGCCACGCGACGACTGCGACGAGCAGCACGAGCGCCCAAACGGCAACGCCGCCTGCGCGGCGGATGTGCTGCGTCGGTGTCGCGATCTGGAACGGGAAGACGTACAGCGCGTTCTCGCCGCGGCGCAGATAGATCTCGCCCGTTTCGGGATCGTTCGAGCGCACCCACGCGCCCTGACCCGGCTTGAGCCGCGCGTAATATCGCGTGGGACTTTGCGGCAGTCGATACGTGACGGTGCTGCGCGCGTTGCCTTCCGCGTCGTACACCGCCGGCTCGCGCTGTCGCTGCATCACCCACGGATCGGTCGCATCGCCATAAAAGAAATCGCGGTACACATCCGCCGATCCCGACCCCGCCTCGGCAGGGTTGACGACGTGCACGCTGCCGATGCCGATCGTCGTGCCCATCACCGTGACGTCGAAGTCGTGATGCATCAGCGTGCGGCGGACGTTGCCGACCTGCAGCACATCGCCGGTTTCGGTCGCACGCGTTTCGTCGAACTGCGGCAGGCCGACGCCGAAGCGGCTGATCAGCGAGCGCGTGAACTCGTCCTGGACCGTGATCACGGCGGGCACGCGCCAGCGTGAAAGATCGGAGCGCAGCCAGAGCGCGTACGCGAGATCTTCCATGCTGGTGTGGCGGTAGTCGTCCGGGAGGATGGTGCCGAGATCGATGCGCGAGAATTTGCTGGCCAGCGTCGACTCGATCATCGTTCGTACCTGTCCCGCTTCGCCCGCGATGAGCGGCGCATATGTTTGAGCGATGAAGCGACGCGAGCTGGCGCGGCCGTAAATCTCGAGCGGGATATAGACCAACGCGGCAATCACGATCGCGATCAGGACCACGCGCACGATCGTGTTTTCGATGCGCGGACGCGTGAACACGGTCGCCGCGATCATCACGACCGCGAATGCGAGCAGCAGCACCGCCGCGAAGAGCAGACCCTGCACGACCGACGCGGGCATCACGTGATCGGGAACCGCCGTGATGCGCGAGTTCGCGACGAAGTTCTCGATGAGAAGGACGTAGCCCCAGCCCGCGGCGATGGCGAGGATCGCGCGAACGATCATCGGCAATCGCAACAGCAGCGGCCGCAGGAAGAAGACGATGCCGAGCATCGACGCCGCGGTGAGCAAGAGATCGAACGGTGATTTCGTGAACGGGCCGAGGAGCTTCGAGCCGTACATCGTGAAGTCGAAGAGCTGCAGCGGATCGTTCGGCGCGCTCAACGGCAGAAGCGCGAAGCGCGCGACGAGCAACGCGAGCACGGCCGCGAGCGGATGTGCTTTTCGTGCGCTGATCGCGAGTACGGCGAGCGCGCCGAGCGCGAGGAGAATCGCCGATGCGCTCACGCCTTCGGCACGCATTGCATCGACGACTTCGGTTTTCGAGCGCGGCTTGATGTCAACGAAGACCGAGGAGTCTTCGCGCTTTGCGATGCTGAAGCGTTGGGTGTCGCTCTCCGCGCGCGGGAATCCGGCATGGAAGAACATCGAGGTGACCCACGAGTCGTCGGGATGCAACGACGGCAAACGACCCGCGACGTTCTCGATGCGCGCGAATGCCTGAACTTTGAACTGCTTCGTGGCGCGCGATCGCGTGACGTAAAGATTGGTGACGTCGAACTGATACGTGCGATCGCCGGCGGCGCGATAGTCCTCGCCCCACCAGGCGATCGGTTCGCTGTCTTCGTTGAGGATCCGCGCGCCGCGACCTGCTTTTCGCGCTTCGTCGCGGAGGATTAGAAAAAGCGCGGCCCGATCGGTTTCTTTGCCCGCGATCTTCTGTGCGATGCGACCCGCGGACGCGTCGAGCTCCTGTTCGAGCGTGGCGATGTGCTCGCGCACGTCAACGACGTCATGGCGGAGATGATCGGCGACGCGCTGCGGAAACTCGCGCGACAACGCGTCCACGCACCAGAGCGAAGTGGCATCGAGCATTGCGACGAGGAGCAGAAAAATCGCGGCGACGCGTGCGGCGAGCCGCGAGGATTCACGCCGCGTCAGCAGCCACGTGACGACCGCGAGCGCCGCGACGACTGCCACGGTCCAGACCTGCGGTCCTGCAAAAAGACGAATCGCCGTCGCGAGTGCGACGGCGATCCATGAGAACTTCATACGTGGATTGTGCCTCAGCCTGCGGAGCGGACGGAGACGAGAACCCAGCGATCGTTTTTCGACTGCAGCGTGATGTAGAGATCGCGATCACCCTGTCCCGTCGACCAGCGCGCCTTGATGTGGTACTGCCCCTCGGAACGCGCGCCCTTCGCGCTCACGCGCTCGAAGCCGGTCGGCTTGACCTTGTTGAAGAGGCTTTCGAGCAGATACGCGGCCTGATCGCGGCCGAAGAAGCCATCTTTGTCGGCGAGGCCGGGGAACTGCAGCTGCACCTGGCCGTCCGCGCTGATCCCGGACACGATCGGAGCAACGTCACCGCCGCCGAAGCCGCGTTCGAGATCGGCCACCGCTGAATCGAGATCGCGGAACTGTGCCTGCGCGACCAGCGGGATGAACAACATGACGAAAGCGATACGCGTCCAGAGTTTCATGATTCGGTTTCTCCCGGTGTGCCTTGCGTAACTATGCAGGGCAGGTCTTTATTCTAGTTCGGTCAATGACTTAGCTGTAGCGTGCAGCGCTCACTTCGTCCTCTTGCCATGACGCTATTCCGCGTCGTTGTGCTTCTTCGCGGAAGTCGTCGGGGACGGGCGCGACCACGCGAAACTGCTGATTCGTCAATGGATGTGTCATTTCCAGCTCCGCCGCATGCAGCATCGGCCGCGACGCGTTCCTCTCTCCATAGAGCCAGTCGCCTGCCAATGGGTGACCGATGGCGGAAAGATGCACGCGGATCTGATGTGTGCGTCCGGTCTCGAGATCGATCGCAAGCAGCGAGCCCGACGGTTGCGCGTCGAGCGGCCGCACGTGCGTGAGGGCTCGCTTGCCGTGATCGCGCACCGCGAACTTGATTGCACCCGCGCGAGCGATCGGCGCGTCGATGGTCTGCGGCTCGCGCAGCTCGCCTTCACTGATCGCGAGGTAGCGTTTGCGGATCCGCTTGCGCTCGAACTGTCGTGTGAATCGCACATTGAGATCGCCGCGCTTGGAAAAGAAGATGACGCCACTCGTGCCGCGATCGAGGCGCTGCATGAGATACGCGGGCGACGTGTGCTTTGTCACCAGATCGTGCAGGAACGGCTCATCCGGCTCGTGCATTCTTTGTTGTACGACGATGCCCGCGGGTTTGTTGATGAAGACGAAGGCGTCGTCTTCGTAGAGGATGTCGAGCTTCACGGGGACAAGGGTAACGGGGAGCGTGATAAAGAAACGAATTTCGATGCTTCTCGTTGCGACGATCTTCATGGCGGCCGAATCGTTCGGCACGGTC
>DASYLL010000416.1:0-13348 GCA_036009605.1 Thermoanaerobaculia bacterium | reverse complement strand
AAGAGATTCTCTTCCTGCACGAGCGCGGCGTTCATCACCGGTGGTGGCGGCGCAGGCGCTGCGACGGGCGGAGGCGCAGGGATCGAGAAATCGTCGTCGTCGTCCGGGATCGCGGAGAGCAGCTCGCTCTCGATCTCGTCGCGTGAGAACACGGCGGGACGCGGGGCGTTTGTGGCGGCGGATGCTGCCGCTGCGGATGCGGCGGCGACGCGCTGACTGCGCGCAGCGAGATCCGGATTGTCGGGGAAGCGACCCTGCAGCGTTTCGAGCTTGCGTCGCGCCTCGTCGAACAGCTCCTGCTCGATGTAGAAATCGACTTCGCCGATCTCTTCGAGCGGCAGCGTTTCTTCTTCAAAACCACCGAGTGCTTCGACGCCGAAGAACGGCTCTTCCGGCGCGGCAGGCAGCGGTGAGTCATCGAAGACAGGGAGTGCAAACTCGGGCTCGGGCGCGGGGATGAAGATGTCGTCCGGCATCGGCTCGAGCGCGCGATCGAGCGCTTCCTCGTCCTCGTCGGGAAGGAGCGTGAGCTCCTCCGGCTCCGGTCCGAGCGTGATCTCCTCGACTTCTTCCAGCTCTTCGAACTGCGGCGTTTCGAATTGCGGCTCCGCGAAGTCGCTCTCGAACGAGATCGGCTCTTCCGCGGCCGCCTCGAACGTCGGCGGATTCCACGGCGGCATTACCGGCGCCGCAACCCCGGGATCCGGTTCGGGTTCAGGTTCGGGCTCCGGTTCGATCGCGGGAGGCGGCTCGAGATCGAACTCCATCTCATCCGCCGGCGCGTCGAGATCGAAGCTCATCTCGTCGTCATCGGTCGCGGCGAAGTCATCGAGCGAGATCGAAGACTCGGTCTTGAACGAGGCGACAGGCGTCGGCGCGAGCTCGAACTTCTCGCCGCGCGCGAGGAAGTCGTTGCGAATCGAAGTGATCGCCGCGGATTCGCCACGCTCTTCGAGAACGTCCGCGTATGCCTGCGCGGCGATGCGCGCGCCGTCGATCTCGCCTTCTTCGAGCAGGATGCGGAACAGCCGTTCGTGCGCCGTGAGATTCGACGGCGAGCGCTCGAGCACCGCGCGCAGATGCTCGGCTGCTTTCTCCGAGAGACCGTATTTCGAGAACACCTCCGCTTCCGTGAGGTGCTCGGTAATGAAATCGAGATCGTCGCCGCCTTCCGCGAGATCGTTTGCTGCGATCTCCACGGCCGGCATCAGATGCATCGGCGGCGGAGGCGCGGGCGTCGCACGTCTGGCCTCGATCGTCGGCATGCCGAGGTCGAGGGCGGGACCGCTGTCGAGATCGAGGGAGAACGAGCTGCCCGCTTCGTCGGAAATGTCGAACGCCGGCGTCGGCTCGTCGATCTCCATCGGCGGTAGTTCGACGGCAGGACCCGAACTGCGGCCCGAGCGCGCAGGAACGGTATCGAGACCGCCCATCTGCGAGCGGACGAATTGCAGTTTGTTGCGATGCTGTGCGTTCTGCGGTTCGCGCTGGATGAGTTTCTCGAGCACTTTCGCCGCATCGTCGAAACGCATCCGCGCGACGTGCGCCTCGGCGAGACTGCTCATCGCCGCCAGGACGTTCGTCTCTTCGTTGAGGCGCGAGTAGAGCGCGACCATGCGCTCGAGCGTCGGCGCGTGACCGGGCTCGACGCGAAGAATGCGATTCAGGATTTCGATCGCCGCGGCGCGTTCGCCTTTTGCGAGTGCGCGTTCCGCGAGCGGCGCCATCATTTCCAGCGCGCGATCGGAATCGTTCTGCTTGAGATACAGATCGGCCATCGCTTCGCGCGACGTCGTATCGGTTGGATCTGCAGCGACGGCGCGTTCGAGCGTGTTGCGCGCGCCGGTGTTGTCGCCGCGTCCGAGTTGAATCCGCCCCTGCATCGCGAGCAGGCGAGGATTGTTCGGGTTCGCTTCGAGCGCGGCGTCGACGATCAGCTGCGCGTTGGTGAAGTCCTTCGACTCCAGCATCGCGGTCACGAGCGAGTCGACGAGATCGGTGTTCTTCGGATCGATCTTCAGCGCCTTGCGGAAGACCTGCACGGCTTCGTCGAGCATGCCGCGCTTGAGCAGCAGGCGTCCGACGCGGTCGTACTCTTTCAGTGCTTCGGCGGTCTGATTGTTCTGCGAGTAGAGGTCGGCGAGCTTGACGTGGACATTGATCGACGTCGGGTCGAGCTCGGAGATCTTGCGGTAGATGCCGAGGGCGCTGGAGGGCTCGCCGTGCTTCAGGTAGTAGTCGGCGAGAACCTGATACTGGCTCTTCGCTTCCATCGCCAGACCCTGCTTCGCGTAGAGATCGGCGAGCTTGGCGTAAATCTCGAGCTTCGACGGATCGAGCTTGTTGATCTTCTTGAAGATGGCGATGGCTTTGAGGAAGAAGCCGTCTTTGGAGTAGTGATCCGCGATCTTGCCGAAGACCTTGACGGCCTCGTCATTGCGATTGACGCGGACCCACAAATCGCCGATGCGATTCAGCGTGTTGACGTCGTTCGGGCTGTCTTCGAGAAGCCGCTCGTACTCCTTGATCGCCGGTTCGATCTTGCCCTTGGCGACGAGCTTCTCCGCGTTGGCGATGACTTTATCGCGTTGAACCGCCATCTTCCTCGCTCATGCCGAACAACAACCTCGGCTCCTCCACCCCTTCGAACGACATGCGATGAATCGGACTCGGGCCGTAGACCCGCAGTGCGGCCTGGTGTCCCTCCGTCGCGTATCCCCGATTGTTTCTGAAATCGTATACCGGGTAGCGGTCATGATACGCGTCCATCAACTGATCGCGATAGACCTTCGCCACGATGGATGCTGCGGCGATCGAGACGCTGCGACGATCGCCCTTGATGAGCGGGATCTGCGGCATCTCCAGTGTTTCGAGCAGGACCGCATCGAGGAGCAACGCGTCGGGACGCACCGCGAGATCTTCGACCGCGTGCATCATCGCCAGCTTGCTCGCGCGGAGAATGTTGATGCGATCGATGGTCGAATGCTCGACGACGCCGATCGAGACTGCGCGTGCGCGGCGCAGGATCAGATTGCAGACCGAAACGCGGTCTTCGGCTTCGACGAGCTTCGAATCATTGACGCCGAACACGGTCGGCTCGCAGTCGAGGATGACGCACGCAGCGACCACCGGACCGGCCAGGCAGCCGCGTCCGACTTCATCGGTTCCAGCGACGCAGCGAAAACCAAAATCGCGGAGCCGGCGCTCGATCGCTGACATTTCAGCGACGCGCGCAAGCTCCGCGAAGAGGGAATCGTACAAGCGCTCAGATGGTGGGCGCTTGACGCTTCGCTTAGCGGGGGCGCTTTTCTTCGATGCGGGCGGCCTTGCCGCGGAGATTCCGGAGATAGTAGAGCTTCGCGCGACGGACCCGGCCATGACGTTCCACCTCGATCTTGTCGATCGTCGGAGAGTACAGCGGGAACATGCGCTCCACACCGATTCCGCCCGAAATCTTACGAACCGTGAACATCTGGCGCGTGCCGCCGCCCTTACGGGAGATCACCACGCCCTGGAAGACCTGGATGCGCTCTTTGTCGCCTTCCTTGACCTTCACGTGGACTTTGATCGTGTCGCCGGGATTGAACGGCGGGATGTCGGTCCGGTTGATGGCCAGCGACTCGACGAGCTTCATGATTTCTGCCATTGACGTAACTCCAGTAGCGATTGCGTTCGAAAAAGCGGGTCAGTATAAACGTTGCTGGTTGCAGGTTGCTAGTTCAAGGTGCGGAGTGGATTCCGCGCAGCCTCACCTTGAACGAGCAACCAGTAACCAGCAACTGCGGTGGGGCGGCGGATCAGAACTTGCCGAGCCGCCGAAGAATTTCCCGTGCCTCGTCATCGAGCTCGGCAGTCTCCAGAAGATCGGGCCGTTTCTCGAGCGTGGCCCGAAGCGCCCGCTCCTTCCGCCACTTGCGAATGTTCTCGTGATGGCCGGAGAGCAGGATGTCCGGGATGCGCGCCCCGCGCAGCTCCTGCGGACGCGTGTAGTGCGGGTAATCGAGCAGACCGCGAAAGAACGAGTCCTGTTCGACCGAGGCCGTATCGCCGACGACGCCGGGGATGAGCCTGCCGATCGCGTCCGCCATCACCATCGCCGGCAACTCGCCGCCGGAAACGACGAAATCGCCGATCGAGATCTCATCCGGTTGCAACGCCTCGTGTACGCGATGATCGAAGCCTTCGTAGCGGCCGCAGAGGATCGCGATGTGGCTTTTCTCCGAGAGCTCCTGTGCGACGCGCTGATCGAAACGACGTCCCTGCGGCGAGGTCATCACGACGTGCGGTGCGTTGATGGCTTCTGCCGCGCGCAACACCGGTTCCGCGAGCATCACCATTCCCGGTCCGCCGCCGTAGGCCTCGTCGTCGGTCGAGCGATGACGATCGGTCGCGTACTCGCGCAAATCCCACACGCGAAAATCGAGCAGCTGTTTCTCGATGCCCTTCGCAATCACGCCCTCGGCGAGCAGCGGAGCGAACATGTTGGGGAAGATGGTGAGGAAGTCGATGCGCATGACCGTCGACCAGAGTCGTAGAGTCCTGGAGTCGTAGAGTCTTAGAGGTGTTCGGGCACCCTCTACGACTCTAAGACTCTACGACTCTAAGACTCGAATAGCGACTACTCCTTCACTCCGTCGAGATCGTCCAATCCCTCCGGCAACGCCACCACCATCCGCCCGCCCGGAACGTCGATCTCCGTGCAGAGGTCCGCTGCGAATGGCAGCTCGAACGATTTTCCGTCCACGCGTTTCACGGCCAGCAGGATTCCGCCGCCACCCTCGAGCGTACCCGTCACGACGCCGCGCTCGCGACCCGCGGCATCGATGAGCTTCAGGCCGATGAGGTCGTGGAGGAAGTACTCGTCCTCGTCGAGCTTGCGCGCCTGGTCGGCGGGGATCTCGACGGTCCAGTTGTGCAGTGTCTGGATCTCTTCCGGGCTGTCGATGCCGGCGAACTTCATCAGCGCGCGATCACCGTGCGGACGCACGCTCTCGACGCGCAGCTCGCGCGTCGCGGCATCCTCGGGCGCGACGAGCGTTACCACTTCGAGCTCGTCGAAGCGCTCGGGAGAATCGGTCCACGGCTCGATGCTCGCTTCGCCGCGGACGCCGTGCGCCTTGCGGATGATCCCGACGGCAATCCTGTCGGAAGACATCTCAGTCGAGGATGTCGAGCGAGGTACGGCGGCGCGACTTCTGCCCCGCCGCGGAGAGGATGGTACGGATGGCGCGGGCCGTGCGGCCCTGACGGCCGATCACCTTGCCGAGGTCGTCGGGATCGACTTCCAGCTCGATGACCGTCTGCTGCTCGCGCTCGTACACGCGCGTCCTCACCTCGTCGGGATGATCGACGAGGGACTTCGCGAGAAATTCGATCAGCTCACGCATTTGCGAGCCCGAACTGCTATTTCGGCAGTTTCTTGATCAGCGACTTCACGGTCGGCGAGAGCTGTGCGCCCTTGCTCACCCAGTAGTCGACGCGAGTGCGGTCGATTTTCACGTCGGCCGGATTCTTCTTCGGGTCATAGTGGCCGATCTGCTCGAGCGTGGCTGCAGACGGCGTCTTCAGCGAGTCCGACACGACTACCCGGTAAAACGGAGCGTGCGTGGCTCCCTGACGGCGCAAACGAATCTTCAACATGTCTGGTGTAACTCCTTTTGCGCGCGCAGAAACCGCTGATGGCGGATGCGAAATTCCGGCGGCGCGCGCGGTTGTCGGTTCTCAGTTGTCGGTTCTCAGTGCAGTATCGCCCGGACGTCAAGCCCCGGACAACCGACAACCGATCACCCGACAACCAGTCGCGAAGGCTACTGCAGAAACTGTGGTGGCAGCCCCTTCATCATCTTCCCGAACTTCCTCGCACCGAGGCCTTTCGAGAACGACTTCATCATCTTCTTCATCTGCAGATACTGCTTCAGCAGGCGGTTGATCTCCTGCACGGTCGTTCCGGAGCCTTTGGCGATGCGCTTCTTCCGCTGACCGTTGATGAGCTGTGGAAACTCGCGCTCTTTCTTCGTCATCGAGTCGAGAATGGCCTGCATCCGCCCGATGGCGCCTTCGTCGATGTCATCTTCGTTGATCTTACCCGCGCCGGGAAGCATGCTCACGAGCGACGACAGCGGCCCCATCTTCTTCACCTGCTGCAGTTGCGAGCG
Source organism: Thermoanaerobaculia bacterium (assembly GCA_036009605.1). GTDB lineage: Bacteria > Acidobacteriota > Thermoanaerobaculia > Gp7-AA8 > Gp7-AA8 > QHVT01. The sequence goes on along the minus strand of DASYLL010000416.1, from coordinate 7,193 downwards.
CAGGTCTTCGAGCGTGAACCTGTCTTTGGCGACCCGTTCCGCCAGCCGCGCCGCTTCCTTCTGATCGATATCGGCTTCGACCTTCTCGATGAGCGAGAGCACATCGCCCATGCCGAGGATGCGCGAGGCCATGCGGTCGGGATAGAAGACGTCGAGGTCGCCGTACTTTTCACCGACGCCGACGAACTTGATCGGCCGGTTGACCACGGACTTGATCGAGAGCGCCGCACCGCCGCGCGCGTCGCCGTCGAGCTTGGTCAGGATGATTCCGGTGACGCCGAGGCGATCGTCGAACTCTTTCGCGGACTTGACCGCGTCCTGGCCCGTCATCGCGTCGGCGACGAACAGGATTTCCGAGGGGCGGGAGTCGTTCTTGATCGTCGCAAGCTCCTGCATCAGCTCGTCGTCGATGTGGAGGCGACCTGCGGTATCAAGGATGACCGTGTCGTAGAGCAGCGTCTTCGCTTCGGAGAGCGCCTTGCGGGCAATATCGACCGGATTGCGGTTGTCGCCGATCTCGTAGAACGGGACCTTGACGTTGTTCGCGACGATGCGCAGCTGATCGATTGCGGCGGGGCGGTAGACGTCGGCAGGGACGAGCAGCGGACGGCGTCCGCGGCTCTTGAGGTGCATCGCCAGCTTGCCCGAGGTGGTCGTTTTGCCGGAGCCCTGCAGGCCGACCATCATGATCACGGACGGGCTGCCGACCAGCGCGAGGCCGACTTCGTTGCCGCCGAGGAGCGCCTGCAGCTCGTCGCGGACGATCTTCGTGACCTGCTGCGCGGGGGAGAACGCTGTGAACACGTCGCCGCCGACCGCCTTCTCGCGGACGCGGTTCGTGAACTCTTTGACCGTCTTGAAGTGAACGTCGGCCTCGAGCAGCGCGACGCGAATCTCTTTCAGCGCGTTGTCGATGTGCCAATCGTTCAGAGTGGCTTCGCCGCGCAGGGTCTTGAAGACCCGATCCATCTTGTCCTGCAGGTTTTCGAACATAGTTTGCCTCTGGGCGTGACCTCTAAACGACCGCGGTGAAAGAATAATCCTGCCCGCGAGTTTGGAGTGCGGTAGCCGCCGCTACCGCTTTCGTATGCGACAGCGCGAGTCACGAACATACAAAGCTGCAGCTGCGGCTGCCGTACTCCAAACTGGTGCCGTATGTCAGCTCACTCGTTCCTTCCGTTGCGCCGCGCGCGTCCCGCCGGCGATCCGTTCGCGTTGCGCGTGACGCAACTGCGCGACGCCAATCCGCGCGGCGAGCACATTCTCTATCACGCGCGATCCGCGCGTCGCGTGCGGAACAACGTCGCGCTCGACTACGCGAAGACGTTTGGATTGCCGGTGATCGTCGCGGAATGGCTCGACGAGCCGTATCTCTCGCCGCGCATCGAGGCGTTTCTGCGCGCAGGTGTGAAGCGCAATGCGGCCGAGGCGGATGTCGAGTATCGGTTCTTGCCGGAGCGGGAGGTGATCGAGCGCGCGCGATTCGTGATCACGGACGAGCTCCCGACGTTGCCGGCTCCTGCACACGCAACGCATCTCGTCGATGGCAATGGGCTCATTCCGATGCGTGCGATTCCGAAAGAGCAGTACTCGGCGAAGTTCTTTCGCGACAAGGCGCATAAGTTGTTCGAGCAGTTCTGGACCGCGCCCACGACTCCGCGTTGGACGCCACCGCCCGTGTTGCGCGGCACCGGCATCTCCCCGCAACTCCACTTCGGTCACCTCGGCATCCGCGAAGTCGCCCACGCTGTTCTCAACAGCGACGCGCCCGACGAAGACATCGACGCCTTCCTCGAACAAGCCGTCATCCGCCGCGAGCTCTCCTTCAACATGTGTTTCTACAACCCGCGCTACGACTCGCTCGACGCGTTGCCGGAGTGGGCGAAGAAGACGCTCGACCAGCATCGCGGCGATCGCCGCAAACCGATCTACTCGTACGAACAGCTCGAAGCCGCGGACACGCACGACGACGTCTGGAATCTCGCGCAGCGCCAGCTCGTCGCGTGCGGCGTGATCCACAACTACCTGCGCATGTTGTGGGGCAAGAAGATCATCGAGTGGAGCGAGACGCCGGAAGACGCGCATCGCGCGATGGTGCGTCTGCACGACGAGTACGCGCTCGACGGCCGCGATCCCAACACGCACGCCGGCATTCTCTGGTGCTTCGGCAAGCACGATCGGCCGTGGGCGCCGGAGCGTCCGATCTTCGGGATGATCCGCTGGATGTCGTCGCAGCAGACCGCGAAGAAAGTGCGGCTGAATGAGATCGCCGACGCGGTGGCGAAGTGCTCGTGAGGAAGGACTGTCGCCGAAATCGAGTTTACTGAAGTCATGGCGCAGCCCGCGCTTCGACTCGACACCAACGTTCCCGGCGATTTTTTCGTCGACTCCACCTGCATCGATTGCGACGCCTGCCGCATCTTCGCGCCGACTGTTTTTCACGATGCAGACGATCAATCCGCGGTCTTTCATCAACCGGACAGCGAGGAAGAGTTGCTCGCCGCGCAGAAGGCGCTGATCTCCTGTCCGACCGCGTCGATCGGCACGTTCACGAAACACGACATGCGCGCGGCCGTCGCGGCGCTGCCCGATCACGTTGCAGAGGATGTCTATCGCTGCGGCTATACGAGCGAGAGCTCGTTCGGCGCGGTGAGCTATCTGATCCGCCGTGACGATGGCAACGTGCTGATCGACTCGCCGCGCTTCACCGAGCCGCTCGTGAAGAACATCGGCAGCGCGCGACTGATGCTGCTCACGCACCAGGACGACGTCGCCGATCACGACAAGTTCCATCAGCGTTTCGGCTGCGAGCGCGTGCTGCATCGTGATGACGTGCGTTCGCACACGGCGCGTGTCGAACTGCAGCCGACCGGACTTGATCCCGTTGCGCTGTCGCCCGATCTCCTGATGATCCCGACGCCCGGTCACACGCGCGGACACGCCGTGTTTCTCTATCGCGACACGTTCCTGTTCACCGGCGATCACCTCGCATGGAGCGAGACGCGCGGGCATCTGTACGCGTTCCGCAGCGCGTGCTGGTATTCATGGAGCGAGCAGATCCGCTCGATGGAACGGCTGCTCGACCATCGCTTCGAATGGGTGCTGCCCGGACACGGACGGCCGGTGCATCTCGAAGCGAACGCGATGCGCGCGTCGCTCGAGAAGTGCATTACATGGATGAAGTCGAAGTAGGCGCGTCGTGAGTCGTTACAATCCGCGCCCGTGAAGGTCGTCAAAATCGTCACGCTGCTCGCGATCGTCGTCGCATTCGCTTTCGCCATGCGCGCGCTCCCGGTTGGCGACTGGCTGGAGTCGTTCAAGTTGTGGGTGCAGGGCGTCGGCCCCATCGGTTACGTGCTGTACATCCTCGTCTATGCCGTCTGCTGCGTGCTCCTCGTTCCCGCCCTCGCATTGACCCTCGGCTCGGGCGCGATCTTCGGCTTCCTCAGCGGAGCGATCGTGAATCTCATCGGCGCGACGCTCGGCGCAACCGCCGCGTTTCTGCTTGCGCGAACCGTGCTCCGCCATCGCGTCGAGCGCATGACCGCCGGCAGCACAAAATTCGCCGCACTCGACCGCGCCATCACGCGCGAAGGCACGAAGATCATGTGGCTCGTGCGCATCTCCGGCTTCCCGCCATTCACCTGGGTGAACTACGCCTTCGGCCTCACCGGCATCCACCTCGGACCATTCCTGCTGACCACCTTCTTCGGCATCATTCCCGGCACGATCGCGTTTACTTACGCGGGCGCCGCAGGCGCCGCCGCCCTCAGCGGCAGCGGCAACAAGGTTCTCCTGATCATCACCGCCGTCGGTGCCGTGCTCGTCAGCGCGTTCATCGCCCGAATCGCGACGCAGGCGATTCGGCGCGCCGGCGTCGAGGATGGGGCCGGCCCCGCGTGAACCAGTCGCAGAGTCGCAGGGTCTCAGAGGACGCGGCAAGAACCATCTCTGAGACTCTGAGACCCTGCGACTCTGAGACTGATTCAGGACTCGAATATGCTACCCACCGCAACGGAGGCCACATGACCAACCCCCTCGCACAACTCGCAAAAGTCGGACAGAGCGTCTGGTACGACCAGACCGACCGCAAGCTGATCACGACTGGAAAAATCAAACGGTTGATCGAGGAGGATGACCTGCGCGGCATGACGTCCAATCCGACGATCTTCGAAAAGGCGATCGGCGGCAGCGAGGACTACGACGCGCAGTTGCGCATGCTCGCGTCGCAGGGCAAGTCGAGCGATGAGATCTACGACGAGCTCGTGAGCGAAGACATCGGCAACGCCGCCGACATCTTCAAGCCCGTCTACGAAAAAACGGGCGGCGATGATGGCTACGTCAGCCTCGAAGTCTCACCGTTGCTCGCGCAGCGCACGCGCGAAACGGTCGCGGAAGCGAAGCGCCTCTTCGTGAAGCTCGGCCGCACGAACGTGATGATCAAGATCCCGGCGACGCCCGAAGGCATCCCCGCCATCGAGGAAGCCATCGCGCTCGGCATCAACATCAACGTCACGCTGATCTTCTCGAACGACGTCTACGCAAAAGTCATCGAAGCCTATCTGCGCGGTCTCGAAAGCCGCGCGAAACAGAGCCTGCCGATCGGCTACATCTCCTCCGTCGCGAGCTTCTTCGTCAGTCGCATCGACGCCGTCGCGGACAAGCAGTTGGAAGCGCGGCTCAAAGACGATCCGTCGCTCGAACCGTTGATGGGCAGGATCGCCATCGCCAACGCGAAGATGGCGTATCAGCTCTTCAAAGAGGTCTTCACCAGCCCGCGTTTCCTGAAGCTCCGTGACCTCGGCGCGAAAGTGCAGCGCCCGCTCTGGGCCTCCACCGGCACGAAGAATCCGAAGTACAGCGACGTGCTCTACGTCGAATCGCTCGTCGGTCCCGACACCGTCAACACAGTGCCGCCCGCGACGTACGAAGCGTTCAGGGATCACGGCCGCGTCCAGCACACGCTCGAGCAGGGCGTCGAAGAAGCACGCCAGACGCTGAAAACGTTCGAGGAAAAAGGATTCAGCCTCAGCGACATCACCGGGAAGCTCACCGCCGACGGCGTGAAGTCGTTCAACGAATCATTCGTGCAGCTGATGCAGACGATCGACGCACGCCGCGCCGCCGTCGTGCGCGGTCTTCCCGATCGCCTCACACTGCACAACATCTCCGGTATCGATGACGCCATCGCGCGCATCGAGAAGGAGAAGTTCGTCACGCGCATTCACGCGCGCGAGAGCGCGCTCTGGAAATCCGACGACGCGCACAGGAAGATCATCGACAACTCCCTCGGCTGGCTCAGCGCGCCCGAGACCGTGCTCGGCAACATCGCGCAGATCGTCCACTGGGCAGACGCGAATCGCAAAGGATTCGACCACGTCGTCGTCCTCGGCATGGGCGGCTCGAGCCTCTGCGCCGAAGTCGTGCGGCGCGTGTTTCCGAAGCGTGAGGGATATCCGGAGCTGCTCGTTCTGGACAGCACCGTGCCCGAAGCGGTGTCGTTGCTCGAGGCGCAGATCGATGTCGCGAAGACGCTCTTCATCGTGGCGTCGAAATCCGGCACGACCACCGAGCCGATGATGTTCCATCGCTACTTCTACGAGCGCGTGAAAGAAGTGAAAGGCGATCGCGCCGGCAAGAACTTCATCGCCATCACCGATCCCGGCACGCAGCTCACGGAGGACGCGCAGCGCGACCAGTTCCTGCTCGTGTACGGCAACATGCCGGACATCGGTGGCCGCTACTCCGCGCTGTCGCTGTTCGGCATCGTGCCGATGGCGCTCGCAGGCGTCGACGTCAAAACGCTGCTCGAGCGCGCCGTGCAGACCGCGCACATTTCGACGATCCCGCAGGTGCGCAGGAATCCGCTGGCACTCCTCGGCGCGGTGATCGGCGCGATGGCGTTGCAGGGTCGCGACAAGCTGACGCTGCTCACGCCGCGTCCGCTCGACACACTCGGCCTGTGGGTCGAGCAGCTCATCGCCGAAAGCACCGGCAAGGAAGGAAAGGGCATCGTTCCCGTGGCAGGCGAGCCGCAACTCGCGCCGAATGAATACGGCGACGATCGCTTGTTCGTGTCCGTCCGCCTGCGCGGTTCCGATGACACGACGCAGCTTCGCGCGCTCGCGGCCGCCGGTCATCCGGTCGTCGATCTCGTGCTCGAAGACGCGCTTGATCTCGGCGAGACGTTTTATGTGTGGGAGTTCGCGACGGCCGTTGCCGGTGCGCTGCTCGGCGTCGATCCGTTTGATCAGCCGAACGTGCAGGAATCGAAGGACAACACGAAGCGGCTGCTCGAAGAGTACAAAACCAAAGGCACGATGACCGCGCAGGCCGAGGGCCCGCGTGTGAGTGTCGACGACGCGGATTCGATTGCCGCGTTGCTCGCGAAAGTGAAGCCGCACGATTACGTCGCGTTCACCGAGTACTTCGGCGAGACCATCGATCGCGATCAGCGCATCGGTGAAATTCGTGCGGCGGTGGCGCGCGAGCTGCGCGTCGCGACGACGACCGGATACGGGCCGCGTTTCCTTCATTCGACAGGACAGCTTCACAAGGGCGGCGGTGACAACGGCGTGTTCCTGCAGCTCACCGGCGGTCCGAATCGCGACGTCGAGATTCCGGGCGAGAACCTCTCGTTCGGCGTGCTGGCGCGCGCGCAGGCGATCGGCGACTACGAGTCGCTCGTCTCCCGCAACCGCCGCGCGCTCAGTATCGACCTGGGCACCGACGTCGAAGCCGGACTCGCGCAGCTCGCGAACGCGGTGAAGAGTGCGCTGGTGAAAGCGTGACCTCGCAATTCGGCATGATCGGCCTCGGCGTGATGGGCGCGAATCTCGCGCTCAACATCGAGGACCACGGTTTCTCCGTGGCGGTGTGGAATCGAGAGCACGACAAGACCCGCAGATTCTGCGACGAGAACCGCGGCAAGAAACTCACGGAGACGACGACGCTCGAAGAGTTCGTCGCGGCGCTGGAGCGTCCGCGAAAGATCATGCTGATGATCAAAGCTGGCGCGCCGGTCGACGAGATGCTCGACAAGCTCCTGCCTTTGCTCGCGGCGGGCGATGTCGTGATCGACGGCGGCAACTCGTGGTTCAAAGACACGCAGGCGCGCGCCGCGCGGCTGCTGCAGCACGACCTGCACTTCGTCGGCTCCGGTGTTTCAGGCGGTGAAGATGGCGCGCGTTTCG
>DASYLL010000415.1:0-8410 GCA_036009605.1 Thermoanaerobaculia bacterium | reverse complement strand
TTCAGATCGCGCAATCCGCGGGACTCCGCAATTGCCAGCGCGCGGTTGCCGGCATCGATCGAGAGGATGCGGCCTTCCGGACGCGACGGATCTTCGAGCCCCGCCAGCGCGAGGAAGAGGATGGCGCAGAAGGCGAGCCATCCGAGGTGGAGGGGCCACCAGCGTTGGGGGCGCGGCATGGTGCGCATGATACTGTCGACCGCAATGACACCACAGCCGCTCGAGCCCCTGCAGGACGCGCCTTCCATCACCGCCGATGGCCAGCGTACCGATCAACTGATCGACGGCGTCGTGATCCGGCGACTCGAACCGCGCGAAGACAAACGCGGCGAGCTCGTCGAGCTGTATCGCGAGTCGTGGAACCTGCATCCGGCGCCGCTCGTGTTCTCGTACATGGTCACGGTGCGGCCGGGCGCGATTCGCGGCTGGGCGATGCACAAGCTGCAGGACGATCGCATCATCATTGTCAGCGGATTCTTCCGCTGGGCGCTGTTCGACAATCGCCCCGACTCGCCGACGTTCCAGAAGCTCAACGTCTTCACCTTCAGCGAGCGCAATCGCGTGATCTTCACGATTCCCGCGAACGTGATTCACGGCGCGCAGAACATCGGCACCAACGAGGCGATCTTCATCAACCAGCCGACGCGCGCATACGACCCGGCCAATCCCGACAAGTTCCGCATCGCGCACGGCAATCCGATGATTCCGTTCCGCTTCGATGACGCGCCCGGCTGGTGACGTCGCCCCGCGCATCAGCGTCATCATCGCGACCTTCAATCGCGCGCACATGTTGCGCTGCGCGATCCGTTCCGTGCTCGCGCAGGACTTCACCGATTTCGAACTGCTCGTCGTAGGCGATCGTTGCACCGATGAGTCTTCGCAGGTGGTCGCGTCGTTCGACGATCCGCGCGTGCAGTGGCTCAATCGCGACGAGAACTGCGGCAGCCAGTGGGGGCCGAACAACGACGGCATCGCCCGCGCCCGCGGTGAACTGATCGCATTTCTCGGCCATGACGATCTCTGGCTCCCGTGGCATCTCTCGACACTGCTGCCACTCATTGATGCAGGCGCCGATCTCTCGCATCCGATCATCGCCCTGCTCGCACCCGGTCATCTGGTTGGCGTGTACGCGCAGCCGCCGAATGGCGAAACGTACGCGACGACGTTCATCCCGCCGAGCGGCTGGCTCGTGCGAAAAAGCGTGTTGCAATCGCTCGGCGGATTTCGCGATCATCGGACGACTACGAAAGGCACCGACCACGATCTGCTCGCGCGCCTGTTCCGCGCGCGTCATCGCATCGTCGCCGTCCCGCGTCTCACCGTGCTGAAGTTTCCATCGCAATTCTGGCGCGCGTACGCGGCCGATGCCGCGGTCCCGCAGGAAGAGTGGCTCGCGAAGGATCCATTCGAGGTCGAACGCCAGGTGCTGACCGACGCCGTCGTGCGCAATCATTCTCTCGGCACGACCGCCGCGTTCTTTCGCGCTGTTCGCTCCTCGGCGAGCCGGATCGTGCGCAGATTCTTCGACGACGACGGCATCCTCACGCCGCTGCTGCGCGCGCGCCACCGGCGGCAGTTTGAGGCGCGCAAACTTCGTCGCGGCCTGTGAATGTTTGGAGTGCGGCGACCGTCGCCGCTTTTGTATGTTTGCCGTTCGCGCTGTGGCATACAAAGGCGGCAGCTGCGGCTGCCGCACTCCAAACCGTTTATGATGCGCCCGTGACGCGCGCGGAGATCGAGCAGCAACTGATCGCGATCGTTCGCCAGGAAAAAGACATCCCGGCGGACCTGCTGCAGGCCGACACGGACCTGGCCGCCGCCGGCATCGACTCGCTCGACTCGCTGACCATCCTCTTCGCCATCGAAGAGCACTTCACGATCTCGATCCCTGACACGGCGGCGCGCGGTTTGAAGACGTTCGGCGACATGGTCAACGTCGTGGCAACCGAACTGAGAATCGAGAGTTGACGACGCGCGTCGCGATCACCGGCATCGGGATCGTTTCCCCGTTCGGACGCGGCAAAGCCGCGACGCTCGACGCACTTCGCGCCGCTCGCAGCGGTATCCGCAACATCACCAGCATCGACGCGTCGACGCTCAACTGCCGCATCGCCGGCGAAGTGCCGCTCGAAGCGCACGAGGGGCAGCATCGCGGACACGATCGCTTCACGCGTTTCGCGCTCATCGCCGCCGAGGAAGCCGCAGCGCAAGCAGGCGACCTCGGCGTCGATCCACTCCGCTTCGGCGTCCTCCTCGGCACCGGCCTCGGCGGATGCGAAACGCTCGACGGCGCCTATCGCCGCTTCTACGCCGAGAAGACGCGCATCCCGCCGCTGTCGATCCCGATGACGATGTACAACGCCGCGGCGGCCGCCGTCTCGACGAAGCTCGGCGCAAAAGGGCTCGCCTACTCCGTCGTCTCTGCATGCGCGTCGAGTGCGCACGCGATCGGACTCGCCGCGCAAGCGATTCGCGCGGGTCAGGCCGACGCGATGATCACCGGCGGCAGCGACGCGCCACTCACCGCGGGAATCATCAGCGCGTGGGAATCGCTGCGCGTGCTGGCAATCGACAACGATCATCCTGAAGCCGCCTGCCGCCCGTTCAGCGCGGACCGCAAAGGACTCGTGCTCGCGGAAGGCGCCGCGGTGTTCGTGCTCGAGGCCTTCGATCGCGCGCAGGCGCGCGGCGCGGAGATCCTCGGCGAGATCGTTGGCTTCGGCGCCACGAGCGACGCCGGCCACATCACCGATCCCTCGGCCGACGGCGCCGCACGCGCGATGCAGATCGCGCTCGCAGATGCGCGACTCGCGCCGTCGGACATCGGCTACATCAATGCACACGGTACCGGCACGCGCGCGAACGATGCCACCGAGACCGCTGCGATTCGCGCGGTGTTCGGAGCAGACGCGCCGCCGGTGAGCTCCACGAAATCGATGCACGGTCACGCGATGGGAGCGTCGGGAGCGATCGAGATCGCGTCGTCGCTGCTCGCGCTGCGCGATGGCTTTCTTCCGCCGACGATCAACCTGGAGAAGCCCGACCCCGAGTGCGATCTCGACTACGTTCCGAACGAGACCCGCGAGGCGCAAGTGAGCGCGTTTCTCTCCAACTCGTTCGGATTCGGAGGCATGAACGCCGTCGTCGCCGTCATGGCAATCCCTTTGCTAAGCCGCTTATGATTCGGTTCGGAGGAAAGTTGTGATCGTAGAGAAGAAGCACCTCGATAATTTCACGATCCTGTACGTGGAAGGTCTGATCAAACTCGGAGAAAGCGCCGAGTTCTTTTCCTCCGCGCTGGAAAATGTGCTCAAGAACGAGAGCACCAACGTCATCATCGATTTCACCAAGATCGACTACATCGATTCCACCGGCATCGGTGAGCTGGTCGGCTACCTCGGCAAATTCACCAGCCAGAACCGCAAGCTGATCCTCGTCAACCCGTCCGAACGGATCCAGAAACTGCTCAAGCTCGCGAAGCTCGATGCGGTGTTCAAGATCTACGGATCGGAGGAAGAGGCGGTGTCGGCGGAGAGTGGTTCTCCGGCGCGAGCGAGCTGACTGTAGATTTTCGGGGCGTTCGGATCGCGAAGAGTAGAATTTCTGCGATGGACGCTGAACTGAAAGACGCGTTTGACTCGATCCAGCAGGCGATGCAGTTGGGATTCGCCGAAGTGCGGCAGGAGTTTGCTGCAGTGCGCCGGGAGATGCGGCAGGAGTTTGCCGAGGTACGGCTCGAAAATGTCGGGATGCACGCCGAGACCCGTCGCTCATTCGACGTAACCGCCGAGCGCTTGCGCAGCGATATCCAGCTCGTCGCCGAAGTCCTCGCGCAAACACGCAAAGACCTGACTCGCATCGCCGGGGAGCTCGACGCAAAGATCGATCGCACCGCCGCCGAAACCCAGGCCTTGATCAAGTTCTCGCACGACTCGCTCGATCGCCGCCTGCGCGTCCTCGAAACATCCGAACGGTAAACGCGACTCAGATGAGCGTCAGCCTCACGCGCGTCTACCGAGGGAGCGAAGTCGAGTCGGTACACCGCGGCTCGATTGCAGTGGTTGACGCTCGCGGACGACTCGTCGCATACGCTGGCGATCCCGCCACACGCAGCTGTCTTCGCTCCGCCGCGAAGCCGTTTCAGGCCATTCCCCTCCTCGAATATGGCGGCGTCGAAGAGTTCGATCTCACGCCGGAAGAAATCGCGCTCACGTGCGCGTCGCATGGCGGCGAACCGCTGCATGTCGCGACCGCGGCGGCGATGTTGCGCAAGGGCGAGTTCGATGAAGAAGACCTGCTCTGCGCCGCACATTTTCCGTTCGACGAAAAAGCGGCGGCGGATCTCAGAGCATCGGGCGAAGCGCCTTCCCCACTGCACAACAACTGTTCGGGCAAACACGCCGGGATGCTGCTCGCCACGCAGGTCATGGACGCGCCGAGCGCACGTTACATCGACGCCGATCATCCGCTGCAGGAGCTGATGCGCTCGACACTTGCGGACTTCGCAGGACTCGCACCCGATGAGATCCCAATCGCGATCGACGGTTGCGGCGTTCCCGCGTTCTTCCTCTCACTCCATCGCGCGGCGTACGCGTACGCCCGTTTGATGTCCGGCGCGATCGAGCGCTACGCGGAGAGCAGCGCGACCGTCATCGACGCAATGACGAGCTTCCCGCATTACGTCGCCGGCAACTGGAGCATCACCTCGCCGCTCATGGCCGCGTTCGACGGCGAGTTGCTCGCGAAAGAAGGCGCCGAGGGGTTCTACACGATGGCGTTGGCGCCGTCGTTGTGCTCGGAATTGACCGACAGGCTTCGCCTCCCCGATGATGGCGCCCTGGGCATCGCACTGAAAATCGAAGACGGCTCGATGGACCGCGGACGCAATCCCGTCATCCTCCGCATCCTCGAGCTCCTCGGCATCGACCTCGACGCGCGTCCCGGCCTCGAGGCCTGGCGCCAATGGCCGGTGCGCAATCACGCGGGAACGCTGGTCGGGGACGTGCGAGCCGAGTTCGAACTGGAGATCCTATGAAGAAACGAACACTAATGATTCTCGCGGCGGTCGCATTCATGTCGTGCAAAACCGTCGGCATCTCCATGACGCGCAGCGGCTATGCCGAGGTCTCGCCGCAGATCGCGAACGAAATGATCCTCGACTCGCGGCAGGTGGTGATCCTCGATGTGCGTACCGCGGCGGGGTATCGCGCCCCGGAAGGTCACATCGCGGGTGCGGTCAGCGCTCCGTTCGACACGATCGAAATGCAACTTCCCGAACTGCTGCCCTATCAGAATCAGACCGTGCTCGTGTATGGCGCCAGCGACGAAGAAGGCGCTCTCGCCTCGAAACTTCTGGTGTTGGCCGGGTTTCGAAACGTCGTCCATGTCTCCGGCGGCATCAAAGGCTGGATTGAACGCGGATATCGCACTGTTAACGCGCAGTGATCATGAAACGGGCTCTACTCTTCGCCTCGCTCTTCACGTGTGCGTTCGCCGCTCAGGCGCAGCGCCTGCCATCCGCCGCGGACCAGTCCGCCGCCTTGAAAGCCTACGCCAGCAAAGTCCTGCCGCGCTGCCCCGGAGGGATCGTCGAGATCGAGCGGACCCAGGCCGGCCCGGCGAACTTCAACGCTTACACGGCCACCGTCCGTTCGGACGACAAGTACTGCGGGACGCAGAAGTTCGTCCTGCATTCGCCGAAAACGCAGCAGGTTCTGGTCGGCTCCGTCATTCCCATCGGAAACGACGGCCGCCCCACCGCCGTCCGACTCACCGAGAAAACCACCGAGCTCCTCGGCAAGAAGGTCAAAGCGATCATCGCGCCGTTTCCGCTTCCGGACGGCATCAAATCCGTCGGCATCACACGCGACACGCCATACGGCACATTCTCGTACGCCGGTTTCATCGACCAGTCCGAGCAGTTTCTCGTCGTCGGGTTCCGCGGCAATCTGCTGACCGACCCCGCGGCCACGTTGCGCGAGACGCTCGGGGCGAGCACCGGCGCGAAGCGCGGCAGCGGCAAGGTCGAGATCCTCGAGCTCTCTGATTTCCAGTGCCCGACCTGCGCCAGCGCACACGCCAAGCTCGAGCCGATCATCCAGAAGAACCTCGGCAAGATGAACTACGTGCGCATCGACCTGCCGCTGTTCGAGCATCACGAATGGTCCGTTCCCGCCGCGATGGGCGCGCGCGCCCTGCAGCGCGTCGCACCCGCGAAGTACTGGGCATACGTCGACTACGTCTTCAAAAACCAGGAAGCGATCGGCAAGCGCAAGTTCGACGACGTGTTCAAAGAATACGCCGCGGACAACGATCTTGACTGGGCCGCGCTGCAGAAAATCTACGCTTCGAAAACCGAGCGCCAGGCGCTGCTCGATCAGGTCAGCCGCGCCTTCGCGGCCGGCATCGCATCGACGCCGACGTTCATCGTGAACGGCCAGATCATGGGCTTCGGTCCGGAAGGCTCGTTCACGATGGAAGCGATCAAGAGCGCGGTCGGCGCGACGGCGCCGAAGAAAGCACCCGGCAAGTAGGGGGCGTTCGCCCCCTACACTTACAGCCCCAGGCTGATCTTCGCCGCGTAGCTTCGCTCTTCGCCCTGCGTCGCTTCGACGACGAGCTTCGGGATGAACATCGAGATTTTCACGCCGATGGTGTAGCGGTTCATGTTGCCTTCGTCGAGGAGCGTGATCGTGTCGGTGATGCGCCCTTCCGACTTGTGGCGCGCGTAGCCGGCGGCGGCATACGGCGTGATCGGGCCGAAGCCTTTCGAAATGAACAGCTCGATGCCGTACGTCGTGAGATCGAGCTCGTCGATGCCGCGCAGCTGCGAATACGCGCCGCGCAACGCGATCGTCGGCGTGGTGATGCCGCCGTTGGTGAGCGGCATGTCATACGACGCGCCCCAGATCACGGCCTTCGTGTCCGGAATCTTCGCGTACGACGCCGCGATCGTGCCGAACGACAAACCCTTCGATGCCGTCAGCCGCGGCACGACGAGATGATCGCTGACCGTGAAATCGTTGTCCGTCGCTTTCGTCCAGTAGCTCGCATTCGGATCGATCGGCACTGCCGTCGCCGCGATGCCGATGTCGAATCCGAGCAGCCCGCCTGCACGCGCCGGCTCGACGGAGTCGCGTAGATGCTCTGCGCGGCGAGCCGCGAGAAGATCTCGAACTCTTCCTGCGTGATCGTCGGATCGAAATGAATGTCCGTGTCGCTCTGCGCCTGCATCGGCAGCGCGGCCAGCACCAGCAACATCAGAAGAGCTGCGAAATGAAATCGTTGCTTTGCAGAAACCCGATTGGCGTGAAGGCTACGCGTCCCTCGCCCACCCGCCGCAACCACCCGTCCTGAAGTCCGCGATCCGTCCATGCAATCCCCTCCTGTCCACAAAGGCCTACGAGATCTTCATAGTACATGCCGGTCGTTCGACGCAGTTGCAGGAAGATGGTTTCGCGGCGGACCTCGCCTTGACCGAGCTGTTCGCTGAAATCGCGCGACGCCGGAGTCGTTTCGATATAGCGCCGCATGTCGCGCGTGTTCGCGAAGCGCTCGCCGTCGATGAATGCGTGCGCGCCGAGGCCGAAGCCGAGGTACTCGCCGCGATTCCAGTAGCGGAGATTGTGGCGACACTCCTCGCCGATGCGCGCAAAGTTGCTGATCTCGTATTGCGCGAGCTCGCGCGCGCCGAGGTGCTCGATCGCTTCGATGTACAGATCGGCGACGAGATCGTCTTCGGGAAGCAACACGCGACCGCGCGAGACCTGCACCTGCAGCGGCGTCTTTTCTTCGAGATCGAGCATGTACAACGAGAGATGCCCCGCGCCGAGGTCAATCGCTGTGTCGAGCGTTTCGCGGAACGACTGCGCGGTTTGATGCGGAAGGCCGAGCATGAGATCGAGATTCGTGCGCACGCCGCTCGCGACAGCCGCACGCACTGCGTCGATCGCGCGCTGCCGATCGTGAATGCGACTGATCGCTGAAAGCTCGTCGTCATGAAACGACTGCACGCCGATCGACAGACGATTCACACCAAGCGCACGCCACGCGCTCACCGTATCCGTCGTCACATCTTCAGGATTCGCTTCCATCGAAATTTCAGCGTCTTCGACGATCGTGAATCGCGCGCGAATCGCCTCGAAGATGCGCGTCAGATTGGTGACGCTCGTGCGTGACGGCGTGCCGCCGCCGAGGTAAATCGAGTCGATCTCCGCGGGCGTCGACGCGAGAATCTCGCGCACGAGTGCATCCGTGTACGCGTCCTGTTGCGCGAGGTCGGTGGAGATCGCGAACGGGCAGTACGTACAGTGCGTGGTGCAGAACGGAAGATGCAGGTAGAGGCCGAGGGGCATGTCAGGCTTATGTCATCCCGAGTGGAGCGAGGGACCTGTGCGGGCGGGGCGCGATG
>DASYLL010000414.1:0-5270 GCA_036009605.1 Thermoanaerobaculia bacterium | reverse complement strand
CCGCGACTAGCGTGGATTGTTGTTCCTGCACGGCGTGCAGATCGCGCTGCGCAACCGTAAGTGCGAGCTCTGCGTTTTCGACGTCCTGCTTCGCGACATCACCGTTCGCGAGAAGGCGTCGCGTGCGATCGAGAACCTGCTGGCGTTGGCGCACGATGTCGGCGGCGAAGCTTTCGGCGTCTTTGGAGCGACGAACGACGGGCTGAGAGTCCGCCCGTCCGAAGTTGCCGAGGCGATACTCGGCGGTCTCGACTGCCGAGCGCGCGAACACCAGATCGCGCGCCACGGTCGGATTGCTCAGCGTCGCGATCACGGCACCGGCCTGAACCGCTGCGCCTTCTGCGACGCGAACCTGCGCCACGCGACCTTCGATCGGCGCGTAAACTGTCACGCTATCGAACGGCGCAACGACAGCTTTCAGCTCGATGCGCGGAGCGGTCGCGGCGGCTGGCGTGTTCTCACGGCAGCCGTGCAACAGGACGACACCCGCGGCCAAAGCGAACACATACGCTGCGCGCGCTTTTGTAGTCTTTTTCTGCAAGCAATTAAACTCGAATGACCAGTAGACCGAATCCATCCATGGAGCGTCAAGTCGCGGGCGGAATTGTCATCGTCGCGTTCGTTGCCGCTCTCGCCGCCGCGGGCATCACGGTCTGGATGCAAAAGGGGCCGGAGCAGGCCACGGCCGACGCTCAGCTCGCCGACACACTCGCCGCGCGCGTGGGCAAAGGCGCTGACGCGCAACCGCTGCTCGACGCATTCGTCGAGGCCGGCGCGATCCGCGCGGCCACTGTTTACGGAGCGAACGGCGCGACCGAGGCAAGGAGCGGCGTGCCTTCCCGCGAGGTGGAGCAGATTTTTCGTTCGTTGCCGGAGGGGCGGTCTCTTTCTGTACAACCGAATGCCTCGGCGGCCGGAACCTCGAAGCGCGAATTGCTCGCGACCGCCGGAATTGCCGCCGCGTCTGCGGCCGTAATCGCGATGCTTGCGGCATGGGTGCTCGTCCGCGTCATCGATCGGCGCATCACTCGCATACGCATCCGCGTGGAAGAATCGATGCGCGATCAGACATGGGCCACGCGGCTGCAGGATGAGGCCGGCGCGCTGCAACCGCTCGCGGGAAGCATCAATCAGATGCTCGAGCAGATGCAGAAGCGCGATGTCGTGCTGCGTCGAAAAACGGTCGAGCTCGAAAATGCGAACAAAGAGCTCGAATCGTTCGCGACGACCGTTTCGCACGATCTTCGTGCGCCCGTTGGCAGCATCGCCGGCTTTGCGCAGGCACTCGATGAGGACTACGCGGCGCAGCTCGATGACACCGGCCGCGAGTGCATTCACTGGATCCGCCACAGCGCCACGCACATGGCGACGCTCATTGAAGGAATGCTGCAGATGGCGAAGCTGGCGCGTGCGGAAGTGAATCGCACCGACGTCGATCTCTCGCGCATAGCGCACGAGATCGCGGAATCGTTGCAGCGAGCTCATCCCGATCGCGCCGTCGAATTTGTGATCCCGGACAACATCATTGCCAGCGGAGATGAGCGACTCTTACGGGCGGTGCTCGACAATCTGATCGGCAACGCCTTCAAGTTCACGAGCAAGCGTCCCGGCGCGCGCATCGAGCTTGGTGTGCGCAGCGAAGAAGGGATGCCGGCGTTTTACATCCGCGACAACGGCGCGGGCTTCGCGCCCGAGCATGCCGCGAAGATGTTTCGCCCGTTTCAGCGGCTGCATTCCGAAAGAGAATTCAGCGGCACCGGCATCGGGCTCGCGACCGTGCATCGCATCGTGCAGCGCCACGGCGGTCGCGTGTGGGCCGAGGGTGAAGTCGAGAAAGGCGCGACGGTGTACTTCACGACCGGTGTGCCCGAGGAGTGGGCTGCATGAGTGCGCGGCCGCTGCGATTGCTGCTCGTGGAAGACTCCGAGCGCGATGCGGCGCAAGTGATGCTCTCCTTGAAGCGCGGCGGCTGGGACCCGGACATGCTGCGCGTCGAGACGCGCGAAGAGATGGAATCGGCGCTGCACGATCGTGCGTGGGATGTGATCGTCAGCGACTACTACCTGCCGCGATTCAGCGCGCCCGATGCGCTGGCCACGCTGCGGCAGACCGGTCTCGACATCCCGTTCATCGTCGTCACCGGCGTGATCGGCGAAGACACGGCCGTGCGTTTGATGCGCGGCGGCGCTTCCGACTATCTGATCAAGACGCGCATGGGTCGTCTCAACGCGGCGCTGGAGCGTGAGATTTTGCAGGCGAATGAGCGTCGCGCGAAACGCCGCGCGGAGTCGCTGTTCGAAGCTGTATTGCGCGCGTCGCCGCATCCCGCGGCGCTCATCGATCGCGAGACGAAGCTCGTCGTCGATGCGAGCCGTTCGCTGCGTGAGCTTTCGGACGCGACGCCGTTTCAGCGCGACTCACGTCTCACGGACCTCATCGCGTTCTCGCTGCCGGATCGCATCGATCAACTCGTCGTCCGCGGCTCAGGTACGGCGCTGCACATGGTTTACTACGCCGGCGGGATTGGTCGCGTCGCGAATGTGCGCGCGTACACCGTCGAGCATGAAGGCGATTCGTACGCGTACGTCGTGATCGAAGACGTCACGGAGCAGAACTACCTGAAGGCGGCGTTCGATGCGATCCCCGACGCGGTGCTCGTGATCGGCGCCGATCAGCGTTTGCTCTACGCGAATCGCGCCGCCGAGGAGCTTCTCGGGCAGTTGTTCTTCGGGATGGATGTCACACCGCTGCTTGTGCGGCCGACGCTCGAAAAGCAGTGGTGGCTGCGCCGCACGACGCGTTTCGACGAGCAGCGCATCGTCGTGAGTGGACAGCCGTATGCGGCGGCGAGCGTCGTGTTCCGATTCGCGGGCGAGCCGAACGCGTCGACGATTCTCACGCTGCGCAATGTGGCCGAGGAAGAGGAACTGCAGCGCCTGGCCAGACATGACGCGCTCACCGGAGCGTGGAACGTCCGCCACCTCACGGAAGTGTTCGACACGTATCGCGACGCCGGCGGCGTGCTCGCGCTGATCGATCTCGATCACTTCAAGAAGATCAACGACGAGCGTGGCCACGCCGCGGGTGATGCCGCGCTGATCACGTTCGCCAACCTCGTTCGCAACGAGCTTCGCGACGTCGATCTCTTCGCGAGACTCGGTGGCGACGAATTCGCCGTGCTCTTCCCGTCCGTCGACACCGCCAACGCAACGCGCGTGCTCGACGGCATGTACACGCGCCTTGCGCGAACGTCCATCAACGTGTCGTGCGGCGTGACCTCGTTCGATGCGCGCGACACGCTCGAGAGCGCGAAGGGGCGCGCGGATGGCGCGTTGTACGAGGCGAAGCGGCTGGGGCGGGGGCAGTGGTTGCTCGCCGCGCGCGATTCCTAGACCGCGCGCGACTTTCTTGACAGATCCCGAAGGCCTTTCTATCATTGTCTCTCAATTGAGACTAAGTCTCAGTCGCAACCTGGATCGAAAGAGGAAGCAACATGTCACGACCAAAAGCCCGCATCATGCGCCGTTTCGGGGAAGTCTTTACCCACTCGCCGAAATACCAGCGCATCCTGGCGAAGCGCCCCACTCCTCCCGGCCAGCATGGCGCACGCCGCAGGAAGCAGGTCGGCGCGTACGGGAAACGTCTGTTCGAAAAACAGAAACTGAAGGCCTTCTACGATCTGGGGGAGAAGCAGATGCGGCGCTACATGGCGGATGCGCTGCGCAAGAAGGGTCCCACCGGAACGAACCTGCTGCAATTCCTCGAACGACGGCTCGACAGCATCGTCTACCGCCTTGGATTCACGCCGACGATCTGGGCGGCCAAGCAGTTGGTCGGACACGGTCACATCCGCGTCAACGGCAAGCGGGTCAACATTCCGTCGTATCTGGCGAACGAGAACGACGTCATCTCCGTCAGCGAGAAAATGAAGGGAAATGCGCTGGTCGCGGAGTCACTCGCGAACCGCGGCCCCGGCATGATTCCTCCCTATCTCCTGCTCGACCGCGACCAGGTCAGTGGAACACTCCTCCGCGATCCGTATCGTCAGGAGATTCCGGTGAACATCAACGAGAATCTGATCGTCGAGTTCTACGCGCGATAAGACCCGACTCTCGGGGACGTCGCGAAAGCGGCGCTACGGCGCCGGCTCGTCCCGGATGAACACCCAGCCGCTGCTCGTCTGCGAACTGTAAAACAGCGTCACGATCACGTGGCGCGGCCGCATTTTGAAATCGAATCGATACGGGAAGCTCGCATGCAGTCGTTGCTTTGCGATTCCCTCGTGAAAGCGTCCGGCGAACTCCTGCACATCGGTGCAGGGCGCGATGTCGGAGAAGAAGTTTCGACCGATGACGTCTTCGCGTCTCCTCGACGCTGACGTTGCTTCTGTCGCGTTGTAGCTCAGGACAGAACCGTCGGGACCGAGACGGATTGCGCCGAACGGCAATCCGTCGAGGTCCGCCTCGGACATTTCAGCAATCAGCTCGAGCTCGTCGGCTCCGAGCCATGGCTCGATCATGATGGGACTCCTTCCGGGGGCGCGATGGGGATGTAGAGGTGAAACGTCGTGCCCCGACCCGGGGTGCTCTCGACGAAAATGTGTCCGCCGTGCCGTTGCACGATCTGATAACTGACGGCCAGCCCCAGGCCGGTGCCGCGCGCTTTCGTGGTGAAGAGCGGCTCGAACAGGCGCAGCGTCGTTTCCTTCGACATGCCTTCGCCGTCGTCGGTCACGCGAAAATGCACGAACGCAGAGGGATCGCGCACGACGCCGAACTCAGCGTGACCCGTCAAACCACGTGCCGCGCTGATCGAGATGGTTCCGCCTGCGCGCGACGCGTCCCGCGCGTTGAGCACGAGGTTGGAAAACACCTGATGCAGCTGGATCGCATCACCGGTGATCGCCATGTCTGCAGGAACGTTGATCACAAGAGCGACGCGATTCGCGAGTTGCGGCCGCATGTCTTCGTCAAATTCTGCGAAGAAATCGCCGAGTGGCAGGCGCACGAGCTCCGGCTCGGCGGGCTGCGCAAATCCGAGGATCTGCTGGACGATGGCTCTGCCGCGCGAGACGGATCGGTCGATGCTGGTCGCCGCGGTGGCAAGCTGCGCGTCGCCGGTTCCGCGTTTCGCAATCACGCGTGCGAACGGGAGGATGCCCATCAGCACATTGTTGAATTCGTGTGCGACGGTCGCCGCGAGCTGGCCGAGACTCGACAGTCGACGGACCTTGGCCAATTGCTCCGCGATCATCCGCGTCTCGGTGACAT
>DASYLL010000413.1:0-7924 GCA_036009605.1 Thermoanaerobaculia bacterium | reverse complement strand
CTCGCTACGCTCGGGATGACAGTTAGGTCGCCAGTGCCTTCTCCACCGCTTCGATCGTCGGATCGATCTCCCTCACGTTCTCCGGCCGATAGTTCGCTTCCGGATCCTTGAGAATGTGCCCGGTCAGCACGCAGACGATCTGCTCGCCTTCCTTCATCACCCCCGCGGCGCGCAGCTTCTTCACGCCGGCGAGCGTCGCGGCGGATGCGGGCTCGCAACCGATGCCCATGCCGTCGATCTCGCGTTTCGCGGCCATGATCTCGTCGTCCGTGACCTCTTCGACCACGCCCTGCGTTTCGCGAATGGCCATCACCGCTTTGTCGTGGCTCACCGGATCGCCGATGCGGATTGCGCTGGCGATGGTCTCCGCGCTGATGCGATGCCGCGTCGTGAAGGAATCACCGTAGCTGCGAAAGAACGGATTCGCGCCGTGCGCCTGAATCGACGCAAGTCGCGGCATGCGCTTGATCCAGCCATTCGTGTACGCCTCGCGAATGGCTTTGCCGAATGCGCTCGTGTTGCCCAGGTTGCCGGCGGGGACGACGATCCAGTCGGGCGGCTCCCAGCCGAGGTCCTGCAGCAGCTCCCAGACGATCGTCTTCTGTCCCTCGATGCGGAAGGGATTGATCGAATTCACGAGATAGATGCCGAGGCGATCGCACGCTTCGCGGACGAGGCGCATGGCCACATCGAAATCGCCACGCACCTGCAGGCACGTCGCGCCGTACGCGAGCGTCTGCGCGAGCTTGCCGCTCGAGATTTTGCCGGACGGCACGAACACAATTGCGGGCAGCTTTGCCTGCGCCGCGTACGCCGCGAGCGACGCGCTCGTGTTGCCGGTCGACGCGCATGCGACCGCGGTCGCTTTCACGCGCACCGCCTGCGTCACGGCCACGGTCATGCCGCGATCCTTGAACGAGCCGGTGGGATTCTCGCCCTCGTGCTTGAACAGCAAATCGCCACGTCGATAAAGCCGCGTCCCACCCTCGGGATGCGTGATCACTTTGTCGAGATTCAGCACCGCCTCGCGGAAGCGCCAGACGCCGCTGCGGTCGATGTCCGCGCGCGACGTGCGGCGATCGTCGAACGAATCGCGATCGAGGATTGCGGAGCGCTCGACAGACAACAGTCCGCCGCAATCGCAGGTGTAGCGGACGTCCATGACGTCGTATTCGTGTGAGCAGGTCACGCACTGCAGTCGTTCAGTGCTCATCGTGATTCCGTTCCCCGTTCCGATCGGACACCTTCTTTCGAGATGGCTCCGATGTGGATTGCCGCGGTGGCGCCGAGTGCGCGCTCCATCGCCGCGGCGCATTCTCTCGCGGTCTGCGCGTCCGGCGCGATCGCAAACAACGTTGGCCCCGATCCGCTGATCGAGCAGCCGAACGCGCCCGCTTCGATCGCAGCTTGCTTCATCTCGTGAAAGCGCGGGATGAGCGATGCGCGACGCGGCTCGGCGTAGCGGTCGTCGAGCGAGCGAGAGAGTAGTGCGCCGTCGCCGATTGCGAACGCGTGTGCAAGTGCCGTGGTGTTCGCCATTTGTTGAATCCACGTCGCGCGATCGATGAGCTCGGGCAGCAGCGCGCGCGCTTCCTTCGTGCGGATGCGCACGCCCGGCGTCACGAGCGCGATCCACCAGTCCGCGGCGACCGGCAGCTTGATGACGTCGATCGGATCGACGGAGCGCGAAAGCGCGAGACCGCCGACGACGCTCGGCGCGATATTGTCGAGATGACGTCCCGCGATTGCGGCTTCGCCTTCGAGTGCCGCGCTCAGCACGTCGCGATGATTCGGTGCCTGCCCGAGCGCGAGTCCCGCGGCATACGCGCCAGCCACGCTCGACGCCGCGCTTCCGCCCATCCCTCCCGCCAGCGGGAGTCCTTTCTCGATCGAGACGATCGCGCGAAAACCATAGGGAAGGAGGTACGCGTTTGCTGCAATCGCCGCGCAGTTTCGCTCGGGATTCTGCGGCACGAGCGACGCATCGCGTCCCGTGATCGCGTCGACGCGCGATTCCTTCTTCGTCAGCGTGACGGTGACGCGATCGCCGATGCCGTCGACCGCGAGTCCGAGAACGTCGAAGCCGGGACCGACGTTGCCGATGGAGCCGGGCGCGAATGCGGTGGCCTGCTCTTTCATCGCGCACGTCCTGTGCGTGAAGCGTTGCGGCGTTCAACGACCGTGATCGCAACGATGTCGTTCAAGACGCCGGCCGCGGTCACACCCGCGCCTGCACCCGGTCCGGTGACGACGAGTGGATTCGTCGCATAGCGTTTTGATTGAATGACGATCGTGTTGTCGGTGCCGTGCAAACGTCCGAGCGGCGACGCGACAGGCACAGCTTCGACGCCGACGCGGATGGCACGCTTGCCGATCTTCGCGACGTACCGCAGCACCTTGCCGTCGCGTTTCGCGCGCGCGACTTTCTCGGCGAACGACGCATCGAGCGCGGAGAGGTTGTCGACGAATTTCGCGGGATCGGCGGAATCGACTTCGTGCGTGTAGAGCGATTCGAGCGCGATGTCGCTCAGCTCCAGTCTGCGTCCGAGGGTGCGCGCGAGGATCAGTGCCTTGCGCGCCACGTCGGTGCCGGAGAGATCGTCGCGCGGATCGGGCTCGGTGTAGCCGAGCTTCCACGCTTCACGCACGGCATCGCTGAATTTCTTGCCCTGTTCGAGCGCCGTCATGATGAAGCCGAGCGTGCCCGAGAATGCGCCGAGGATCGTTTCGACGCGATCGCCGGCTTCGTTCAGTTTCGCGAGCGTGTCGAGCACCGGCAGTCCCGCGCCGGCCGTCGCTTCGTAGCGCAACGCCAGGCCACGCTCGCGCGCCGTGTCCATCAAACGATCGAATTCGATCTGCGAGACGGCGAGCGGTTTCTTGTTCGCGAGGACGATGTGGAAGCCGTTCTCCAGCGCTTCCTGAATCAGCGGCGCGGTTTCTTCGGAGGTCAGGTCGACGAGGATCGGCCGATGCGACGGCAGCAGCCACAGCTCCTCGCGCATCATCTTCTGCAGCTGTTCGAGCGTGAGCGGCGCTTTGCCGGCGAAGAGGCTCGTGCCGGACGCTTTCTGTTTCGCGAGCTTCTGAATCGCGGCGACGGTGAAGCCGTTCTCTTCGATCTTGATGCCGGAGCGATCGGCGACCGCCGTCACTTTGATGTCGAGTCCGAGCTCGTTGCGCAGATGTTTTTCCTGCGCGCCGAGCTGCGACGCGAGCTCGCGTCCGATCTGTCCGAATCCGAGGAACGTCAGTTTCGATTCGCGTCCCGTGGTGTCGGCGAGCGGCCGCAGTTTGTCGAGCTGATACTCGTTGTGCAAAGCCTGCAACGCCCGTGTCGCATCCTCCTCGGATACCGCGATGGTGATGTTCAACTCCGACGAGCCCTGTGCGATCGCGACGACGTTCACGCGCGCGCCGCTCAACGCAGAGAACGTGCGCGCGGCGATGCCGGGACGACCTCGCATGCCGAGGCCGACGACGGCGATCAGGGCGACGTCGTTTTCGGCGCGGATGCGATCGATGAGCTTCGACTTCCGCTCGAGCAGAAACGCTTCTTCGAGCGCCGCGACCGCATGCGCGGCTTCGGAGTGCGGCAACACGAAACAGATGCTCGCTTCGCTCGACGCCTGGCTGATCATCGACACGGAATGTCCCGCCTGCGAGAGAGCGCTGAACGCGCGGCCGGCGACGCCGGGGACGCCGATCATGCCGGAGCCTTCGATCGAGATGAGCGATTGCCGATGCACGGCGGTCAGCGCCTTCACTGGATACGCGCCCGGTTTCACGTCGTCGGCGATGCGCGTGCCGGCGGAGTTCTCGCGGAACGTGTTGCGCACGAAGAGCGGGATCTTGCGATCGAGCAGCGGGATCATCGTGCGCGGATGCAATACTTTCGCGCCGTAGAACGCGAGCTCCGCGGCTTCGCGATAGTGGAGCTCGGAGAGCAACCGCGCGGACGGCACGCTCTTCGGGTCGGCGGTCATGAGGCCGTCGACTTCCTTGAACAACGTCACGGCGCGCGCGCCGATGCTGCGCGCGAGAATCGCCGCGGAGAAATCAGAGCCGCCGCGGCCGAGCGTGACGACTTCGCCGTCGGGACCACTGCCGATGTAGCCGGGCATGATGACCACGTGGCCGCGCTCGAGCACCGGAAGCACGTGCTTTTTCGCGGCGCGCTCGCAGCGGTTGAAATTCGGCCAGAGACTGCCGAGTCGGCGCTCCGTGATGATGACGTCGGGGGAGTCGACGTACTCGGCCTGAATGCCGGCCTGCTTGAGCGCGACGACGAAGATGCGCGCCATCATCCGCTCGCCACGTGCGACGAGTGCGTCCTGTGCGCGCGGCGTGAGCTCGCGGAGGACGGCGATGCTGTCCGCCATCGAGCGCATCTCGTTCGCTGATTCGAGGACCGTGTTGCGCAGTTCCTCGACGCGCGCTTTGGTCGTGATCACCGCGGCGATCAGTTCGTAGTGTCGCGTTTCGAAGCGTTGTGCAGCGGCGAGGTAGGCTTCGCGATCGCCGCGGAGCGCGGATTGTGCGGTGTCGAGCAGGGAGTCGGTGATGCCGTTCGCGGCCGAGACGATCACGCCGACGCGCGGCGCAGCACGGCGCACGTGCTCCACCGCCGCCCGAATCGCCTCGGGGGACCCGACCGCCACGCCGCCGAATTTGAAGACGTCGATGTTCATGGGACGGGCAGTATACCCACTTGCATCTATTTCACCTTTTTGTTAATTTGCAAAATGTGAAAATTGAATCAAAGATCTTCGGGGCGCTCGCGGACCCCACGCGGCGGCAGATTCTGCAGGACCTGAAGGAAGGGGAGTTGCCGGCGGGGGAGATCGCGTCGCGCTTCACGCTTTCGGCGCCGGCGATCTCGCGGCATCTCTCGATATTGGAGACCGCGGGGCTCGTGACGTCGCGTCGCGAGGCGAACCGGATTTACTACCGCGTCGAGACGGAACCGCTCGCGGAAGCGCTGAATGATTTTCTCAGCGCCGTCTGTCCGACGCAGATCGTCCATCGCATGAAAAGACGGAGGAGCTGATGCGCATCGCCATCACCGGAGGAACGGGTTTCGTCGGCAGTCATCTCGCGGCGCGGTTGCGCGGCGAAGGAGTGGAGGTCGTGACGATCGGTCGCGCGTTTGCGGCGATTGATGACGTCGATGCGTTGTCTCGCGCGTTTGCAGGTTGCGATGCGGTTGCGCACTGCGCCGGGATCAATCGCGAGCTCGGAACGCAGACGTACGAACGCGTGCATGTCGGCGGGACGCGTGCGGTCGTGGAAGCGGCGCGACGTACGGGCGTGCGGAAGATCGTGTTCATGAGCTTCCTGCGTGCGCGGCCGGATTGCGGTTCCGCGTATCACGAGTCGAAGTGGGCGTCGGAAGAGCTCGTGCGCGGCTCGGGGCTCGACTACACGATCGTGAAGGCGGGGATGACGTACGGCCGCGGCGATCACATGCTCGATCACCTGAGCCACGCGCTGCACACGTTCCCGATCTTCCTGACGGTCGGATTTCGCGAGAAGCCTGTGCGGCCGCTGGCGATCGAAGATCTCGTCGAGATGCTGCGTGCGTCGCTCGTCGATGGACGGTTGTCGCGACAGACGATCGCCATCACGGGCGCGGAAGAGATGACGTTGTCGGATGCAGTGCGTCGCGTGGCGCGCGTCGTTGATGCGCATCCGTTGATGCTGCCGGCGCCGGTGTGGCTGCACGCCGTGCTCGCGCGGGTGTGGGAGTGGACGATGAAAGTGCCACTCGCGGCCAGGGCGCAGGTGCAGATTCTGTCGGAAGGTGTCGTTGATGCTGTGCCGTTTGCCGATGCGTTGCCGGACGATCTCGTTCCGCGACGACGCTTCACGGATGACTTGATTCGCGCGGGCTTGCCGGCGCCGGGACGATTCGGCATCGCGGATTTGCGCTGTTCGCGCGTCAGGACTTGATGCCGCGATACAGGTAGGCGATTCCGAACGACAGCGTCTTGAACTCGACGGAGGAGAACTCGCCCGCGCTTTTCATCATGGTCACGAAGTCTTCGCCGCATGGAAAACGGCCGGCGGACGATTCGAGATACTCGTACGCGCCCTGCTCGCCGGTCACCATGCCGCCGAGTTTCGGCATCACGCGACGGCGATAGATGTCGTACAGCGTGCCGAAGAGGCGGCTGCGCGGCTGGCCGAATTCGAGCACGATCAACCGTCCGCCGCTGCGTAGCGTGCGGGCCATTTCGGAGAGTCCTTTGCGCGGATCGTTCACGTTGCGGATGCCAAACGAGATGCTGGCGATGTCGAACGTCGCGTCGTCATAGGGAAGGCGCGTGACGTCCGCGACTTCGAACGTGATGTCGGGCGCTTTTACGCGCGCAACCGTGAGCATCTCAGGGACGAAGTCGGTGCCGACGACGCGTCCGCTCGCGCCGACGGCGTTGCGGAACGCGATCGCGAGGTCGCCGGTGCCGCTCGCACAGTCGAGCACGCGATCGCCGGCTTTAGCCTGCGACCAGCGCACGGCTTTGCGGCGCCACAGATGATGGATGCCGCCGGACATGACGGTGTTCGCGCGGTCGTAGCGCGTCGAGATCGACGCGAACATCGAGCGGATCCGGTTGGGGTCGGGGCCGGTGTAGTTGTTGCTGGTTGCTGGTTGCTGGTTTCGGGTCATGTTTTGCAGCTGGTGCGGTCGGCGACGATCTCACAACGAACCGACGACCGACAACCAGCAACACGCCGCGAGGCGCACTACAATCTCGCCCGGATGTCTCGCGACTTTGCTTTCGTACAGACCGCGCCCGGACGAGTGTTCGTAGGGTGGGGTCCATTCGAGCAGCTGCCGTTCCGGCGCGCCGAGCGGCCGGCATTCTACGTCACCGACTTCTTCCTCGATGACGTGCACCCGTGGCGCCATCCGGCGACGTGGGAGGAGTTGTCGTTCGAGGAGCTGGCCACGCGCTTTCCGGAGCTCGACGTGCCGGAGATCGAATGGGAGCCACCGTCGATCGACGAGTTCACGCGACTCTTTGAATCCGCGCGCGATGCGATGGAGCGTCGTGACTTCCACAAGATCGTGCCGGTGCTGTTCGAGAACGGGCGCCTGAACAAACGTGGCGACTGGTGGCGTTTCTTCATCGATCGCCTGGCGATGCTGCCGCCCGGCCTGCGCGCGTACGGCTACTCGTACGGGAAGCATGGCGTGGTCGGTGCGACTCCCGAGGTTTTGTTCGAGGCGGAGACGCACGGGTATCGGACGATGGCGCTGGCTGGAACGCGGCCGGTGGCGCACGCGACGGAGCTGATGAGCGATCCGAAAGAACGGCGCGAGCATCGCTTCGTCGTCGACGACATCGTGCGCAGGCTCGCTCCGTTCGGCAACATCGAGATCGGACCGCTTGGCCTGCTGCGTTTGCCGCACATCGCGCATCTGATGACGCCGATCTTTTTCGCGGAGAGCGGCGGCAACGAGAAGATGTCGTTCGCGGAGATGGTGCGCCGTCTTCATCCGACGGCCGCACTCGGCGTTTCGCCGCGCACGCCGACCGGCGAACGCTGGCTCCGCGAAGCAGATAAAGGAGTGAAGCGTCGGACGTTCGGTGCGCCGTTCGGGATGGAACGCGAGGATCGCTCCGCGCTCGCGCTCGTTGCGATTCGCAATGTGCAGTGGGATGGCGATGCGGTACGCGTCGGTTCCGGCGCAGGCATGCTGCCCGAGAGCCGGATCGAGCGCGAGTTCGAGGAACTGCGCCAGAAACGCGATCAGGTGAAGTCGCTGTTCAGCATCGAGTCATGGGAAACGTCGATCAAGCGTCGCGCCTGATCGATGACGTCCGCGCCGCCGGCGTGACGGAGTTCTGCGTCTGCGCCGGCTCGCGCAACAGTCCGCTGCTGGTGGTGCTTGGCGCGCGTGAGGATGTGCGGCTTT
>DASYLL010000412.1:0-13929 GCA_036009605.1 Thermoanaerobaculia bacterium | reverse complement strand
GCACGACCGTCACCTTCTTCGCGAACTTGGTAAGGAACGTCGCCTCTTCCATCGCGGAGTCGCCGCCGCCGACGACGATGATCTCTTTCTCCTTGAAGAAGAACCCATCGCACGTCGCGCAGTACGAAACACCGAAGCCCTGCAACGCCTGCTCGCTCGGCAATCCGATCTGCTTCGCCGACGCACCCGACGCCACGATGATCGCAGGCGACACATACGTGTATTGCGTGGTCTTCACTTCGAACGGATGGCCGGTGAAGTGAACGCTTTCGACCGGATCGAGCGGACTGAAAACCGCTCCGAATCGCTCGGCCTGTTTGCGCATCAGCTCCATCAGCGTCGGCCCCATGATCCCCTCGGGGAACCCGGGATAGTTCTCGACTTCCGTGGTGATGGTGAGCTGCCCGCCGGGCTGCATGCCCTCGAGCACGATCACTTTGATGTTCGCGCGTGAGAGATAGAGCGCGGCGGTGCAGCCGGCCGGGCCCGATCCGATGATGACAACCTGATAGTCCGTGATCCGTTCCACGGCGCGATTGTATCGCGCGCGCTTTTGCGCGCGCTCTCAATCGCGGTTGTCAGTTGTCGGTTGTTGGTTCTCCGTAAGTCTTCGCCTGGACGCAAATGCTCAGACAACCGACAACCGAGAACCGACAACGCGGGCGAGCGCCAGCGAGCCCGCTCAGAACAGTTTCTTCTCAGGCTCGATCGCGGCCAACAGCGCTTCACCCATCAGCGTTTTCTGCCATTCGCGCATGTTCGGCACGTCGAGCGTATTGCTCGTCGCAATCGACGCGAGGATGTGTCGCGCGCCGAGAACCGCGGAATCGATCTTCAACTCTTTCGCGAATCGGTCACGCACGCGCTTCAGCCGCTCGATGCGCGCTTCAAGTGCTTTGTCGCGGATCCACGGCTTCGGATCGTTCTTCTCCGGCAGCTCCGCTTCATCGATCTCGAGCGCGCGTTTCACGACCGCAATGATGTCGCGGCCATAGCGATCGGCGTGATAGCGAGCGACCGACGGCGTCTGCGCGAGATCGCGCGTTGTCGCCGGTTTCGCACGCGCGATCTCGACGATCGAGTCGTTTCCGATGATCTTGAACGGCGGGCGATCAGCCTTGCGTGCAAGCGCGTCGCGCCACTGATGCACGTCGCGCAAAACTGCGAGCGAGCGTCGATCGAGTCCGCTGATGTTCTTCAATTTCCGCCACGGCTGCACGTCGTCTTCGGTCGTCTCGCGATAGCGCACGTTCTCGAGACGCGCGAACTCCTCGACCGCCCACTCCCACCGCCCCAGCGTTTCCAGCTCCTCGCGCAACTTCGCCACGAGCTGAATCAGATAGTGCGTATCGGTCGCCGCGTAATCGAGCATGTCCTGCGGCAGCGGCCGCATCGACCAGTCCGCGCGCTGATGCGTCTTATTGAGCTTCACGCCGAAATGGCGATCGAGCAGCGCCGCCAATCCGATGCCTTCGTATCCGAGCAACTGCGCCGCGACCGACGTGTCGATCAGATTGCGCACGGTGAATCCGAAATCGCGATTCATGATGCGCAGGTCGTAATCGCCGCCGTGGAACACTTTCAGGATGTTCGGATCCGCGAGCAGCTCTCCGAAACGCGCGAGGTCGACTTTCTGCAACGGATCGATGATGAAGTCATCGTCCGGGATCGAGATCTGAATCAGACAGACTTTGTCGAAGTACGAGTGCAGTGAATCCGCTTCCGTATCGATCGCGATCTGCGGCTCGGTTCCGAGACGCGCCATGGCGGCGTCGAGCGAATCCTGTTGATCGATCCACTTCATGCGTCAGCCACCTCTCCGCCGAGGCCGATCGACGTGAGCCGCTCGCGAAACGCGACCAGGTCGAACTCCGGCAGGGAGGTGAGATGCCGCACCGCTCCTTCGTCTTCCGCCATCAAAAGCATCAATGCAAGATCTTCAGCTCGTGGAATCCGCACCTCGCGATCGTCGATCGTCGCAGATTGTGCGGCTGCCACCATTCGTCCATAAAGCGCATTCGAAGCCAGCAACACATGCACCCGAACCTCCCCCTCGGCACCCATGAAGTTCAGAGGGACGAGATCGAGCTCTTCCGCCTGCTCGAGCTCTTCGCGCTCGACTCGGAACCCGCGATGACTGGCCATCATCGCCAGCTGATTGCGCTGTTGCGCGTTCATGAGCGCGAGAACGTCGACCGCGCCGCTGTCCATCTCGACGTCCATCCACGCCGAACGGGCCGCGTTGCCGACGAACATCGCATCGATTCTCAGCTTCGCGAGGAGCTCGGCGATCGCGTGAATGGCCTGGGAGTAACGCGCGGATGCGCGGATGGCGTGCATTGACTATGGAGACATAGCACAGATGCGATAATCGATACCAGTGCGCACCCGCCTCCTCGAGATCATTCAGAAGCATTGGGGTTACTCATCGCTGCGTCCGCTTCAGGAGGAGGCCATGATGGCGGCGCTCTCCGGACGCGACTCGCTCGTGGTCATGCCGACCGGCGGCGGCAAGTCGCTTTGCTACCAGGCGCCGGCGCTTCTGAGCGACCACATCACAGTCATCGTCTCGCCGCTCATCTCGCTGATGAAGGACCAGGTCGACGGCCTTCTCGCGAACGGAATCGCCGCTGCGCAGGTCAACAGCTCGCAGTCATTCGGCGAGAATCGCATCACCGAACAGGAGCTTTTCGCCAAGCGACTGAAGCTCCTGTTCGTCTCGCCGGAACGGCTGGCGATGCAGGGCTTCCGCGACATGCTCCGCCGCGCGAGCGTGAAAACGTTCGCCATCGACGAAGCCCATTGCATCAGTCACTGGGGTCACGATTTCCGTCCCGAGTATCGGCAACTTCGTACATTGCGCGAGGAGTTCCCCGACGCGTCCGTGCATGCGTACACGGCGACGGCGACTCCCGAGGTGCGGGAGGACATTGCGCGGGAACTGGGGTTGCGCAATCCCGCGCTGCTGGTCGGCGACTTCGATCGGCCGAACCTCACCTATCGCGTCCTGCCGCGCCAGGATGAATCGAAGCAGGTCCTCGACGTGCTCGAGCGCCATCGCGGCGAAGCCGGCATCATCTACTGCACGCGACGCAAGGACGTCGATTCGCTCGCGGAGAAACTGCGCAAGCGCGGCGAGAACGTCGTCGCGTATCACGCCGGACTTTCGCCTGAAGAGCGTCACGACGCGCAGGAGAAGTTCTCCTCGGAAAAATGCGACATCGTCGTGGCGACGGTGGCGTTCGGCATGGGCATCGATCGCTCGAACGTCCGCTTCGTCCTCCACACGGCGATGCCGAAATCGATCGAGCACTATCAGCAGGAATCGGGACGCGCCGGCCGCGACGGACTGGAAGCGGAGTGCGTGCTGCTCTATTCGGGCGCCGATTTCATGACGTGGAAGTCGATGATCACCGAGACGGCGACCGATCCCGAGTATGTGAAATCGGCGATCCGCCATCTCAATGACATCGACCGTTACTGCTCGGGCGCGAAGTGTCGTCATCGCGCGCTGGTCGAGTATTTCGGCCAGCCCTTCGACCCCGAGACCTGCACCGCCTGCGATCTCTGCCTCGGCGAAACGGAAGAAGTCGCGGACGCGCTGATCGTCGCGCAGAAGATCGTCTCGTGCGTCGTCCGCGTACGCGAGTCATGGGGCGTTGGCCACGTCGTCGGCGTGCTGCGCGGCGAAGACACGGAGAAAATTCGCGATCGACAGCACGATCAACTGTCGACGTACGGTTTGCTCAAAGGTCACACGCGTCACGACGTGCGCGAATGGGTCTACCAGCTCGTGTCGCAGGGTTTCCTGACGCAGACGACGGACGAGTATCCGAAGCTGCTCAAGGGTCCGCGTGCGCAGGAAGTGCTTCGCGGATATGCCGACGTCAAACTGCGGCAACCGGCGGTGCGGAAGAAGGATCCCGGTGCGCCGTCGTCTTCGCCGGCGCGACGCGCGAACGTCGATGATGGCCCGTACGATCGCGAGCTGTTCAACACGCTCCGCGCGTGGCGTCGCGATGAAGCACAGGAGCGTGGCGTGCCGCCGTACGTCATCTTCAGCGATCGCACGTTGCGCGAGCTCGCACGCGTGAAGCCGGCGACGCTGTACGAGCTGCGCGGGATCTACGGGATCGGTGACGCGAAGCTGGAAGCGTTCGGCTCGAAGCTCGTGGAGTTGCTGGCCTAGAACGCGAGCAGTTGCTCGACGTGATGCCACTCGGTGGCACCGTTGCCGATTGCAACGCGGATTCCGTACCGATCGTTCAGCTTCGTGTGTGAGACGAAGAGCTTGCCGCTCGCGTTCAGTTTCTCCATCAGCACGGCCGTTGCTTCATCGCCTGCTTTCAACCGGAAGACAACGACGCTGAACGATTGCGACAGCACTTCGACATCTTCCCGTTTACGCAGCTCCTCGGCGAGTCGCTCGGCCATCTGCACGTGGCCGCGGATGACGTCGCGCAGGTGATCGAGGCCGTAGTGCTCCATCACCATCCACAACTTCAGCGCGCGGAAGCGGCGGCCGAGCTGGAGGCCGTAGTCCATGTAGTTGATCTCGGCGGTGTCGGTCGTTTTCAGATATTCGGGGACGAGCGAGAATGTCTCGCGCAGCACTTCCGGACGGCGCGTGAACAACACGCTGCAATCGATCGGCGTGAAAAGCCACTTGTGCGGATTCATGACGATCGAATCCGCGTACTCGACGCCGTCCCAGAGGAACCGATATTCGGGAACAATCGTCGCCGAGCCGGCGTACGCGGCGTCGATGTGGAACCAGCACTCCTCGCGTTGCGCGATCGCGCCAAGCGCGCGTACGGGATCGACAGCCGCGGTGGACGTCGTGCCGGCGGAAGCGACGACCGCGCACGGCAACGCGCCCGCCGCGCGATCGCGTGCAATCGCCTCTTCGAGCGCGTCGGGACGCATGCGGAACTGCTCATCCGCCACGATCTTCACAACGCCCTTCTGTCCGAATCCGAGCGCGAGCGCGCCTTTCTCCACGGACGAATGCGCGTGCTCGGAACAGTAGATCTTCAGCGGCGGCAGATCGCGTCCCGCGATTCCTTCGCGACGAATGTCGAGGCCGAGCGCTTCGCGCGCAGCGGCAAGTGCGAGAAAGACGTTGATCGATGCGGTGTCATTGATGATGCCGAAGAGATTCGACGGCAACCCGAGCGCATCGCGCAGCCATCGCAGCGAGAGCGTCTCGAGCTCCGTGAGCGCGGGCGACGTCTTCCAGAGCATCCCGTTCGCGTTGAGCGCGGCCGTGAGCAGCTCGCCGATCACGCCGGCCTGCGAGCCGGTGATGCTGAAGTATGCGAAGAACGAGGGATGGTTCCAGTGCGTGATGCCGGGCAGGATCTTCTCGCGGAACTCCGCCATCAACGCGTCGTACGACTTGCCTTCGTTGCTCGGGGCGTCCGCGAATTGCTTCGCGATGTCACCCGGCTGCACGCGCGAGAGCACGGGATAGGAGTCGATGTTCTCGAAGTAATCCGCGATCCAGTCGACGGCCTTGTGTGCGGCTTCGCGGAAGTCTGTGGTGGAAGGATCGAGCTTCGGCATTTGCGGATGATAGCTCCCGGCTCCAAGCTGGCAGGAAAAGCGGAGACGCGGGGGACTCGGCGAAAGCGCTCGACGCCGGGATCGGGAGGACTTCCTCGAGAGCGGGGGGATCCCTCGCCCCGACCCCGACCATTACCCAATGCGCTGAATGATCCACGAGAGGACGAGGCTCCCGAGCGTCGTGATGGCAATTGCTTCGACAATTCCACGAACTGAGAGCTCTCGCGAATAGTACCTTCGGACGAGAATTCGAAGCGTCGGGAGCATCACGAGCGTTACAACGAGCATGAACAGCGCGAAACCGAGGGGATGACGAAAATATGATCGAAGGCCAGGCACGCCCAGGAGCGCTGCCGCAGTTGCTGTAGCGATCAGCACGACGGCCTGGACAACGAGCGCGTATAGCTCGCCGCGAGTGACGGCCGACGGCGGACTGGTTCTTGCCATCTGGATCACCTCACAACGCACAACCAATTGCAGAGCCTATCTCGGCGCCGAGACACCACAAAGCAAAACAAGCTGGCCAGCCTGCTTTTACTCTCATGCAACCGACGGCGGCAGTGGTACACCCTGTCACAACTCCGGTTCGCCAGCAGTCTGCCCAGGTGGCCAGGTCGAATCTCACTGGAACGATCCCGCTGAAGGTGGGCCCGCTCGCGTCAACTGACAGCAGTCGGTGACTGGCCAACTGTATGCCGCGGGTCGTCTCGCCCGGGCGCGGTGGCTCAGCGTCACGACCTACCGGGTCCTTATCTCTGGGACCGCCCTCGCTCGACCAGGTGTTCTCATGCCATACCCACGCGTGATCCTCGGTTGAGGTGTCGATCTGGCCATCCCACGTGGCCGCAGCGCCGTCGGAGTAAGTCTCGACATAGATCGTACCCTGCCATGTGTATCCCGGCCCATCGTAGGACCAGAAAACGATCTCGCCGTCAGCGTTCTGCTCAGAAGAACTTTGAACGTACTGATTGGGACTGGCGTCGCCCTTCACGCCGCTCAACCTCCGGAGCGTCCTCTCAACAAACACTTCTTCCGTCGATTCATGACCGCGACTTCGGAGCACTTCGCGTGAACGCACAAACGCTTCAGGTCGTCGAGATAGAAGGCTCCGCAAATGAGTGGCTGCGGTCTGCCCGCGAATCTGCTCGACGGCAACGTCGACTGACATACGTACCAAGCGCACATCGCCGTTAATCTGCTCGACTATGGGGTAAATCGCCCCGTGTGAGGGCTGTGCAACGGCTGTTGTCGTGACCAAAAGAGCCACAGCCATGAGGTAGGTGCCTGTGGTAATTCTCAAAACGAGTTCCTCCTTTATGGCATCACGTCACGCAATACCCAGACCATATGCACATTAACCGAGCGACGTCGCGTCGGCATTTGCGGATGAGAACTCGTAGGAAAAAAAGAGACACGGGCAGGTGGCCCGCGAGCTGACAGCTATTACGAGGCTCCCTTACCCGACAACACCGCAGGAATCGTCCGCAGCAGAATCTTCAGATCCAGCGACGGCGACCAGTTGTCGATGTACTGCAGATCCAGCTTCATCCAGCGATCGAAGTCCTGAATCTCATTGCGGCCGCTGACCTGCCAGAGGCACGTAAGTCCCGGCTTCATCGACAGACGGCGGCGGTGCCAGCGGTGGTACTCCGCCACTTCCTCGGGGATCGGAGGACGCGGGCCGACGAGGCTCATGTCACCTTTGAGCACGTTCCAGAACTGCGGAATCTCGTCGAGCGAGAAGCGGCGCAGCCAGCGGCCCACGGGCGTCACGCGCGGATCGTCTTTCGCTTTGAACGCCGGTCCGTTCATCTCATTGAGGTGCGCGACTTCTTCGAGGCGCGCGTGCGCGTCTTCGATCATCGTGCGGAACTTGTAGAGCGTGAACGTGCGGCCGTTGAGACCAATGCGCTTCTGCTTGAAGAGCACAGACCCGGGCGACGTCATGCGGATCGCGAGCGCTGCGACGCCGATTACCGGCCCGGCGAGAGCGAGAAGCAGCAGCGAGACCGCGACGTCGAGCACGCGCTTAAGCGCGAGCTGTGCTTCGTTCGAAGGCGTCGTCGTGAACGTCAGGAACGGCACACCTTCGAGCTCTTCGAGCTCCAGACGCGCGACGCGGTTCTGGAAGATGTTCATGGCCACGCGGGTGCGGATGCCGAGCTCCTCGCACATGATGAAGATCTGCTTCATCTCGTCGAGCTTCTTGCGCGTGACCGCGAACACGACCTCGTCGATCGGCTCACCCACTTCATGCGCTTCGAGGATGCGCTTCATGTCGGGGACGTTGCCGTAGATCCGATATCGCGCCCAGCCGTTCGAGAGGCGATGGCCGTCGGAGACAAATCCGAGGATCTTGTAGCCCCAGTACTTGTGGCCGACGATCATGCGCGCAATGTCCGTCGCGCGACGACCCGTGCCGACGATGAGCACGGTGCGGTAGTTGAGACCCTTCGAGCGCACCCAGCGCGCGAGCACGCGCACGAGCACTTTCTCCGCGACGAGCAGCACCGCCGCGATACACGCAAAGAGCACGAACCACGCGCGCGACAACTGACGCAGCGGCAGGAGGTAGGCGATTGTCGCGAGCAGGACGTTGCCGACGACGACGACACGAATGGTCGTGAGCGCCTCTTTGGTCAGAGGAACGGTGCGGTGCGAGTGGTAGGAGTTGTAGCTGAAGAAGAGGAGCGACCAGATGATCAACACCAGCGGGTAGATCTTCAGGTACTCCGCGAGGGGGAAAAGGCCGGTGGGGAAGTGGACTGGATCGAGGACAGGCAGAAAACGATCACGGATGAAGAATGCCGTAAAAAAAGCAACAGAGGTCAACACGAGGTCGGCCCCGAATACGATCTGCGCTACCAGTCGCGCCTTCTGCTTGAGCATTCAGATGTCTTTTACCGAACCAATTACGTGACTGACAAGCAGAGCGTCTAGGAGCTCATCGAAGAAAACAGCCTCTCGTACTCGTCCGTCACCCGATCCCAGGAGTACTTCACCTCAGCCCGCTGCCGTGCCCGGACCCGGAAGTCCTCACGCATCAACGGGTTGGAGAGGTAAGCGGAGATCGTGCCCGAAAGGGTCTGCGAGGGTCGCAGTGCGAAGTAACCTATTGAGTCGCCTCCTACTTCCCGGTTTTCCGGCGTGTCGTGCGCCAGGACCCGGCCTCCCGAGGCCATGGCCTCGATGAGCGCGGGGTGCGTACCGCCGACTTCCGTCGCCTGGATGTAGAGCAGCGCGTTGCGCTGCAGCGTCCGATAGTCGCGACCGTAAAGCGCGCCCGGAAAGAGGATGCGATCGCTCGCATGGCGATGCAGCTCTTCGACGAGGTCGTGGGCGTAGAGACCTTTTCCGAGCATCACGAGTGGGGGGACGTCGGCGAGTGTCTCATACGCCTGAACCACCTCCAGCGGATTGTTCTCCGGCTCGAAGCGGCTGACGTACAGCAGGTACTCCCCCGCCTTCACCCCGAGCCGCGAAAGCACGCCTGAGTCTTCCTCGACCGGAAAGTCCGCGCCGTACGGAATCGTGATCGGCGTGATGCCGTACTCCTCGCGATAGTAGTCCGCGATCACATCCGCATCGGCGATGACGCGACTGGCGAAGCTGACCGAGAACGCTTCGCCGATCGAGTAAACCATGCGCCCGAGGACGTTCCACTTGCGGCGCTTGCGCTCGATGCCATCGACGTTGATCACGACCGGGATTCGCGCCGCGCGAAGGATCGGCAACACGAACGCATTCGCGGCGTTGCAGACCAGGACCGCGTCGAAGTCGCGACGCAGCGCATCGAGTGCGGAGAAGAACGAGTGCGAGACGGTCTCGAGATATTTGTGTCCGAACGCCGGAAGCACGATGCGATGAACACCGTTCCAAGTCGCTTCACCATCTTCGCGACAGTAAACGCTCACCTCGTGTCCGCGCTGCACGAGCCGCGTCGACAACTCCGCCGCGAACGTCTCGAAGCCGCCGTAGTTCGGCGGAACGCCGCGCGTACCCAGAAGCGCCAGCTTCATAGGAGCGACCGCCAGCTTCAACGAAACCACCTCGCCAGCTGCCAGTCGCTGACTTTGCGTCGGCGCTGAATCATCCGCCGCTTCGCCAGCACACGCGCGCGATTGCGCCACAACCACGCAAACGCAGGCAGCGACGTCCGCTCGACCGTCAACGCCGCAATGAACACGACGACATCGCGCGCAAACTCGAACGGCGCGTTGCGCAGCGCGAGATACAACCCTTCATTCTTGATGCGCAGCAGAAACCGGTTCTTCACCGAATGCATGTTGATGTCCGCCGGCAGCGCTTTCCGCGCCTCGGGCGTCACGCGTCTCACGTGATACGCAACCGCGCGCGGCTCACACAACGCGCGCCATCCGAACAGCCGTCCACGCCACGCGAGATCCGCGTCTTCGCGATACGCGAAAAAGTCTTCGTCGAACACTTCGCCGCTCACCGTCACATCGCGCAGGAACGTCATGCTGAACATCGCCGCCGCGCCGGAAACGCCGAAGACTTCGTGCTGCCCGGCCGTGCGCCAGTCGATATCGAGATGTCGTCCCGTGCGCGTCATGCGAATGCCCATCGAATCGACCTCGCCCGTCGGCTCGATCTCGAATCCGCGCGCGCGCAACAACATCCCCGTCGCCGATCCAACATCAGGCGTCGCATGAATCGCCGCAACGAGCTGCTCGATGTACGAAGGCTCGAGAAAACAATCGGGATTGAGCAACAACACGAACGTTCCGTTCGCTTCGCACACCGCCTGATTCACGGCGGCGCTGAAGCCGCGGTTCGTGTCGTTGCGAATCAGCGTCTTCGCATCCGCTTCGACGAGCGCGATCGAGTCATCGCTCGATGCATTGTCGACGACGATCAGCTCGACGCCGCGATGCGTCTGCTGCCGAAGACCTTCGAGGCAGCGACGCAGATACTGCGCACTGTTCCACGTTACGAGGATGACGGAGACGAGCCGGGGCTCCATCGCTCGAACGCCTTCCTCATTACGTTGCGGTACGCGCGGAACGCGTCCCATCGCTCGACGCCGCGCGGCCGAAATCCGAC
Source organism: Thermoanaerobaculia bacterium (assembly GCA_036009605.1). Classification (GTDB taxonomy): domain Bacteria; phylum Acidobacteriota; class Thermoanaerobaculia; order Gp7-AA8; family Gp7-AA8; genus QHVT01. Next base: position 3,300 of record DASYLL010000412.1, on the reverse strand, counting down.
GATCCCCGCAAAGCACCGCAGCAGCATCCCGGCAATGATCCCCCACCGCAGCGCCTCGGCATGAGACGGCCGCATCCACTTCCGCGCGTAGTGCCACATGTTGCGATACCAGACATCAACGAACTTGCCGAACGAGATGTGCTCCAGACTCGCGCCGCCGAAATGCCGCGCCTGCGCTGCCGGCACGACCCACACTTCCTTATTTTTCTCGGCGAGCCTGCGGCAGTAGTCGACGTCTTCGAACCACGCCGGCGCGAACGTCTCATCGAGCAATCCGATCTCCTGGATCGTTTCGCGTCGCAGCAGCAGCGCCGCTGCGGCCGGTTGTTCGACGCGACGCGGGACGCTGAGATCGAGATCGCGATAGCGATAGCGCGCCGTCGCCCGATTCTTCGGGAAGAACTTGTCGATCAGCAGCACCTCGGCCATCAATGTTCCGAGGGTGGGCAGCCGCCGCAACTGAAAGTCGCGTTGCGAGTCGCCGCTCTCATCGATCAGCAACGGCGCCGCGGCCGCGATGTTCGGGTGCTTTTCGAGAAAATCGAAGACCTCGGTCAAGGCTCCGGGTGCGAGCTCGCAATCGGGATTGAGCAGGAAGACGTAACGGCCGCGCGATGCTTCATACGCGCGATTCGTTCCGGCCGCGAAGCCGCGATTCGTGCTCGAGCGGATCACCTGCGCGTCGATCAGCAGTGAGCCGACCGCGGTCTGGCCGCGGTCGAGGTGCGCGAGGGTCTCGTCGGTGGACGCGTTGTCGTGGACGACAACTTCGTACGAGAGACCTTTGCACGCGGCGGAAATCGAGCGCAGGCAGCGGTCGATGAAACGTTCGCTGTTCCACGTCACGATGAGAATCGAAAGGTCGAGCGTCGCCGGCAGGGCGGCTGGCGCCGTCGCGGGGAAGTCGACCCGATCCTCGAACATTAGGTTTGCCATTGCATGATCGCGCTGACGAGCGGGCGTGTCACGACTTCCCACGCGAACCGCGGACGGATGCGCTCCAGATTTCTTACGGCCGCGGTATGGAGATCGTCGTCGGACAGCAGTCGGCGAATCGCCTCCGCCGCCGCGCCGGTGTCTTCCGGCGGAACGACGATGCCGAGGCTTTCGCTCGCTACGAGATCCGCCGCGAACCCTCCCGCGGAAGCGACGACCGGAATGCCCGCGGCGATTGCATCGAAAAGCCGCGTGCGGATCGAGTAGTCGGCCTCCGCCGTACGACGGTGGAGCATGATAGCGATTTTCCCCGCCCGCAACCACGAGAGCCGCTCGCGATACGGAATCCAGTCTTCGTTGGCGGACACATGCGGTCCGCCGCGCGCGAGCAATTCTTCGAAACGATCGTCGCGGCGCCGGTCGATGAGATTGCGATTCGGGCGAGCTCGGCCGAGGAAAAGCAGTCTCGCGCGGATGCCCTCGTTGTTGACGCGGACGACGGCATCGACGGCCGTGGCCGGATCGAGCCACTCCCACACGCCACCGCCCCAGATGACGATGTTGTCTTTCGATTTCTCGCACGCGCGCCACTCGCTCGGATCGACGCCGAATGGAACTTCGATCCATGGCGCGTCGTTGCTCTGCAGCTTTTCGTACAGCTCGCGCTGTTTCCGCGCCGCGCAAATGAGCAGGTCCGCGCGCATGAGCGCCTCGGTGAGACGCCACCACTCGGCGGCGAGATGGATGCGTTGGCGGATCGACGGTGCGGAGCCGTAAAGCTCGCGCAGCTCGAGGACGGTCGGGTCGAAGAGGTCGTAGATGATGCGCTGCTCGCGACGCTTCTTGCGAAAGCCGCGCGCGGGCTGTCCGATGAGGACGGAGGCGTCGCGGAGTGCTTCGCGGGCGGCGGGGGTGTTGTGTTCGATGATCTCCACGCCGCTGTCATCCCGAGCGTGAGCGAGGGACTTGGTCGGGTGGGGCGCGAGGGACGTGTCGGTCGCCCCGCCCGTCCAGGTCCCTCGCTCACGCTCGGGATGACTCGTCACTTCACTCCGCGCGATCAGCCGTGTCGGAAAGTGCTTCGCCAGCTCCGCGGAAAGATGCCACGCGCGGATTCCCGGACCGGCCATGCGGTCGCCGACGACGTCCGGGGTGTGGACGATGACGTTGAAACTCATTCGAACAGGCCCTGCGCGATTCCGCGAAGCGACGAGCGGCCACGCAACAGGAGGCGCGCATCCTCCCACAGCAGAGCGCGAATGCGGCCGACACCGTGATGCATGCGCGCGACGAGGTAGCGATTGCGCGTGCGCAGACGGAGCACGTCGCGGCCGAGGATCGAGGCGGTTTTCGAGCCGCGATGCATGGCTGCGACGATGGGAAGCACGGCCGTGCGCCAGCCGGTTGCGCGAAGTCGAGCGGAGAGCTCAACGTCTTCGTAGTACGCGAAGAAACGCTCTTCGAAGAAGCGGTCGCCGATCGCTGCGCGCCGATAGAGCGTCGCGGTTGCGGAGACACCCCATGTCACCGCGAGCGGCGCGCCGACGACGTCGCCGTGTCCGATCTGACGAAAGGTACCGTCGCTGATGTCGATGCCTGCACCGTCGATGCGGCCATCGGGGCGCGTGATGATGGTCTGCACTGCAGCCAGTTGCGGATCGCGATCGAGCGCATCGCGGACTTGTTCAAGCCAGTCCGGTTGCAGTACGACGTCGTTATTCACGAGCGCGATGTAAGGCGCCGAGGAATGACGCAACGCCGCGTTCGCGCCGCCTGCGAATCCGAGGTTTTGAGGACTGCGCGCGGTCGCGTCTTTGGTCGGCGTGGATGAACCGTTGTCGAAGAGGATGACGCGCGACGCCACCCTTTGCGCGCGAATCGACGCGAGACATTCGTCGAGCATTGCGCCGCCATCGAGATCGAGCACGATGATGTCGATGTCATTCATCGCGCAGCTCCATGCGATCGAGATTCACAGCGCCGCCCACGCAACGCAGTGTGATCGGCCCGTCGGTTGGAATGGTGACGCGAATCGTGCGATGCGTGAGGCTGGGTTCGATGCGATACGCGTGGCCGCCAAGCTCGATCGTGGCGCCGAGGCCGGTGATGGCGTGGAGATCGTGCGTGCCGGCGCGGGCGAGAAACGTGAGCGACTGGCCCTCCTGCAGAACCCAGCCGCCGGGAAGCATTCCGCGATTCACAGTGCCGGGTGGCGGCTCGAGATGGCCACCGTCGCGACTCACGTGGGCGTCTTCGAAATGGATGACGGAGCCGGGCTCGCGGCCGTAACGGAAACCCACCGCGAGGACGAGTGCGACGATTGCGATCTGGATCGCGTTGTCATCCCGAGCGTCGAGCGAGGGA
>DASYLL010000411.1:0-5289 GCA_036009605.1 Thermoanaerobaculia bacterium | reverse complement strand
AATGGAACGCCGCCGCACACCCGTTCCGATGGTCGGAAGCTTCCTTCGCCAAGGTTCTTGGCAAAACCGACACGCCAGTTACAGCAGCGGCATGACCAGCGGACACTCACTTCCGGGGCGCTGTACTAAGGACAACTCAGGCACCTCTCACGGCCAAAGCGGTTGGGGACGCTATCGCAGATGCTTGAACAACAGCGCATCCACCGGCTCCAGCGTTCCGATCCGAAACGGAACCGCCTCCTCGAATGCCCCCGTTGCGCGAACGCGCGAGATCAACTCCGCGTTGTGGAGATTGTCCTGCCGCTCGTAGTCTGTTCGGGTGAGCAATGCCGCGGGCGGAATCACGAGCACCGCATCGCTGCGCATCACCTCACGCATGGCGGTCGCCCAGTCGATCTCGCCCTCGTCGGAGCGCCACAGCCAGGTCGCGGCCACGTCGCCTTTTCCGTCCCGCATGAAGTCGTAGCGAATCTCCGGTTGCGACAGCGACGGCCAGCCGCCGAGGAACGCGATGCGGGGGGACGGTTCCGGGATGACGTCTCGCAGTCGCGTCCAATCCGTGTGGTCGACTTGCGGCAGGGAAGCACCGATCGTTGCGCCCTGAATCAGCGCCAGAGTCGCGACGGCGACCCGAATCGCAGGTCGCGCACGATCGAGCATCACGGCGAGCGGTAACGCGAGCGCGAGCAGCGCCGGCGCGAAGTGGCGCAGGACGAACACCGGCGAGAGCATCGCGACCAGGACCAACGGAACGACGGCCGCCGTGGCCACGAGAACCGCGCGGCGTGCTTCTGACGACATAGCCTCGGCACGACGCAGCAAGAGAAGTGCAATCGCAACAACGAACGGGATGCCGATGCCGAGAATGAGGATTCGCAGTTTCGTGCCGAACGCTGGGAACGATAGCGGCGCCGCTATAGCGGCCCGCTGGTAGGTCCGCCCATACTGCGCGAACTCCAGGCCCGAAGCGACGTGCCAGCCCCACCACGACAACGCGACGATCACACCGCACGCAGACGCGATGAGCAACCTGCGGATCTCCTTGGGATCGTGACGTCCAGCAATCAGCGCCAGCAGCATGGCCGGCGCTCCGATGAAAACGAACGTCGTCTTAGCGAGCAATCCCAGCGCCATCGCACCCGCCACACCCACGGGCGAGCGACGCACGATCGCATGCAGCAACCAGGCGATCGCGAACATCAATGGATACTCAGTCCCGTACCACGCCCCCGAGGCCAACACCCCGGGAGTTGCAAACACCATCGCCGTAGCCAGCAGCGAGCTCGGCAGACTGGCGACGGCACGGCACGCGCGCCACAAAAGTACGAGCGCGGCCATCGTCACGCCCAGCGCAAGCATCCGCAGCAACGTGAGACTCGGGAGCGTCGCCGCGGCGATTGGTGCGGCGAGAGCGCGATACGCCGGCGGCCGCACGCTGTCCGCGAAGACCAGCGATTTCAATAACGCGATCGGGCCGCCGCGGAGGAACGCCTGTCGATCGTCGAAGACCTGAATGACGTAGTTCGCTTCGTCGAACCACATCGGCCAGGGATGCTCGCGCGTCCACCGGACCGCCGCGAACAGGGCCAGCAGCGCGACGACGAGGGACGCCGCGCAAATCGCCCGGTCGATCCCTCGGGTCACTTACAGACGGTCCGTGAGGATCGTCTTCGCGATCGTGGCGAGCTGCATGTTGCTCGTCCCTTCATAGATCTGGCCGACCTTCGAGTCGCGCCAGAACTTTTCGACCGGGTACTCCTTCGTGTAGCCGTTGCCGCCGTAGAGCTGCACGGAGAGCGAAGTCACCGACTCGGCGACCTGCGAGGAGAAGAGCTTGGCCATCGCTGCTTCGCGGAGGAACGGCTTGCCGGCATCCTTGAGGCGTGCGGCGTTGTAGACCATGAGGCGCGCCGCTTCGAGCTCCGTCGCGGCTTGCGCGATCTGGAACTGCACGCCCTGGAAGTCGGCGATGCGCGTTCCGAACTGCTTCCGTTCCTTCGTGTACGCGATGGCGTGCTCGAGCGCGCCGCGCGCGACGCCGATCATCTGCGCACCGATGCCGATGCGGCCTTCGTTGAGCGTCTCGATGGCGATCTTGTAGCCCTTACCGACTTCGCCGACGACGTTTTCCTTCGGAACCTGACAGTCTTCGAGGATCAGCTCGCACGTGGAGGACGCGCGAATGCCGGTCTTGTCTTCCTTCTTGCCGACGCGGAAACCCGGGAAGTCGCGCTCGATCAGGAACGCCGTGATGCCTTTGTAGCCCGCGTCCGGATTCGCATTCGCGAAGACGATGAAGATGCCCGCCTCGGCCGCGTTCGTGATCCAGAGCTTCTGGCCGTTCAGCAGCCAGTGATCGCCCTTGTCGACCGCTTTCGTCGCCAGCGCGAAGGCATCCGACCCCGACCCCGCCTCGGAAAGCGCGTAGGCGCCGACCGTATTTGTCGCGAGCATCGAGAGGTACTTCGATTTCTGATCGTCGCTGCCCCAGCGGATGATGGCGTTGTTGACGAGCGTGTTCTGGACGTCGACGAGCACGCCGCAGGAAGCGTCGACGTGCGACAGCTCCTCGACGACGAGCGCGGCGTTGAAGAACGTCGAGCCGGCGCCACCGAACTGTTCCGGGACTTCGATGCCCATGATCCCGAGCTCGAAGAAGCTCTTGATGAGGTCAGGCGACATCGTGGCCGCATGGTCCATGTCGTGGACGAGCGGCCGGATGCGCTCGACCGCAAAGTCGCGCACGCTCTGCTGGAACATCTGTTCTTCTTCGGACAGCAGCGTGAGCGGCGCGCCCGGTTGGATATCGACGGTGGTGGTCATGGATGAGGCCTCCGGCGGGGTGGAATTCAGCGGTGCATGATAGCCGATGCTGGTGCCCCGGGCCGGACTCGAACCGGCACGCCCCTTACGAGGCAGCGGATTTTAAGTCCGCAGCGTCTACCATTCCGCCACCGGGGCCGACGATCTCCGGATGATACCGCGCGACGCTGTCGCAAAAGCTGTTGCGGCATGGCCCGGTCCGGCATACAGTGCCTCGCATCGACCCCCAGGCCGCGCTGTGCATCTGCGTGGCGAAGCGTTCTCGAGGAGGCATCATGAAACAGGCCCGTTCCCCCCGATTTCTCACCGCCGGCTGTGTCGCGTTCGTGATCGGCATGCTGTCGAGCCCGTCCCACGCGGCTGACGCGCTCGACAAAGATGCGATCTACACCGAGATGCGCGGGATCGCTGCGCAGATGCGTGTGCTGAAACCGAACGTCGAGGGAGACAGTGCAGCGCGGTCGTCTTACGAGACGCTCGATCAGCATTACCGCGAGCTGATGGCGCTCATGGGTGGCGATGATCCGGGACAGATCGAAACGGGGAGCGCGGCGCGCCGGATTGCGGCGGAGAGCGCTCCAAGAGGCCCGGTAGCCCAGGTGGTGCCGACCACCCCGGCCGGCTGCGGACAGGTCACGACCACCTTCACGCAAGGCACGCCGACTGCGATTCCCACCGGTCCCGCGGTCGTGACCTCGACTGTCGTCGTTTCGGGCACGGGTCCGTTTCTCTACGATCTCGATCTGACGACTTTCCTCGCCCACACGTTCCCGGCCGACCTCGACATCACGCTGACGTCGCCCGCGGGCACCGTCGTCACGCTCACGACGGACAACGCCGGCACCAACGACAACGTTTTCAACGGCACGGTGTGGGACGATGATGCGAACCCGACCGGCCAGGTTCCGTATGTGACGAACGACGGGATGGTCACGGAACACGTCTACGCGATCGGGGTCCTGGCCTCTCCGCTCGTCCCCGAGGAGGCGATGGGTGCTTTCATCGGCGAGGATCCGAACGGCACCTGGACGATCACGATCTCGGACGATCTGGCCGGCGACGGCGGATCCCTCGACAGCTGGACGCTCGGCGTGACGACGTTCCCGAGTGCCCCGATCGTGACGGCCGAGCCAACGTTTACGCAGAGCACACCCGTTGCGATTCCAACCGGCCCCGCGGTCGTGACCTCGACTCTGGTCGTGAGCGGAGCAGGAACCTCGATTCTCGACGTCGACCTGACCACTGCACTCGCCCACACGTTCCCGGCGGACCTCGACATCACGCTGACGTCGCCCGCGGGCACCGTCGTCACGCTCACGACGGACAACGCCGGCACCAATGACAACGTTTTCAACGGCACGGTGTGGGACGATGATGCGAACCCGGCCGGCCAGGTTCCGTATGTGACGAACGACGGGCTGGTCACGGAACACCTCTACGCGATCGGGGTCCTGGCCTCTCCGCTCGTCCCCGAGGAGGCGATGGGTGCTTTCGTCGGCGAGGATCCGAACGGCACCTGGACGATCACGATCTCGGACGATCTGGCCGGCGACGGCGGATCCCTCGACAGCTGGATGCTCGACATCGACACCTTCGCCTGCGAATCGAGCGACCTCTCGGTGACGAAGACCGACGGTTCAGCGACCGCGACACCGGGTGGCTCGACGGTTTACACGATCACCATCTCCAATGCCGGTCCTTCGGCGGCCGCCACAGCCAGTCTCGTCGACACCTTCCCGGCGGCTTGCACCAGCGTCACCTTCACGAGCTCGGCCTCGGGCGGCGCGTCGGGCAACACCGCGGCCGGAGCCGGCAACATCAATGATGCCGCGCTGAATCTGCCCGCGGGCGCCTCGGTGACCTACGTGGCAACGTGCAACATCAGCGCGAGCGCCACGGGCAACCTCGTCAACACGGCCACTGCCGGCGGCGCGAGCTCGGATTCGAATCCCGCGAACGACTCCGCGACGGACACCGACACGCTCACCGGCATCGCCGACCTCTCGATCACCAAGCAACTGACGACGGCGGGCTCGATCAGCGTCAGCGACAACATCGATTTCGAGCTGACCGTTTCGAATGCCGGGCCGTCCGCGGCCACCGGCGTCGTCGTCACGGACACGCTCCCGGCGAGTCTGACGTACGTCTCGAATGACTGCGGCGCCTCGTTCGCGAGCCCGACGCTCACCTGGAACGTCGGCAACCTGGCCGTCAGCGGATCCGCGAACTGCACGCTCACGGTGCAGGTCAACGCTTCGGGCGCCATCGCCAACGTCGCCACGGTCACCGGCAACGAGGGCGATCCGACGCCCGCGAACAACGCAGCGACCGCGACCCTCGCCGCCGCGGACGCAGTCACGGTTCCCGCTCTCGACGCGCGTGGGCTGGCATTGCTCAGCGTTCTCCTCGGCGCGATCGCGATCCTCGTGCTTCGCCGCTGACCGTTGAAGTGCGGCGGCTGAACAG
>DASYLL010000410.1:0-18828 GCA_036009605.1 Thermoanaerobaculia bacterium | reverse complement strand
AAGCTCTGGTGCACGAACGGCCTCAAGGCCGAAGTGATCGTCGTGATGGCGCAGACGCCGCCGAAGGTCGTGAACGGCAAGGAGAAGAAGCAGATCTCCGCGTTCATCCTCGACATGGACACGCCGGGAGTGGAGATCGCGCACCGCTGCCAGTTCATGGGTCTGCGTGGCATCGGCAACGTGCTGATCAAGTTCAGCGACGTCTACATCCCCAAAGAAAACCTCCTCTGGGGCGAAGGCCTCGGACTGAAGCTCGCCCTGATCACGTTGAACACCGGACGCCTGACGATTCCCGCGGGTTGCGCAGCTGGCGCCCGCCGCATGCTCGAGATCGCGCGCGAATGGGCGAACGAGCGCGTGCAGTGGGGCGCGCCGATCGGCAAGCATGAAGCCGTCGCCGCAAAGCTCGGCTGGATGGCTTCGCACACGATGGCGATGGAAGCGATCGTCTGGCTGACTTCGGGACTCGCGGATCGCGGCGACGTCGATCTTCGGCTCGAAGCGGCGATGGCGAAGTTGTTCAACACCGAAGTGGCGTGGCAGTGCGTCGATCATCTCGTGCAGATCCGCGGCGGGCGCGGATACGAGACCTCGACGTCGCTTCGCGAGCGCGGCGAGAAGGGTCATCCGGTCGAGCGGATCATGCGCGACATGCGCATCAACCGCATCTTCGAAGGCACGAGCGAGATCCAGCATCTCTTCATCGCGCGCGAAGCAGTCGATCCGCACATGAAGCGCGGCTACAAGATCCTGCTGCCGGAGACGCCGACGGGCGAGAAGATCTCGGCTGCTGCGAAAGCCGGTGCGTTCTACGCGACGTGGTATCCGTCGCGCTACGTGGGCTGGAGCCGCTTCCCGAAATACGGCGAGTTCGGCCGTCTGCAGAATCACGTCGGCTATCTCGAGCGCCAGTCGCGGCATCTCTCGCGCTCGATCTTCCACGCCATGATGCGCTTCCAGGCGAAGCTGGAGCGGAAGCAGATGGTGCTCTTCCGTATCGTCGACATCGGCACGGATCTCTTCGCGATGTCGGCGACGATCAGCTACGCGCTGATGCTTGCAAAGAACGGCGACAAGAACGCGCTCGAGCTCGCGGATCTCTTCTGCCGCGAAGCGCGCACGCGTATCGATCAGACCTTCCGCACGCTCTTCGATAATCACGACGACCTTCAGTACAAGGTCGTGCAGAAGATGATGAAGGGCGAGTACGAGTGGCTGGAAGGCCCGCTCGTGCAGCCGCTTGCTGAAGCGGCAATGCCGACTGCAGAGCAGGTCGAGGAAGCGATCCGGAAACTGGCGTAACTCGCGATCGAATGAAGAATCAGAGGGCCATCGGATCCCGATGGCCCTTTACTTTTTCTTCGTCATCCACGGTCTCGTGTCCCGCGTACTTCGCGAGACAATCGCGGCAGATCAGCGACGCGTGGTTCGCGCCGGGGCGCGGCGCCCAGCCGTCCTGATGCACGGCGTCGTCGAACGAGCGGATGTACTCGTCGGGAATCTCACCGACGATCTCGCGCGTCAGATCGCATTCGCCGCAATTCAGAACGACCCGTCCTTCCATCAGTTCTCTCCGGCCGCCGTGAACACCGGCGTGATGTCGACCGGGATGTCCTTCAGCTTCGCGATCACCGCTTCGATCTCCGGGTTCGTCACGCCGTACTTGTTGAGCAAGCGCTGCGCCCGCGCGTAGTCGCCAGTGGCTTGCAGCGTCAGCAGTTCCGTCGCGAGCGAGCGAACGCCGGCGCGCATTCTCGTGTGATCGACGGAGAACGTTCCGTCCGCGGCAGGCACGATCGCACCCTTCTCACGCAGCCAGTTCCACTGCACCGCGGTACCGCGACCGTGTGCTTCGTCGATACCGAAGCGCATCGAGCGGAAGTGCAGTCCGGCGTACGTCGCGAAGAGCTGCTCTTCGTTGAACTCCGAAAGCAGATTGAACTCCTGCGCGTAGAGAATGTTCCAGATGCCGAGGACATCGGCCTTGCATTCCTCGATCGCGGAGTAGGTGTCCTTGAGCAGGAAGCGCACGTCGACGCGCTTGCCGTCCGGCCCCTCGATCATCCCCGGTCCGAGCCCGTGCGAGAGCTCGTGGAAGAGGATGAAATTGAAGTACGCATCGAAGTTGAGCAGTTCGCGCTGCGACGGCGTGAGCACGCGATTCGCGATCGGCGTTCCGCTGAGCCGGTACTTTGCATCCATCACGTTCTTCAGCAGGACCTTCTTCGAGCCCTTGATCTCGCGAACGTACTCATCGTTCGGCAGATTGAACGCCGCGGTCTGCACGCCGCGACGCGCGTCGCCGGCCGTGTAGATCTCCTGCACGACGCGGATCGGCGACTCCGTTCCGCGTTTCGGATTCTTGTACTCGTCCGGAATCGGGAGGTTCTTCTCCATGCCCGGCAGATGCTGCGCGTAGACTTCGAGCTTGTCGGTCTCCGGACGGTCGACGACCGTCACGAACGACTCGAACGCCGCCTTCCAGTTGAACAGCTCGTCTTCATAGACCTCGTACGGTCCGATGACTACTTCGATCGGTCCGTGCAGATCCATCCACGCCATGTCGCTGTCGCGATAGTTGTCCTTGAAGAACGCGTCCGCGAGCTTCGTCAGATAGGTCTTCAGCGACTCGTTGGTCGTCAGCGCCGCGGCTTCGCGCAGTTTCGCGGCGGCCGGCTCGAGCTGCTTCGCGTATTGCTTCGAGTACGGAGTCGTGACGAGCTTATCGCCGTCGCGGCGGACGATCGTGAAGAGACCCTGCAGCGCTTCCTTCTGATCGGGATGCGCGGCGATGTACTTCTCCATCTCTTCCTTCGTCATGTCGGCCGGATAAAACGCCGCGCCCTGCGGTTTCTTGCCTTCGGCGCCGAACGGCGCGACGAACGGATCGTCTTCTTTGAGACGATCCCAGCGTCCGCGATTGATCAGGAAGTAGTCGTAGCCGGCCTGATCGAGCGGTCCCTGCTTCGCCTGCGCGGTCAGCTTCGCGAGATAGGTCGGATTGTCTTCCGCGACCTGCAGCCAGTAGATCTCGTCGATGAACTTCGATGCCTCGATCAGCTTGGCCACGACCTGCCGCTCGTTGTCATTGAGCAGTGCGCGGTCGTAGTCGATCGGCGTCTTCGGAAGCTGCGCGGCTCGCTCCGAAACATCGGGAGCGATGTCCAGGCGATCGGCGGTCGACGTGGCTTCGGGAGCGGCTTTCTGTTCCATTGGTTGATTGCAGGCGAGCGGGAGAAGAGCGACGAGCGACAGCAGGAGCTTCTTCATGAGCACCGGATTCTATTCGAGAGTCGGAGGTCGTGTTATCGTCCCCGGCGAGCTTCAGCCGAGGTCAGCACGTGATCATCGAGTGTCCGAGTTGCCATTCGAAGTACCAGTACGACGAAGAGCGCTTTGAGAGAAAACTCTCGAAGAAGATCAAGTGCGCGCGCTGCCAGCAGATCTTCGACATTCGCAATCCTGCCTTTGCCGAGCCTGAAATCGACACTCCGGATCCCGGCGACGCGACGTACGCGTCGAAGACCGAAGACGGCAGTCGTCGCGTTCCGCACGAGACCACCGAGCAGTCGCCGATCCCGCAGCCGAAGGAGCCGACGCTGCAGCTTCCACAGGGCAAGCGTCTGTCGCTGGCGATTCTCGACGGTCCCGACGCCGGCAGCGTATTTCGCATCGAAAAGCCGCGCATCACCATCGGACGCGCGAATGCCGACCTTACGCTCAACGACACCGAGTCGTCGCGCCAGCACGCCGTCATCGAAGTCCGCGACACGCAATACGGTCTCATGGACCTCGGCTCGACGAACGGCACGATCTACGACGGGTCGAAAATCGAAGGACTCGTCGAATTGAGTGATAAGAGCGAGTTCCAGGTCGGCGCGACGACCCTGATGCTGATCGTGACCGACGATCACTCGTGAACGAACTACGCGATCTGTACCGCCACCGACAGCTCATCGCCGCGCTCACGGCGCGCGATCTGAAGGCGCGCTATCGCGGTTCCGTCCTCGGCTTTTTCTGGTCGCTTGCGAATCCGCTGCTGCTGCTCGCGGTCTACACGCTCGTCTTCACGAAGTTCTTCCCGCAGCAGGTCGTGCAGTCGTATCCGCTGTTTCTCTTCTCCGGGATTCTGCCGTGGACGTTTTTCACGGCGGCAGTGCTCGAGTCGACGAGCTCGATCTCGTCGAATGCGGGATTGATCAAGAAGGTGATGTTTCCGGCGGAAGCGCTGCCGCTCGTGGTCGTGCTCTCGCACCTCGTGCACTTCCTCGCGGCGTTGCCGATCATGCTCGCGGCAATGCTCGCGTTCACGGCGATGAACAAGTTCGCGATGTCGTGGACGATCCTGCTCGCGCCGGTGCTGATGCTTTTGCAGGCGCTGTTCGTGGCCGGGCTGGCGATGATCGTGTCGTCGGCGTCCGTGCTCTTCCGCGATCTGCGCGACATCGTCGCCAACCTGTTGCAGCTCGGCTTCTTCGTGACGCCGATTCTCTATCTGATCGAGAACATTCAGTCGCGGCCGTTGCGCGCATTGCTGCGCATCAATCCGATGACGCCGTTCGTCGTGTCGTATCAGGACATCTTCTTTTTCGGAAGACTGCCGAATGCGTCGGACGCGTTTCTGATGGTCGCTTACGCCAGCGTGTCGCTCTGGGCGGGCATCTTCGTGTTCGGAAGATTGCGCGACACGCTGGCGGAAGCGATTTAGCCGGCACGGCCGGCAGCGCTGATTGCTCCGCCGACGGCACGTACGGCTGCCAGGTGGGTTCGATTTCGCCAAAACGTCATCCCGAGCGTGAGTCGAGGGACCTGTGTGGGCGGGGCGAACGGCTCGCTCTTCGCGCGCCGCCCGCCCAGGTCCCTCGCGACGCTCGGGATGACATCAGAAGCGCGGGCTGCGCTGATCGATCAGCGTCCGGAACAGGTTTTTGGGCGCAAAGAACAGTCCGTTCGACGGCGTCGTCTCCGGCAGCACACCCATGATGTAGGCGGCTTCGCCGGTCTCATTGTGGATCAGCGATGCGTACGGCACGACCGCTCCTTCACCCTGCGAGACGCGGACATCGATGCTGCCGATGTCGAACGTCCCCGCGCCGAACGAGCGAATGTTCACCTGGTGATGCGCGAAGTTGCCCGGCTCGATCACGAACGAGCGCGTTCCGACGATTCCGCCGGTCGAGTTGCGCACCGAGACGTCGACGACCATCGGTACCGTCGACGAGCCGCCGGCGCCCGCGACGAAACCGAAGTTCGTCCGCGTCGAGGCGTTGCTGACGATGCCCGGGATGTACGCGAAGCCCACATTGTCGGCCTGCTCGAGACTGTTGAGGAGAAAGTCGCGCGCCGGAGGCACGGTCTGCCCGAGGGGCGAGTCCGTGCTGTAGGCGCGGCTCGTCACGGCGAACGGCCGGTTGCCGCCGAGGATCAGCGCGCCGAGGCTACGGCCCTGATCGCGGTAGTCGTCCAGAATGTCGCGGAGATTGAGTGAGCTGTTCGCGTTGATCGTCACAGAACCGTCGACGTCGTCAGTGATCAGCGGAAAGACGTTGTCGAAATTGTTGTCGCCCGTTTCGATGACGATCATCTGTACGGTGAGCGGCTCCGCGCTGATGTTGCGGATCGAGACGTCGCTCATCCATGTCATCCCGTTGGCGCCGGTCGTGTGACCGACGACCGGGATGACGTACGTGTCGGAGTAGTGGTCCGCGCGCGCCACGCTCGTGGCGAGCACACAGAGAAGGAAGAAAATTTTTCGCATGGTGGGCTGATCCTTAGTTGTCGTGCGGCCGGCTCTCGAATCCCTGGTGCGGCAGCGGCGCGTATGGGAACGTCGAGAGGAACGCTTCGTCGTTCGCGTCGACGCCATCGGTGAGCGCGTTGTTCGGCGACTTGTTGAAGCCCGGCACGAGCACGCCGGCAACGACGCGCAGGGAGATGTCGACCACGTCATCGGTCAGACGGCGGCCGTTCGGGAATCCGCCGAGATCGTTAGCGATCGCGCCGAGGCGGTTTGGCTGCGCGGTCACCGGGACGGCGACGTTGAGACGGATCATCTCCGCGGGGACGACGTTCGCCGGCTGATTCGCGCCGGGAAGTCCGGTGAGGAACACCTGCACGAGATCGTTGCGCGGCGCGGGCGGGACGCTGATCCCGTACAGCGCGGTCATGAGCGTTGCGGTTTCGGGATTGAGGACGCGATTGCGGAACGTCTCGGTCGACGTGTAGAGCGGCGCATCACCGGCGGGCTCGGACGCATTGAAGATGTCCTTGAACGCAAGCGAGAGCACGACTTCATTGACGAGCGGCATGCCTAGACGCGAGACCTGCGACAGACCGCCGAGACCCTGACGGCGCGACGCGCCGGTGTTGAGGATCGTGACGCGCGAGCGGCTCGTGGTAGACCACACGCCGATGACTGCATTCGCCGCGGTCGGCGCGGCCGGAATGCCGCCGCCTGCGACAAGATCCTCGATCGGAATCTGCAGCGCGATCGTGTGGACGTTGAAGCCTTTCAGACCATCGACGCCATCGGCCGACTGTGCGACCGGCGGAACGAGGTGCAGCTGCTGGACAGGACGCAGCGTGAGCAGATCGACGATCGAGCCGATATCGACAAAGAACGATTCATCGCGCGGACCGGCGAAGACCTTGCCGCCGCCATCGAGATCGTAGACCGCTGCATTGGCGAGCGCAGCGTAGCTCGGCGTCGACTTCGGTCCGATGTTTGCGGGCGCGACCTGATGCTCGGCGCTCACCGCGGACGTGCCGGTGCGACGCAGACCTTCGATCCTGCGCACCGTGTAGAACTGGCGCACGTTCAGATCGGCGTCATCGAGCGTCGTGACGGGCCCGGTGTTGTAGAGGAACGTGTTCGGGTTCCGGATGTCGCTGCGGAACTGGAACTGGTACGTGATGTCCTCTTTCGCGTCGCCGTTGTTGTCGATGTGAATCTCGTACACACCTGCCGGCGAGAACCGATAGAAGTTCGGGCCGTTGGACGGTTCTTCGAGCGGAATGAAGTTGGCGATGATCGTGACGGTGTCGGGCGCGTCGGGACTGCGGAAGACGTAGACGTCGGTGTTGTCCATCGTCGGGTCTTCCGTGATGAGCGGCGCCTCGCGATGGGACGAAGCGAACAACAGCGTGGGGATGAGAAGAAGCAGTAGAAGAAATGGGACTCGGGAACGTGTCATGTGGCCTCCTGTTTTGCCGAGGCCGTGCGGTGCAGCGATACATCCAGTCGTGGAGGACGTCCGTAAGAAAAACTGGAGGGTCGTCTTAATCCGAGTCCGTGAATCCTCGGGACGGCGCACGGAATGCTCAGGGAACGAGGCCTGGTCTGGGGACGTCCCATCATCGATCGACAGCTGCGCGCAGTGCTCGATGGCGCGTTCGACGGCGTGTTGATCGAATCAGAAGAGCGCGTCGTCTATCTCAACTGCGCGTACGCGAAAATGCTCGGCTATCCGAGTACATCCGAGCTGAGCAAGGCCACGATTCGCGACATCGCGCATCCCGAGGATCTCGAACGGTTGCGCTGGTACGGGCTCTGCCGCAAAGAAGGGAAGCCTGCGCCTACACGCTATACGTTTCACGCGTGCGCACGCGGCGGCGACACCATCACGTTCGACGCGACGATCTCGCAGACGCGCGTCGACGGTGAGCTGTTCATCATGACGAGCGTGCGCGAATTGCAGGTTCGTGCCGAGGCGCAGGCGCGGCCTGCGAGTCTCGAGATTCCCGGTGCGAAGAAGCTCTCCGACCGCGAGAACGAAGTCATTCAGCACGTGTTGCAGGGGCGGCGCTCGAAAGAGATCGCCATCCTGCTGAACATTTCCGAGAAGACGATCTGCACGCATCGCAGCCGCGCTTTCCACAAGCTGGCGCTGCGTGGCGAGCGCGACCTGTTCCGATTGGCTTCCGAGCTGGGGCTGATGAATTAGTTGTCGGTTGTCGGTTCTCGGTTGTCCGCGGTGTTTCCGTCTGAACGACACCGCATAGAGAACCGACAACCGACAACCGAGAACGCCGGATACAATCCGGCCCAGTGTCCGATTACGCGATCGCCATTGAAGATGTCTCCAAGGATTACCGCCTGTGGGGACGCCGCTCGCAGTTCGCGACGCTCAAGAGCGCGCTGCTGAAGCGCGACCTCGCGCTCGCGCCTGATGCGGCGGTCGCGGCATTGCGGCATGTCTCGTTCGTCGTCGATCGCGGGGAAGCGTTCGGCATCATCGGACGCAACGGCTCCGGCAAGTCGACGCTGCTGAAGTTGATCTCGGGCATTCTCAAGCCGTCGGCGGGCAAAGTGTCGGTGAATGGCCGCGTGGCCGCGCTGATCGAGCTCGGCGCGGGCTTTCATCCCGAGATCACCGGCCGCGAGAACATCTACATCAACGGCATCATGCTCGGTCTCTCGCGACGCGAGATCGACCAGCGCTTCGACAAGATCGTCGAGTTCTCCGGCATCGCCGACTTTCTCGATCAGCCGGTGAAGACGTATTCGTCCGGCATGTACGTGCGCCTCGGATTCGCAGTCGCCGTACACGTCGATCCTGATGTGTTGCTCATCGATGAAGTGCTCTCGGTCGGCGATGAAGAGTTTTCGCAGCGCTGCATCGCCAAGATTCAGGAGATGAAGTATCGCGGCGTGACGCTGCTGTTCGTCACGCACCAGCTCGACCAGGTGCGCAATCTCTGCGATCGCGCGTTGTGGCTCGATCATGGACGCACCGAGGCGATCGGCGATCCGATGCGCGTTGTCGATGCGTATCTGCAGGAAGTGAGTGGCACGCCTCCCGCGCCGCCGGCGCCGGCGGAAGAAGCCGCGCCGACTCTTGTGGTGGAGCCGGAGAAGCCGAAAGAATCGGACGAGGAGCGCTGGGGCTCGGGCGAAATCGTGCTGAAACGAGTCGCGCTTACCGATCACCAGGGCCGCGAGCTCGTCGCGATCGGCGCAGGCACGCCGGTGATCCTCGACCTCGACGTCGACGTGCGCGTGCCGCAGGAAGACTTCGTCTTCGGGATCGGCATCTACGCCGCGAACGGTACCTGCGTGTACGGCACGAACACCGATCTCGAAGGCTACGCGCCGGAACGCATCGAAGGAACGGCGCGCGTGCGATTCGTGGTCTCGTCACTCGATCTCGTCGCCGGAACGTATCGCGTCGACGCCGCAGTACACACACGCAACGGCCGCGCGTTCGACTATCGACGCAATGTCCTGCGCATCGTCGTCGGCACGCGCGTTCACGACATCGGCATCTATCGGCCGCAGCACGAGTGGCGCTTCGACGGCGGCATCTCGTTCAGCTCGGTCGATACGCTGCGGCACAGCGTTCCGACCGGGATTGCGGAAGCGATTCGCGAAGTGGAAGACGATGCGCCGCGGCCGAAGCCGCGACGCGGCCGCTGATCGCGGGCTCCGAGCGCTACAATCCGCTGGCTCGGAGGTCTCCCATGTTTGGAATCGGAACCGTCATCGCCGTCATCTTTGGTCTCTACATCCTCAGCTCGATCAAGATCCTTCCTGAGTACGAGCGCGGCGTGATCTTCCGCCTCGGCCGCCTGTTGCCCGAAGCAAAAGGACCGGGCATCTTTCTCGTCTTCGCGCCGATCGACCGCATAGTCCGCATATCGCTGCGGCAGGAAGCGTTCGAAGTGCCGCCGCAGGACATCATCACGCGAGACAACGTCACGCTGAAGGTGAACGCGGTCGTGTTTCTCCGCGTCGTCGAGCCGCGTCGCGCGGTGGTGGAAGTGCTCGACTATCGCTATCAGACGTCGCAGTTCGCGCAGACCACGCTCCGCTCCGTCCTCGGCGAAGTGGAGCTCGACGATCTGCTCGCGCATCGCGACGCGCTCAACGCGCGCATTCAGACGATCCTCGATCAGCACACCGAGCCGTGGGGTGTGAAGGTTGCGAACGTCGAGGTGAAGCAGGTCGATCTTCCGGAGTCGATGCTGCGCGCGATGGCGAAGCAGGCCGAGGCCGAGCGCGAGAAACGCGCGAAGCTCATTCACGCCGAAGGTGAGTACGCGGCGTCGCAGCGGCTTGCGGATGCGGCGAAGGTGCTGGCCACCGAGCCGATGACGATCCAGCTGCGCTACCTGCAGACGCTGACCGAGATCGGTGTCGAGAAGAACACGACCATCGTCTTCCCGCTGCCGATCGACATCCTCAGCGGCTTCACGAACATGGTGAAACGCTCGACTGAATGAACGAGCTGGCGATGATGGAGGCGGCGCTGTTTCAGCTGCGCGCCGCACTCGACGATGATCCTGAGCTGCTGCCGATGCGGCTCAGCGCGGATGTGCTCGCGAATGCGATCGGGGCGGCGAAGGATCAGGGTCTCAATCCGGCACGCGTGAACGACATCGAGTTCGCGCTCAACGATCTCGTCACGGCCGTCGATGACGCAGGAGCGCCGGATTCAGTCTTTTCCGCGATCGCGCTTTTGCAGAACGACACGGCCGCGTTGCGGCGCGCATACGCGCTGTCCGCGGAAACCATCGCGGCTGTGCGCGAGTTGCAATCGCGTTTGCGTGCGCGCGGAAAAGCGCTCGAGCGGAATCAGTATCGTGTGGAAGGAACGGATGCCGCGCCGCCGCCCCACCCGCCCGCGGAGCTGCGCGAGCTCGCGATTCCGCTGGCGCGCCAGCTGGCCGCGGCGGGATTCGTGACGCCGGCGCTCGATCTGTTGATCGAGGATCCGGACTCGCTGCGCTATCACTCGATTAATGAGATCGCGGACGATTTGGACGTGATCGTCGGCAGTTAGATGCGTTCGTAAATCACGTCGCCGCCGAGGATGGTCATGTCGACGTTCACGTTCTCGATCTCTTCCGGCGCGATCGCGAACAGATCCTCGGACAACACCACGACATCCGCGAGCATCCCCGGCGCGATGCGTCCGACTTCGCGTTCGGCGAACATCGCGTACGCGTTGTTCACCGTGTAGCAACGCAGCGCTTCTTCTACCGTGATTTTCTGTTCAGGAATCCAGCCCTTGGGATTCCTGCCGTCGATCGTGCGGCGCGTGACGGCGGCGTAGATGCCGAGGAGCGGGTTGAGCGGCGCGACGGTCCAGTCGGAGCCGAACGTTACCGTTGCTCCCGCATCGATCAGCGAGCGAAACGCGTACGTCGCTTTCGCGCGCTCGCTGCCGATCTTCGTCTCGGCCCAGCGTCCGTCGTCGATGGCGTGATACGGCTGCATCGACGCGATGACGCCGCTGCGCGCGAAACGTTCGATGAGCGACGGATCGAGATGCTGCGCGTGCTCGATGCGGAAACGTCGCTCGCCGATGTCGGGACGCGATTCGAAGATGGAGAGCACGTCTGCGTTTGCGCGATCGCCGATCGCGTGAATTGCGATCTGCAACTCGTGCGCGTCCGCGTCCTCGACCCACTTCGCCATCGAGCCGTCGCTCATCTCCGCCATCACCAGTCCGCAGTGATGCGGCTCGTCGGTGAATGGCTCACGGAATGCGGCGGTCGAGGATCCGAGGGAGCCGTCGGCGAATCCTTTGAGTCCGCCGACCCGGAGTCGCTCGCTGCCGAAATGCTTCTCGACGCCGGCGTTCTGTAAGCGCTCGTAGCTGCCGATCGGCATGAACAGCGAGACGCGTGCGGTGAGTGCGCCCTCGCGCTCGAGCCGCTGGTACGCACGAAAGTCCTCGAACGCCTCGGGGCTCATGCCCATGTCGCAGAACGACGTCACGCCGAAGCGCGCGGCCTCCTGCAGCGCGGCGCGTGCGGCGACGATGCGCTCCTCGAGTGATGGTCGCGGAATGACGGCGGAGACGAGCGTCATGGCCGTGTCTTTCAGGAGGCCGGTCGCTTCGCCGTCTGCATCGCGCACGATCGTGCCGCCCGGCGGATCGGGCGTTTCTCGCGTGATGTTCGCAAGTTGCAGAGCTCGCGAGCTCGCGAGCGCCATGTGCATGTCGAGTCGCGTGAGCAGCGCAGGATTCCCAGGCGTCGCCGCGTCGATCATCTGACGCGATGGCATCGCCGGAGGAGACCAGCGCTGTTCATCCCATCCACCGCCGGTGAGCCATTGATCGACGTCGAGCTGGAGCGCGTGCACTGCGATGCGTCGCACGAATTCATCCGCGGACGTCGCATCGCGCAACTGCACGCGCGACAGCTGAAAACCGCCGTTGATGAAGTGAACGTGATTGTCGATGAAGCCGGGAAGTGCGAGGCGACCGTGAAGATCGATTACGCGCGCATCTTGAGGAATCGGTGCATCGACGGCGGCGATGCGATTGCCTTCCATGACGACATTCGCCGCGAACCGGTCTCCGGTCCAGATCCTGCCGTTGACGAGAGCGAGGGTTGCTATTCGTCTTCCTTGATCTGCGCCGCGAGGTAGTTCTGCAGGCCGACCTGTTCGATGAGCGACCGCTGCGCTTCGAGCCAGTCCACGTGTTCTTCTTCCTCGTGAAGGATCTCCTCGAGCAGGTGGCGGCTGTTGTTGTCGCCCTTCTCGCGACAGATCTCGATGCCTTCGTTGAGGCGCGGCAGCGCGTCCATCTCGAGCGCGTAATCGGATTTGAAGATCTCGTCGACGTTCTCGCCGATGGTGATCTTGCCCAGGCGTTGGACGTTGGGGATGCCCTCAAGGAAGAGCACGCGCTCGATCAGCTTCTCGGCGTGTTTCATCTCGCCGATGGAGTGCTTGAAGATGATCTTGTGGAGCCGTGCGTAGCCCCAGTTCTCGCACATTTCGCCGTGGACGAAATACTGGTTGATGGCCGTGAGCTCCGACGTCAGAACGTCGTTGAGGATCTCGATGATTTTTGCGTCGCCCTTCATGGGGCGGAGCCTATCACGCGTGCGCGTGAGCGGTGGCCGTCGGCGCTGGCAGGCATGCCGGACACGGCATTGCGGCAGGTGCGGCCGCGGCGAGCATCGAGCGCAGCGAGTTGTGGCAGGAACCGCACTGATCGCCGATGCCGCAGCGCTGCAGATCGCGAACGGAGGAAGCTCCGTTGTCGATCGCACTCGAAATTGCTCGATCGGATTTGCCGCGGCAGATGCAGATGATCACTTGGTTGGGTCTTTTCTGCGCTTGAGACTCAGTCTCAGCACACACATGATGCCCGGACCCTTCCCTCGCGTCAAGTGGAACCTCGCTTGCACTGGAAACGGAACGTGAAACCCGTTCTGATTGTGACATTTACGTTGCTCCTCTGCGTTCCGGCGACACTCGCCGAGCTTCGTATCGAGATCGATCTTTCCGACCGCGAGCTGGCCGTGGTCGAGAACGGAGACGTCATCGAGCGCTTCCCCGTGGCCATCGGCAAAGCCACCTATCCGACTCCTGAAGGCAAGTTTTCGATCCGCAAGATCGTCTGGAACCCGGCCTGGGTTCCGCCCGATTCGAAGTGGGCGCGCGGCAAGAAGCCGAAGGCTGCCACCGATCCCGACAATCCGATGAAGGCCGTGAAGATGTTCTTCAAAGAGCCCGACTACTACATCCACGGCACCAGCGATGAGAAGTCGCTCGGCAAAGCCGAATCGCACGGCTGCATCCGCATGAACCCCGGCGACGCCACGCACCTCGCGCAGCTCGTGATGGAGCACGGCGGCAAGCCGATGGTCGAGCCGTGGTGGAAGCGCGTGTTTCGGAAGAGGGAGACGAAGGTCGTGATTCTGGCGGCGCCGGTGGCGGTGGAGATCACGGGGTAACGCCGCTTGTCATCCCGAGCGTAGCGAGGGACCTGGGTGGGCGGGGCGCGATGCACGTTCCTGGCGCCCCGCCCGCACAGGTCCCTCGCTCTACGCTCGGGATGACAGGTCGTCTAACGCCGCGTTGCCAGATCAAAAATCGCCAGGTATCGCAACACGTTCGGATATGGCGGATCCGCCGGCAGCACCTGCGACGGCACGCCGAGCTCCGCGGCGAGCAGCTCCGCTTCCTCGCGTTGCTCGGTCTGGTCGATGCCTTCGGCACGCGCGCGGCCGAGCTCGCGCTTCGCGCTCACGGCATCGTTCCCGTCCACGCCGACGAGCTCCTTGATCGTGTAGCGTCCGAGGTTCGTGCCGGGATGAAGCAAGCGTCGTGATTATCCGCTAGCGCGAGAGGGCTCACGAGCAACCCGCGGCGGCAATCGCGCCAGCAGGTTCTCGATGTCCGTCACATCCGCGGGTTTGGTGATGTGCTCGTCGAACCCGGCTTCGAGCGCTTTGCGCTTGTCTTCCGGTTGTCCGAAACCGCTCACCGCGACGAGCACGACGTCATCTCCCAACGTCTCGCGTACACGAATCGCAACCTCGTATCCGTCCAGCCCCGGCAGTCCGATGTCGACGAGTGCGAGATCCGGCTTGTCCGTGACGATCGCGTCGACGCCCGTGATTCCGTCGCCGACCGCGTTGACGGTGTGACCGAGCTTGCGGAGTTTCAGACGCAGCAGCTCGCGCACGTCCGCGTTGTCTTCGACGATGACGATGCGTCGCGGTTCTTCGTTGCGCGGCGCGACGCGTGGAATGGCGCGCCGTTCCGGAAGCGACTCGATCGCCTGCGGCGCCGCGATCGGAAAATGCACCGTGAACTCGCTGCCTCTGCCGACGCCTTCGCTCTTCGCCGTGATCGTGCCGCCGTGCAGGTGCAGCAGATTGCGCACGAGCGCGAGACCGATGCCCATGCCGCCCTGCGCGCGTCCGATCGCATTCTCCGCCTGCGCGAAAAGCTCGAAGATCGTGCCGATGCGATCGGGTGCGATGCCGACGCCGTCGTCGCTCACGCGCACGAGCGCGTTGTCGCCATCACGTTCGAGCGTCACGACGACGTGCCCGCCCTCGGGTGTGTACTTCACCGCGTTCGTCAGCACGTTCGTGATGATCTGATCGGCGCGCACCGGATCGACGTCGATCGGCAACGGCGTCTGCGACTCCTTCACCTCGATCGTGACGCTGTGTCGCAACGCCGAGGCACGGACGGTCTCGAGCGACTGGCGCACCGCATCCGCGACGTCGATCACCTGCCGCTTCAGGACGATCTTTCCGGAGACGAGTCGCGACAGATCGAGCAGGTCGTTGACGATGCGCGTGAGGTGCTTCGACTGCCGCTCGATGAGCTCCGCGTGCTCGCCGTCGAGGCGTCCGTCGTCCTCTTTCATCTGCGACGCGAGCAGGATCGCGCCGAGCGGATTGCGCAACTCATGGCCGAGGATCGCGAGGAAACGGTCGCGCTCATTGACGCGGTCTTCGAGGGTGACCATCAGATCGCGGATCTGATACTGCCGATCGCGCGCGCGCAACGCCGATTGCGCCGCGCTGACGAGACTCTTGATGCGCACGGGCCGATCGATCAGCGTCACGTTCGTGCGCTGTCCGAGCTCGCCGAACGAGCGGCTCTTCGCTTCGAGCGAAGGCTCGCCCGTGAGGATGATGATCGGGATCTCGGACCACGGCGGCTGCGCATCGAGCGTCCGCGCGAGATTCGGCGTGATGTTCGGCAGCAGCGCCTCCTCGGTGAAGATCAGCGTGCCGACACCGTCGCGGATCGCGTCGCACGCGGTCTCCACGTTCTCCGAGGCTTCGCAGCGGATGCCGGATGCCTCGAGGTGCGTACACATGAGCTCCGCGTCGCGCCCGATCGGAGCGACGATGATCACCCGGCGGCTGCGCTCGTACTCAGTCGTCACTTCTCGCGGATCTCCTTCACGATTCCTTCGTACGTGGGGACGCCGGTGAGCACGCCGCGGTAATCCTCGAGCGGCAGTCCGACGGCGAGCCCGGCGGCGGACATCGAGAAATCGCGGATGGCCGTGTCGTGCATCCCGCCACGCTTTTTCACGATCGAAACGGCCTTGCGGATCCTGCCGCGCGCTTCGAAGTAACGCAGCAGGATGACCGTGTCGGCGAGATAGCTGACGTCGACGGTCGTCTGCATGTTCGCGCCCATCAGGCCATGCTGTGCAAACGCGAGAACAGTTGCGACGTCTCGCTGCCCGAGGTAGCTGAGCAACTCGTGCAGGTGCAGCAGCAGGAAGCGCTCCTCGGGCACGGCGTTGAGATATCCATTGAGGCTGTCGATGACCAGAACCTGCGCGTTGTCCTGTTCGACGGAATCGCGCACGAGTGCGGCGAACTCGCCGGGCTGCAACTGCGCAGGATCGACTTGCCGGACGACGATGTTCCCTGCCTCGACCTGTTCGCGCAGCGGCATCCCGAGCGAAGCGGACCGATTGAAGAGACTCGACAGACTCTCTTCGAAGACGAACATCGCGGCCTTCTCGCCGCGTCGCGCTGCGCCAATCGCGTACTGCGTGCCGAGCGCGGATTTACCGCAGCCGGCCGGTCCCATGATCAGCGTGCTCGAGCCGCGATCGATGCCGCCGCCGAGCATTGCGTCGAGCTCTTTCACGCCGCTCGGCAACTGCTCCTGCTGGCTGTAACGACGATGCTCGGCCGCGACGAGACGCGGATAGACGACGATGCCGCCGGTGCGGATGCTGAAGTCGTGATAGCCGTCGCGGAAGTTCAACGCGCGCACTTTCACGAGCTGCAGGCGACGCCGCGCCGAGCCGTACAACGGCGTGTAGCGTTCGAGCTCGACGACGCCATGGGGGACGCTCTGCAACTGCAGGTCGTTCACCTCGGCCGTCCGATCGTCGAGCAGCAAAACGGTGATGTTCCGGCTGCCGAAGAATTGCTTCAGTGCGAGGATCTGCTTGCGATAGCGCAGCGTGCTTTGCGCGAGCAGGCGAATCTCCGAAAGTGAATCGAGCACGACCCGCTTCGGTTTCAGGCGATCGACCTCCGTCAGCATCGCCTTGATCGTCTGTCCCAGCTCGACCTCGGACGGATAGAAGACGGTGGTGTCTTCTTCTTCGAGCGACTGCTCACCGATGAGCTGCTCGAAAACGTTCACCCCGGAAAGATCCCAGCCGTGCGACTCGCCGACGGCCTTGAGCTCGTCGCTGGTTTCGGAGAGCGTGAGGTACAACGCTCCTTCGCCGTGACGTACGCCTTCGAGCAGAAACTGCAGGCCGAGCGTGGTCTTGCCGACGCCCGGATCGCCCTGCAGCAGATAGACGTGATTCCTCGGGAACCCGCCTAAAAGAATGTGATCGAGACCCTCGATGCCGGTCGCGGCAACATTGCCTTTGCTCATGGAACGCGAACCCCTTTCGCGTCCAATATTGCGAAGGCGAGGCCAACTATGGCCCGGTCGGAACGGTCCTACATTCAGTCGATTACGCGCAGCAGCGTGACCCAGCGCGCCCACGCCTGCTCGTGCGCTTTGCGGTTGGGTTCCGAGGCATCCGGGAGCGCGCCGAGGCGCATGAACGCGTGGCCGGCGCCGGGGTAGATGACGGGCTCGAAGCTCTTGCCGTGCTTCGTCGTCAGCGCCTGCGAAGTCTCGATTGTTGCGTTGACGCGCGCGTCATCGCCGCCATAGAAACCGTAGACGGGCGCCTCGATGCCGGTCACGCCATCGTCGGTCGACGGGCCGGTGCCATAGAAGACGTAGGCGGCGGAGAGTCCGTCGACCGTGTTCGCCGCGTCCCACGCGCGTGCGCCGCCCCAGCAGAAACCGCCCACTGCGAGCTTGCCGTTCATCGACGGAATCGTGCGCGCGTACTGCGCGGTCGCGGCGAGATCGGCGAGTACCTGTTCGCGCGGCAGCTTCGAGATTGCTTCGCGCGCGGCGTCCTCGTTGGGGAAGTCTTTCGTGCGGCCGCCGCCCGGCGCGGAGCCGGAAAGCATGTCCGGCGCGATCGCGATGTAGCCCTTTTCCGCGATCTCGTCAGCGACCGTGCGCACCCAGTCGGTCAGTCCGCGATTCTCATGAATCACGATCACGGCGCCCGTCTTCCTGCTCGACTGCGGATAGACGACATACGCGTGCAGCTGTCGGCCCGCGCTGTCGATCGTCACCCACTCATCGTGGCGCGGCGTCGTTTCGAGCCGACCTTTGTCCACCGGCTGATGGGCACACGCGGCGGCGAGAA
This sequence comes from Thermoanaerobaculia bacterium, assembly GCA_036009605.1. Classification (GTDB taxonomy): domain Bacteria; phylum Acidobacteriota; class Thermoanaerobaculia; order Gp7-AA8; family Gp7-AA8; genus QHVT01. Next base: position 859 of record DASYLL010000410.1, on the reverse strand, counting down.
CGAGCAGTGCGAGCAAGGCGAGTTTACGCATGGCCGCGTATTGTAAGGAGGTTCAGTCCCGCACCGCACGACGCAATGCGGCGCGCGCAAGCAGGCGCGTCGAATCGAGCGTTGGCAGGGGTGAGTTTGCGTCGTTGAGGATCAGCGGGATCTCGGTGCAGCCAAGCACGACAGCATCGCAGCCCTGTTCTTTCAAACGCCCGATCACCTGTTGAAACGTCGCGATCGACTCGGGCTTGAATACGCCGTAGACGAGCTCCTCAAAGATGATGCGATTGATTTCCGCTCGCTCTTCGGCCTTCGGTCGCACGTGCTCGAGCCCGCGCGCCGTGAGCTTTTCGGGATAGACCTCGCTCTCGACGAGATAGCGCGTGCCGGTCAATCCGATGCGGCGGAATCCGCGTTGAACTGCCTCTTCCGCGACGACTTCCGCGATGTGCAGCCACGGCAGCGGCGAGCGCGATTCGATGAACGGCAGCGATTGATGGATGGTGTTGTCGGGGCAGATCAGAAACTCGGCGCCGATCTTCGCGAGCTTGTTCGCCGAGGAGAGCATCAGTTCGCCGACGCCCTGCCAGTCGTCGCGGTAGATGCATTTCATGTACTCGGCGAGCGAGTGGTTGTGCATCGCCACTTCGGGGTGATCGTGCGGGCCGAGCAGCGCCGCACCCTCGATGGCGATCGTGCGATAGCAAAGCGCCGCGCCTTCCGCGGAACAGGCGACAATCCCGATCGGTCCGGACATGAGTTGGAGCATAGTACCCATCGGGAGGAGCATCTGTGGCATTTGCGAAAACGGCGGAAGTGGCCTGGTATGCGACAGGGCGTTTCTATGCGAATGGGACGACGTTGTTCGACG
>DASYLL010000409.1:0-13185 GCA_036009605.1 Thermoanaerobaculia bacterium | reverse complement strand
AGTTTGGAGTGCGGCAGCCGCAGCTGCCGCTTTTGTATGTTTGCTATTCGCGCTGTGGCATACAAAAGCGGCAGCTGCGGCTGCCGCACTCCAAACTATGCCGCGTCGTGAAAAATCACACCTACCGTGTGCCGTCTTCCCGACCGCAACCGGCTCACTCCATGACGCAAGTTCACGCGATACGTCCCGCGCGTTCCCTGCACCGGACGCTGATGCACGGCAAAGATCACTCCGTCTCCGCGCTGTAGAGGGACGACTGCGGCGCGCGATTGCATCCGCGGCCGCTGTTCGGTGAGCACGAACTCCCCGCCGGTGAAATCTTTCTCCGGCTCGGAGAGCAGAAACGCGACCTGCAGCGGGAAGACGTGTTCACCGTAGAGATCCTGATGCAGGCAGTTGTAGTCGCCGGCGCCGTATCGCAGCAGTAGTGGCGTCGGGCGTTGCTGTCCCGCGTCGTGACAGCGCGCGAGAAACTCTCCGTGCGATTCCGGATAGCGCACGTCGATGCGCATCACTTCGTTCCACCGATTCGCAACTGGCACGAGTCGCGGATAGAACGCTGCGCGCAAATCCGCGATCACGTCCGGCAGCGGATAGTCGAAGTACTTGTACTCGCCGCGTCCGAATCCATGTCGCGACATCACGACGCGGCTGCGAAAACGGCCGTCCTCGTCGTAGAGCGCGGCGACGTTGCCACACTCTTCCTCCGTCAACACACCCGGCACCACCGCCCAGCCCTCGGCATCGAGATCGGCAACGACGCGCGTCCAATCAATCGCATCGATGTTCATGCCGCGGCCTCTTTCTCGAGCAGCGCGCGTTTGCGCTCGACGCCCCAGCGATAGCCGGAGAGGTCGCCGTCCCGCCGAATCACGCGATGACACGGAATCGCCACCGCGAGCGCGTTGGCGCCGCACGCCTGTGCGACCGCACGAATCGATTTCGGCGCGCCGATTTTCTCGGCGAGCTCGGAGTACGTGACCGTCGCACCCGCGGGAATCTCGCGCAACGCCTGCCAAACGCGCTGCTGGAACGCGGTTCCGCGCACGTCGAGCGGGAGATCGAGTCCGAGCGCCGGCGCTTCGACGAAGCCGACGACTGCGGCGACTACGTTCTCGAAGTCTCGGTCGCCGCCGACGAGCGTCGCGCGCGGGAAGCGATCCTGAAGATCGCGCACCAGCGCATCGGGATCATCGCCGAGAAGAATCGCGCAGACGCCCTTCGCACTCTTCGCGACGAGGATCGAGCCGAGCGAGCATTCGCCGACCGCGAAGAGAATCTCCGCGTGCGCGCCGCCGGCTCGGTAATCGGTCGGCGTCATGCCGAGGATCTCATCGGAGCTTTCGTAGAAACGTCCGCCCGAACCGAACCCCGCCTCGTAGATCGCCTCGGTCACCGTCGCGCTTTTGCGCAGCTCATCGCGAACGCGTTTCGTGCGATGGGCAGCCGCATAGCCGCGCGGCGTCAGTCCCGTCACCGCTTTGAACATGCGATGGAAGTGATGGACGCTGAGTCCGGCGTTCTTCGCGAGCTCCGCGAGACTCGGCATCGACTCGGCGGTCTCGATGAGGCGACACGCATTGGCCACGAGCGTCGCGCGCTGCTGATCGGCAGGTGGCTGATCGGGCTTGCAGCGCTTGCACGGACGGAAGCCTGCGCGTTCTGCCTCATCGCACGTCTCGTAGAACGCGACGTTCTTCGGATCAGCCCGCCGCGATCCGCACGAAGGACGGCAATAGACACCAGTCGTCTTCACGGAGTAGTAGAACTTGCCATCCGCCTCGCGATCGTGCGCGATGACGGCTTTCCAGCGAGGGTCGTTTTCGATCGGTTTCATGAAGGTCAATATGCCGTCTGCTGCTCTCTGTAACACTCCGCACCTTGCTTTTGAATTCGAGGTTCCGTCATCGTTGCAATCGTGAACCTTCCGTTCGAGCCACCGGTCCCGCCGATGTTGTCCAAAGCCGCGGATTCGCTCCCTGACGGCGAGGGCTGGCAGTTCGAGCCGAAGTGGGACGGGTTCCGTACTCTGATCTTCAGGGACGGCGACGAGATCCTGCTGCAGAGCCGCGATGAGAAACCGATGAATCGGTATTTTCCGGAGCTCGTCGCGCCGCTGATGGACGCGCTCCCGAAGCGTTGCGTGCTCGATGGTGAGGTCGTGATCGTCGGCGAGCAGGGACTCGATTTCGAAGCGCTGCTGCTGCGCATTCATCCCGCGGCGTCGCGCGTGAAGTTGCTCGCGGAGCAGATGCCGGCGTCATACGTTGCGTGGGATCTGCTCGCGATCGACGATGAAGACTTGCGCGAGTTCTCGCTCGAAGAGCGGCGCAAGAGGCTCGAGACGGCGTTCGCGAATGTCGAAGCGCCGGTGCATCTTTCGCCTGCGACGCGCGATCGCGCGGTAGCCGAAGATTGGTTCGAGCGCTTCGAAGGTGCGGGGCTCGATGGCGTGATGGCGAAGCGTCTCGACTCGCCGTATCGGCCGGGCGAGCGGACGATGATCAAGGTCAAGCATTCGCGCACGGCCGATTGTGTCGTCGCCGGATTTCGGTGGCACAAGAAGGGGCCGGGCACGATGGTCGGTTCGCTGCTCCTCGGTCTCTACGACGATGAAGGCATGCTGCACAACGTCGGCGTGACCGCGGCGTTCACGAATGCGATGCGCGTGCAGCTCGTCGAAGAGTTGGCGCCGCTGCGCGAGAACGCGCTCGAGAATCATCCATGGCGCGGTTGGGCCGAGGCGCAGGATGAGGCGATTGCGAAGGGGCAGCGGTTGCCGGGTGCGTCGAGCCGCTGGAATCGCGGTAAGGATTTGAGCTGGGTGCCGCTGCGCCCCGAGCGTGTGGCCGAGGTTTCGTTCGATCACATGCAGGGCACGCGGTTCCGCCACGGCGCGCACTTCGAGCGCTGGCGTTTCGACAAATCACCCGAGGAGTGTCGCTACGATCAGCTCGAAGTGACGCCGGCTTACGAGCTGGAGCGCGTCTTCGGTTTGCGCGGCGGCGACCACCCATTTCGCTCTTGAGGCGCGGACAAGCCGCGCCATGGATCGTAGTCAGGATCCGGCTCTTCCTCGACGGGACGTTCGTTCTCCGGCACATGCCGCAGGTTCACGCGAATGCGCGTCCACGTGCTCGAACGACCACGCATCGAATCGACGAGCACGTCATCGATTTCGAGCAACGCCGCCGCCTCGGGATGTTTCGCCTTCCAGCGTTCGAGTCCCGCGAGTGCATCCTCTTTGTGCTCCGCTTTCGAGATCGTGATGAGTGGTTGCGTCGATTTCCGTTTGCTCTCGCCTTTGCGTTTCGACGGCGCGACGCGCGGCGGCTCACCGCTCTGCTTCTTGTAATTCGGAGGCCACGGCGCGTCGCCGAGTCCTGCCTCTTCCTGCGCGGCCGAGAGCGCGAGCAACTTGTCGAGCGATCCCGCGGCGTCATCGATTCCGGCGGATGCATCGCCGCGTTCCGCGAAACGGATCGGCGCCGTGACGAGCGTGAACGCGGCAGGATCGACGTCCGCGACTTCATCCCATTCGAGCGGCATCGACACGCGTGCATCGGGCGTCGGACGCACCGACCACGCCGATGCGACCGTGCGATCTTTTGCGTTCTGGTTGTAGTCGAGGAAGACGCCGTGGCGTTCTTCCTTCCACCACTTGCTCGTCGCGATGTCGGGTATGCGGCGTTCGACTTCGCGCGCGATCGCGAGTGCTGCGCGACGCACCTGATCGAAGCTCCAGCGCCGCTCGATGCGCACGTTCACGTGAATGCCGCGCGAGCCCGACGTCTTCGGCCAGCCGCGCAGATCATGTTCGACGAGCACATCGCGTACGACGAGCGCAACGCGTCGCACATCCTCGAAACCGACACCGGGACCGGGATCGAGATCGACGCGCAGCTCGTCGGGATGATCGAGATCATCGGCGCGCACGGGATGCGGATTCAGATCGATGCAGCCGAGGTTGACGATCCAGAGGAGCTGCGCGGCGTTGCGGACGACGATCTCGCTCGCGGTGCGGCCCGATGGAAAACTGAGCTCCACCGTTTCGATCCAGTCGGGATGCTGCTCGGGCGCGCGCTTCTGGAAGAACGGTTCTTTGTCGGCGCCGTTGACGTAGCGTTTAAGCACGATCGGTCGCGCCGCGATTCCGCGAAGTGCGCCGTCCGCGACCGCGGCGTAGTACCTCGCGAGATCGAGTTTCGTGTAACCGGCGGCGGGGAAGAACACCTTGCCCGGGTTCGTGATCACGACTTCGCGACCGGCCACTTCGAGAACGGTCTGTTCCGATTTCGCCATGTCGGATTTATACCGCGTCTGCACTTTCCAGTCGTCATGAGGAGCTATGGACGTCAGGAAGAAATGTGCTACAAATACAGACCCATGCTGAGCACGAATGTTCAACCCCGCGAGGCGCTTGTCGGAGGCCGTGTCAAAGGCGCGATGGTCCGCGCGCACCTGCAATTCGTTCGCGATCGCTACGGCGAAGCCACGCTGGAGCGCACGATGTCCGCGCTTCCTCCGGACATCGCGAAAGAGATTCACGACGTGCTCGCATCGTCCTGGTGTTCGTTCGAACATCTCGTGCTGCTCGATCGCACCATCGCGCGCGTTCTCGGCAAGGATGAGCGGACGCTGATGCGGGAGCTCGGTCATCACTCCGCGCAGATCAATCTCTCGACGGTCTATCGTGCGTTCCGCCGCGAAGACATCCACGACTTCTTCCGCCGCAGCGCCGCGCTGCACCGCCAGTTTCAGGATTTCGGGCAGTGCGAGTACGAGCAGATCGGACCGACGCAGGCGCGCATCCGCATCCGCGACGCCGCATGCTTCAGCCCCGCGTACTGCACGAGCGAGACGGGCTATCTCGAAGAGGTGATCGCGATGCACGGCGGGAAGGATCCGCGGATCGCGGAGTCGACGTGCCAGTGCGGCGGCGACGCGGTGTGCACCTTCGAATTACATTGGCACTAAAGTATGGAGTGCGGCAGCCACAGCTGCCGCCTTCGTATGATCGTTCCGCGCCGTAGCATACAAAAGCGGCAGCTGCTGCGGCTGCCGCACTCCATACTGTCGCGATGACGCGCGTTCTTCTCGTCGCCGCCGGCGGCGCGCTCGGCTCCGTCGCCCGCTACGCGATGATGTTGCTCGTCGCCACGTTCTGGAAGCGCGAGTTTCCCCTCGCAACGTTCCTCATCAACATCTCGGGCTCGTTCGCACTCGGATTTCTCGCGACCTGGGGGATGGAGCGCGCGGCCATCGATCCGCTGTGGCGCCTGCTCATCACCACCGGCTTCCTCGGCGCGTACACGACGTTCTCGACGTTCGAGTACGAAACGCAACGTCTCGCCGAGGGCGGCGCGGTCGGCTGGGCGCTGTTGAACGTGGTCGCTTCGGTCGCGGTCGGATTCGCGGCAGTCCAGCTCGGCGTCATGCTCGCGCGCCGCTAAGCCCCGCGCGCGAAGCAAACCCCACTTGGCAGCCGTACGTGCCTAAGCGCAGCGACCAACGCAGCCGGCCGTGCCGGCCCGGCGAGTGTTGACGGTCCCCATGCCGTTCACTACACTCGCTCTCCCTTCAGCACCGAGGGAGTGAGGCGACGTAGCCAAGTGGTAAGGCAGAGGTCTGCAAAACCTTTATCCGCCGGTTCGATTCCGGCCGTCGCCTCCAACCTCCCCCTTCCTCCCGATTTCGCGTTCGCGCAGACCGTCGAATCCCACGGCTGGTATCGAATGGCGCCGTTCCGCTGGTCTCGTGATACCGGCGTACTGCAGCGGAAGGAAGCGCTGCCGGAAGGCGTCGTCGATCTCACGATCGAGCAACGCGGCAACACGTTGCGCGTCAGCGGCGCGAGTCCGAGTGACGAGCTGACGCGACGCATCACGCGCATGCTGCAACTCGATGTCGATGTTGCGGAGTTCGCGGCGATGGCGCGCGATTCCGAGCGTCACGCGTGGGTCGAGCCTGCCGGATTCGGACGGTTGCTCTGCGGCACGACGATCTGGGAAGACGCCGTGAAAATCATCGCCACGACGAACACGACCTGGGCGCAGACCGTGCGGATGATCGGGTTTCTCGTCGCGAAATGCGGGAATGACGGGGCTTTTCCGACACCGCGCGAAGTGATCCGTTTCTCCGAGGACGAACTGCAGCGCGATTGCCGCCTCGGCTATCGCGCGAAGTCGATGCATCAATTGGCGAGCGGCATCGTGTCGGGCGAGCTCGATCTCGCGACGATCGGCGATCGGTCGCAGTCGACGGAAGCGCTCTTCAAGCACTATCGGACGCTGCCCGGAATCGGCCCGTACGGTGCAGCGCATCTGCTGGCGATGGATGGTCGACACGACGTCATCGCCGTCGATTCAGAGTTCCGGCGCTTCGTGCGCGACACGTATCATCGCGGCCGCCGCGTCAGCGACGCGACGATGTTGCGGCGCTACAACAAGTGGGGAAAGTGGAAATACCTCGCGTACTGGTCGGAGCTTTGGAGCGAGGTCAGGCAGTCTACGCCGCTCGACGGTAAATCGGAATATTGACCGCCGGGGCTGCCGTTTGGATAATTCATCTCAGCGCACGTGAATGTAAGTTGCTGATTGTCAATAGTTTACGTGCTTGTAACGGAGGGCCCGTGGACGACAAGATCAAGCAGCTTCTGCAGGACCTCGGCACCGCGATCAATGAATCGATCTCCGGCTCCGAAGACGTGAATCAACACATCCAGCGCATCCGCGACGAAGGCTACGACCTCTATGTCGTGCTCGACGCAACCATTGGTCTCAATAAACAGGAGCCGGAATCGGGCGACGGAGAAACGGCCGTCGTTCCGTCGACGACGCCGAAAGAAGTACAGTTCCGCATCAACGTCAACGATCTCTCGATGCTCCGTTCCCTCGGAATCGACCCGACTCGCAAAGTTCGTTCGACCCGTCGCATCGAGCCGCTCGCGTTGCCCGCGGCGTCGAGCGATGCTTCCGAGCACACCGAATAGCCGCACACCGTGACCGACCTCGCCAATCTGTACGACCTCCCGCCCGCGGATCTCGAACGCGCGCTCGGCGAAGTCGTGTCTCCGCACTTTCGCGTGCGGCAGGTCGAGGATTGGCTGCATCGCGGCGTCGGCTCGTTCGAGGAGATGACGAATCTGCCGAAGGACGTGCGCGCCGCGCTCGCGGAGCGGTTCACCGTCGCGCAACCGACGGTGATTACAGTGACGGAGCCGGCGGCGGATGGAAGCCGCAAGTATCTTTTCGAGCTCGCGGACGGCAATCGCATCGAGTCGGTGTTCATGCCCATTGGCGATCGCATCAGCATCTGTCTTTCCTCGCAGGCGGGATGCGCGGTCGGTTGCACCTTCTGCGTCACCGGCTTCTTCGGCGCGGGACGCAATCTCACGCCGTCGGAAATGCTCGGGCAGTTCTACGTGATCCAGCGCGAGCAGCAGGTGCCGATGGAGCAGATGAACGTCGTGTTCATGGGCATGGGCGAGCCGCTGCTGAATCTCGAGAACGTCGTCACGACGCTCGACGCGCTCTATCGCAACATCGCGCCGCGCCGCGTCACACTGTCGACGTCGGGGATCATCCCGGGTATCGAGCAACTCGCAAAACTCGATCGGCGACCGAACCTCGCGATCTCCGTCAACGCGCCGGACAAGAAACGGCGCGAAGAGATCATGCCGATCACGGCGAAGTATCCGCTCGAGCGTTTGATGGCGTCACTGCGGCGTTTTCCGTTAGAGCGCGGACGCGATCTCACGATCGAGTACGTGCTGCTCGCGGGCTACAACGACTCGTCGCAGGATGCAATCGCGCTCGCAAGATTGATGCGCGGATTGAACGCGAAAGTGAACGCGATTCCGTTCAACGAAGATCCGAATCTGCCGCCGTGGATGAAGCGTCCGTCGGATCGCGAGATCGATCGCTTCGTCGACACGCTGGTGCGCAATGGCGTGCGCGTGACGGTGCGGCGATCGAAGGGACGCGACATCGCAGCGGCGTGCGGTCAGTTGCGTGGGAAAGAGATCGCCAAAAGCCGTGCTACGTCCGGACGCCCTCTGCGTACAGCATCGGAATCCTCATCCGAAGCGGCGCCGCTGCGTTGAGTTTTTCTTCGATCGTGAGCCACACCTCGGCATCTTCGGTCACAGTGCGCCAGCCTTCGAGAAAGAATCCGACCAGCGGGTGACGCAGCATCGCCGTGCCACCAGCGAATGAGAGGAAGAATTCGCTCTCGACCATTTGCGTGATCTGGAAACCGCCATCGAGGAGTAACTGCTCGATCGTGTCGCGTGTGCCGCGATGCGCTTCCTGTGCGTCGAGTGCGGCAATGAGGTTTGTGCGCCCCAATTCGCGCAATGTCGTACGGAAAAAATCGTAGAACGCGCCCATGTGTCCCGTGAGATTCGTCGTCACGGCGAGACGCGCGCCGGGTCGCGCAACACGACGACATTCCGCAATTGCCGCGGGCGGGTCGGCGAAATTGTTGATGCCGAGGTTGGAGACGATGAGATCGAAAGACGCGTCGGCGAAGGGCATGGCTGCGGCGTCGCCTTCGTGCAATGCGATGTTCGTCAATCCATAAACCGCGAGTTTTCGCTTGGCGCGCACAATCGCTTCGGGCCACACATCGATGCCGGTGAAATGCGACGATGGTCCGTGCGCGTGCGCAAGCTCGAATAATGGAAAGCCGGTGCCACAGGCGACATCGAGTCCGGTGATGTTCGGACGCAATTCGAGATGCTCGAACAGCAGCGCGCCGAATCGCGAGCTCCAGAACGAGAGCTCGTCATAGGCGCCTTCAGCGTAATCAGGATTGGAGGCGATGGTCATTTCCGGCGCAGCGGATACACCTGCCGCGGCGTGTGAATCGCACCTTTCGGACTAAGCTGGCTCGAGAACAAGGTCACAGAGTCTACGGTGAATGGTGCCGATTCGTACTCGCGCAGTGATTTCATATAGAGCTCGATCGATGCGGGCGGCCACGGATCGCGAATGCGCATCAGCGTGAGGTGCGGTTTGAACTCGACGCTGTCGAGCTTGATGCCATTCGCCTCGACGACCTCGCGCACTGTCTCCGCGAGCACAATGAAATTCGCGTCCGGTTGCAATCCGATCCAGCCGACGCGCGCGTGACGCGCATTGGGAAAGAACCCGCAGCCGCGCAGGCGCGCTTCGAATGCGGGGATTTTTCCGAGTGCCGCAGTGAATGCAGGCGTCACGGCATCGACATTCGCCTCGGGCTGTTCGCCGAGAAACGCGAGCGTCAAATGCTGCGTTTCCTCGCGGACCCAGGAGGCCGGAGGCAATCGCGGTTTGAGCTTCGACGCGCGATCATTCAGATCGCGCAAAACCACGGCCGGAAATTTAGTGGCGATGAACAGGCGCATTGAGAAGTGGCGTTGCGCCGATTGTAAGCTACTGTTGCCGTCGATCCGCCTGTCCCGCCAGAAACTCCGGTGTAAAAATCTCCGCGATCGTTTCCTCGGGCAATAAATTCTTCTCGCGCAACAGGTCCGGAATGCGCTTGCCGGTCTTTGCGGACTCTTTTGCGATCTCTGCCGCGGCCGCATAGCCAATGATCGGATTGAGCGCTGTCGCCAGTGAGGGAGAACTGACGTAATAGTTCTCCGTACGCTCGCGATTGGCTTCAATGCCGCGGATGCATCTGTCGGTATAGATCGGCAGAAAGTTCTTGAGGATCTCCATCGAGAACGTGAGCTCGAACGCCATGAGCGGCATCATCACGTTCAATTCGAGCTGTCCCGCCTGTGATGCGTATGCGATCGCAGCGTCCGCGCCGAGGATGTGGAAGAGGATCTGATTCATGCACTCGAGCAAAGACGGATTGACCTTGCCGGGCATGATCGACGAACCGGGCTGTACTGCAGGGAGATTGATTTCCGCGAGTCCGGTGAGGGGTCCCGAGGCGAGGAGGCGCAGGTCGTTGGTGATGCGGGTGAGCTCGAGTGCGAGATTGCGCAATGCGGAGGAAACTGCGACGACGGGCAACTGTGATTGCATTGCTTCGCGCAGATCGTCCGTGGCGTGGAACTTCAGCGCGGTCGCTTCATTGAGATGGCGAATGACGGCGTCGCGATATCCGATCGGCGTGTTGATCCCGGTGCCGGTGGCGGTGCCGCCGATGCCGAGCTCGAACAGTTCTGTCGAGGCGTCATTGAGGAGTCGATTCGCGCGACGCATTGCGGCTGCATAGGCTTTGAACTCCTGGCCGAGCGTGACGGGAACTGCATCCGCGAGATGCGTGCGGCCGGACTTGATCACGTCCTGAAACTCGTCGCCCTTTTCATCGAGCGTCTTCACGAGGTGTTGCAGGCGCGGCATCAGCAGACTGAGGAGGTCGACCGCGGAGACACGGATCGCGGTTGGAAACACGTCGTTCGTCGACTGCGACATATTGACGTGATCGTTGGGATTGACGGGCTTGTACTCGCCGAGCTTGCCGCCGAGGGAGAGGTTTGCGAGATTGGCGATGACCTCGTTGCAGTTCATGTTGAACGACGTGCCGGCGCCGGCCTGAAAGACGTCGACGACGAAGTGGGGACGGAAGCGCTCGAAGTCGCGGAGGATGCGATCGCACGCGGCGACGATTGCGTTCGCGAGTTTTTCATCGAGCGTTCCGAGCTCGCGATTTGCGAGCGCGGCGGCGCGCTTCAGATGGATGAACGCGCGGATGAAGAGTGGATGCTCGCGCAGTCCGCTGACGGGATAGTTGTCGACGGCGCGTTGCGTCTGGGCGCCGTACAGTGCGTCATCGGGGACGCGGACTTCGCCGAGGGTGTCTTTTTCGATGCGCATGACTGTTGCGTGCGGCAACTACCGCGCCAGAAGATGTTGCTGGTTGCTGGTTACTGGTTCAAGGTGCCTCAGCGCGAGAGCGTCACGTTCGCGTTGAATGACCTTGAACCAGCAACCAGTAACCAGCAACATTTTCACGCTTTCAGCGCGGCCAGCCGTTCCCTCGATTCTTCGAGCACCTGTTTGTGCAGCGACTGGCCGTGCGCGTCCATCGTGACGATGGCCATGAAGTCTTCGACCCAGAGGTGCCAGATGGCTTCGGGCGAGCCGAGATCCATCCAGTCGACGCCGTCGACGCGTTTGACCGAGGCGGCGCAGACTTGCGCGGCGCCGCCGATGGCGTGGAGATAGACCGCGCCGTATTCGCGACACGCGGCGAGCGTCTTCTCGCCCATGCCGCCTTTGCCGATGACGCCGCGGATGCGATAGTCGCGGATGACCTCGTGCTGATACGGCTCTTCGCGCGAGGAGGTCGTCGGGCCGGCGGCTTTGCAGACCCACCGATCGTCCTCTTTCACCATCACCGGACCGCAGTGATAGATGATCTGGCCTTCGAGATCGACGGGCGGCTTCACGCCTTCATGTATGCGATGGTGGACCGCGTCGCGGCCGGTATAGAGCCGACCGGTGATCGAGACCGTGTCGCCGACGTGCAGCGAGCGGATCGTTGCTTCGTCGATCGGGGTGGTGAGTTTGATCATGGGTTGTCGGTTCTCGGTTGTCTGTGAGTTTGCGGTGATCCGATCGTCGCAGACAACCGACAACGGACAACCGACAACTACGGTTCAGTAGAGCCACTCCGTCACCGCGCCCTGTGCGTCGAGATTCGCGCCGCGGCGGCGGAACGCCCAGCACATGTACGCGATCGAAACGAAGAACGACGCCGGCAGGCGATTGAGCTTGCCGATCTTGCACGCGAGCAACGTCGTCTTGCCGCCGAAGCCCATCGGGCCGATGCCTGATTGATTGGCCTTCTCGACAATGCGTTCTTCGAGCGCCGCAAGCAGCGGATCGTCGTTCGCGTCTTCCATCGTGCGGAGGAGTTGTTCCTTCGCTTCGCCGTAGCCGGTGCCGCGGTCGCCGCCGATGCAGACGCCGAGGATGCCGGGGCCGCAGCCCTGGCCCTGCGCGTTGACGATGCAGTCGAGGATGGCGTTCTCGACGCCGCGGAGATCGCGGCCGCCGAGGTCGGGATGCGGGAGCGAATACTGCGCGTTCATGTTCTCGCAGCCGCCCCCTTTGAGCATCAGCTTCACTTCGACATATGGCTCGCGCCATTGATGGAATTTGAAGACCGGGGAGCCGGGGCCGGTGTTGTCACCGGTATTTTTTCCTGTGACGCTGTCGACGCTGTTCTGCCGCAGATAGCCCTTCTTCGTTGCGGCGCGGACCGCGTCCGTGGCGGTCTCTTCGAACGCGAGCTGGTCATAGCCGACCGGCGTGTGCACGAAGAAGAGGATGGTGCCGGTGTCCTGGCAGAGCGGCAATGAACTGTCGCGCGCGAGTACGATGTTGCAGCCGATGACGTCGAGTGCGACGTCAGCGTTCGAGCCCTTCGCTTCCTGCTTGCGCGCGCCGGTGACGGCTTTGACGACGTCGTCCGGGAGCTGCGTGGACGTGCGGCGGATGAGCTCGAGAATGCTCTCGAACAGTGCGGATTGCGATTGGCTCTCTTCGACAGGATGCAGCGGCTGGACGCTCATGAGGGTTTCTCCGGACGGACGGCGAGTCTATCGTTTCTGGCATACAGGCTCCAGGCGTCCTGTATGCACACGGATTCAAATGTGAGGGTAATCCAATGAATTTCAACAAACTGACGGTCAAAGCCCAGGAAGCGATCGCAGATGCGCAGAACCTGGCGCGCGAAGCGGGCAATCCCGAGCTCGCACCGGAGCATTTGTTGCTCGCGCTCGTGCGGCAGGAAGGCGGGATCGTTTCGCCGATCCTGAACAAGCTCGGAGTCACACCCGGAATTGTCGAGGCGGAGATCGCGGCGGAGGTCTCGAAGTTCTCGAGGGTCGGCGGCGCTTCGGCGGAGCCGGGGATCTCGAGCTCGCTGCGCAAGATCTTCGACGCGGCGTTCAAATCGGCGGAGCAGTTCAGCGATGAGTACGTCTCGACGGAGCATCTGCTGCTCGCGCTCGCGGATGCGAAGGGCACGACGGCGTCGCAGGTGTTGCGTCGTCACGGCGTCGTTCCGGATGCGGTGCTCAAGGCGCTGCAGTCGGTGCGCGGGACGCAGCGCGTGACGGATCAGAATCCCGAGGACAAGTATCAGGCGCTCGAAAAATACGGGCGCGATCTGACAGCGCTCGCGCGTCGCGGCAAGCTCGATCCGGTCATCGGCCGCGACGAGGAAATCCGTCGC
>DASYLL010000408.1:0-1597 GCA_036009605.1 Thermoanaerobaculia bacterium | reverse complement strand
AGCATCGCGTTGATCGCCTTGGTCTCGAGCTGATAGTAGAAGCCGCGCGAGATCCCAGCTTCCTCGACGGCCGTCGTCACTGGCTTCTCGCCTGACAGCACTGCGAGGACCATCATCACGCGATTCCTCGCCACGACGTCGAGGTCCGTCTTCTTCTCCAGCCATCGCGGCGTCGGTCGACTGCGCAGTGCCCGCTGCTGCGGTGGTGAATCGGTTCGTGCTGTTCGTGGCATGTGGATCCTCCTGGAGTGAAATGGTTTGCGTCGTGTCACCGACGCGAATGTCGAGACCGGTTTCGCCGGCGGCGATCGACAGCCGCTGATCACCGAGTTGCCCGACGACGTAAAACGGCTTGCGTGGTTGCTGCTCGAGCGCGATGCGCAATGCGTTCTGCGCGATCTGCTTTTCGATCGCTTCGCGCACGTGCGTCGCTGCACGGAAGAAACGATCTGCCGGTACGAGTCCCTCGAGTGCTTGATGCGGGCGCTGGAAGTTGTAGTGCGCGAAATAGTGCTCGAGTCGGCGCTGCGCGTCGACGAAATCCGAGAACACCGTCCGACCGAGAAACTCGTCCCACAGCGTCTTCCAGAAGCGCTCGACCTTACCCAGTGTCTGCGGATGCTGCGGTCGGCTGCGGATGTGTTGGATGCCGTGACGCTCGAGCGTCTCCTCGAAGATCGTCCGACCGCGCCACACCGTGTACTGCCGCCCGTTGTCGGTGAGCACTTCCTGCGGCTGACCGTACGTCGCGATACCGCGCTCGAAGGCCTCCATCACCAGCGCCGACTTCTGATGATGGGCGAGCGCATAGCCGACGATGAAGCGGCTGTGGTCGTCCATGAACACGCACAAGTACAGCCGCTCCTGACGACGCTGCAGAAACGTGAAGATGTCCGACTGCCAGAGTTGATTCGGCGTCGCGCGCTCGAAGCGCCGCGGCAAGTGCTCGCGTTCAGGCGCCGGCGTCGGCGACGTGATGAGTCCCTCCTCGTGCAGAATCCGTCGCACCTCGTTCTCCGACACGCCCAACGCCTCGAAGCGCGCGAGTACGTCACGAATCCGACGCGTGCCCCACTCCGCATTCTCCTGCTTGAGTGTCACGACACGTTCCCGCGGAAACGTCGAAGCTGTCTTCGGTCCACGTGGGCCGCGACGCTTGTTCTGCAGCGCTGACAGCCCTTCCTTGCGGAACGCGTTCGTCCACTTCGTTACCGCCGCGCCCGAGACCCCGAACGCTTTCGCGACGTCTTTCTCGCTTGTGCCACGCAGGCGTTCCTGCACGACGAGCAGTTTGTAGTCGCTCGGGATGTCCCGAGGACGGCCACGCTTTCCCTGCTTCTTGTCTGCCATTCCAGCTCCCGCTCTGCTGACCCGTGTCAGCGGTTTTGGGAGGAACAGCGCTAGGTGATTAGGAGGCGCTCAAGCGGTCACGTAACTGGCGCGCAGAACATCGAGCGCGATCGAAGATCGGTATCCCCCCAAGTTCGAGACGGCCGTGAAGCCGGTATCTGTAGACCGTCCGGCGTAGTGAGACCCCGTCGGTGCAAGGGGCGCGGAGTGCGCGAGCGTGACTGCAGTGACGACGATGAGGAGACTG
>DASYLL010000407.1:0-22417 GCA_036009605.1 Thermoanaerobaculia bacterium | reverse complement strand
CGACGAGCACAGGCACGTCGGGCATCTTGCCCGCGCCTTCTTCGCCGCACGCGAGCAGGCCATTCACCGGCTCGATGATCGCGACGCCGCGCTTGCGCAACGTCTCGATGTTCTGCAGCACGGTTGGGTGCGCGAGCATGTGCGTGTTCATCGCCGGCGCGACCATCACGGCCTGGCGATGCGCGAGCGCGTACGTCGTCAACGCGTCATCCGCGATTCCGACGGCGAGCTTCGCCAGCACGTCCGCGGTCGCCGGAGCGATCAGCAGCAGATCCGCCCAGCGTGCAAGCTCGATGTGATCGACGCCGCCATGACCCGGATCGCCCCACTGTTCGACGATCACGCCGTGATCCGAAACCGCGGCGAGGGACAGCGGAGAAACAAAACGCGCGGCGTTCGGCGTCAGGATGACGTGAACGGCCGCGCCGATGTCGCGCAGGCGACGGACCAGCTCCGGCGCTTTGTACGCCGCGATGCCGCCGGACACGCCCAGAACGATATTCATCGTTGGTTGTCGGTTATCGGTTGTCTGCGACTCGTCGCCCGTGCCAAACGTTACGGACAACCGACAACAGACAACTGACAACGATTCACCCGAGAACTACTCGCCGCTCTCGAGCGACGTCGTTTCTTCCGTCGGCGGCGTGAGCTGCCACTTCACCGTGTCACGAGCCACTTCTTCCATGGCCACGCGCGTCGGCTTGGCGTACTTGCTCTTGATCCGCGGCATGGCTCCCTGAATCAGCTGTTCCGCGCGCTTGGACACCAACAGCACGTAGCGGAACTTGCTGTCAATTCCCTCCGGCATTCCTTCCATTGCGATCCTCCTCTTTGAATCGCTCGGCCATTCTGCCGATGGCTTCGAGCGCAGTTCGAGTCTGTAGTTTCTTGGCGATGATCGCGGCCTTCAAACACTCGGTCGCGACCTCGAGATTGTCGTTGATGATGATGTACTGATAGAACTCTTTGCCCTCGTCGATTTCGTCGATCGCTTTCCGCAATCGCAGCTCGATCTCTTCGTCCGTATTGAGGCTGCGCTGCCGAAGCCGCTGCTCGAGAACATCGAGCGACGGCGGAAAGATGAAAACGTTCAGAGAGCGTGGCTCGAGCTCAGGGTCATGGTCGATCAGCTTGGCGCCCTGATAATCGATGTCCAGGATCACGTCCTGGCCGCTGGCAAGCCGTTCCGAAACCTCCGCTTTGGAAGTCCCGTACCGGTTGGCATGAACGTGAGCCGATTCAAGAAATTCCGCACGTTCCACCATGCCGGTGAACTCCTCGTCGCTGACGAAGTGGTAGCTCTCGCCCGGAATCTCTCCATTGCGCGGCTTGCGCGTCGTGTGCGAGACCGAGAAATAGAGCTCGATACCGACCGGGGCGAGCTGTTCGCGGACGCGGTTGATGAGCGTCGTCTTCCCCGCGCCGGACGGACCGGAAACGATGAACAACGTCCCGTCCGGATGGAAATTACTCGACATTCTGGACCTGCTCGCGGATACGCTCGACCTCCGTCTTCAATTCTACGACAAGGGTCCGGATGGCCGCGGAGCGCGACTTGGAGCCCATCGTATTGATCTCGCGGATCATTTCCTGCGAGAGAAAGTCGAGTTTTTTCCCGGCCGCTTCTTTGCTGCCGATGGCTTTTTCGATCTGTTCGACGTGATGTGCGAGGCGCTGGAGCTCTTCGGCGATGTCGCCTTTTTCGACCATCATCACCACTTCCTGCGCGATCCGCTCCTCGGGCACCGTGACGCCGGCCGCGGACGCGATTTCCTGCACACGCTGCTTATAGGTCGCGAGCAGTTCCGCGCGAACGTCGTCGCGATGGCGCGCGAGCTCTTCGCTGAAATCACGAATGCCTTTCGTCCGCGAGGCGATGTCGTTGCGCAGCGCCTCCCCTTCCCGCGCGCGCATCTCGCGCATCAGCGTGAAGGCTTCGCGCACGAGTTTCACGAGCGACTCGCGCTCGTCATCCGTGATCTCCGCGTCGACCGCGTCGACCTGCAGCAGATCGGGGACGCGCATGAGATCGCTGCCGGTGAGCGATGCGCCGAGGCCGAGCTCCTCGGCGATGGCGCGGAGCTGCGGGATCACGACATTGGCGATCTGCGTGTTGATGCGAACCGTGTAGTCGGGCTGTTGCGTCCGCTGGATGCGCACGGAGAGATCGACCTTGCCGCGCGAGAAAAACTCGGACGCGACCGCGCGCAGCGGCGCTTCCATGTCCCACATGTACTCGGGCAGGCGCACGGACGCTTCGAGATAGCGATGGTTGACGCTCTTGGTCGTCACCGTGGCGAAATAGCGCGCGGAAAGCGCGCCGGCAGCGCGGCCGAAGCCGGTCATCGAGTGGATCATTTGCTTCGCAGTTGCTGGTTACTGGTTGCTGGTTCAAGGTCGTACATTGCAAGAGCGGCGAGCCCTCGTACTGGCGATGCAACACCTTGAACCAGCAACCAGCAACCAGCAACATCCTCCATCATTCGTTCACAAAGCGCTCCGCTTCCGCAGAGAGCTCGTTCAATACCTGTTCAATTCGCAATCGCCATTCTTCAGGGTCGCCGTCGCGCGGCACGACGATCGGCTCGCCGTAGACGATGACGCCTTTCGAGAACGGCTTCGGGACGATCATCCGATCCCAGGAGCGGAGCAGTGTGACGTTCTTTCCAGCGAAAGCAAACGGCATGATCGGCAGCTTCGAAGCCTGCGCGGCGAAGATCACGCCGTCTTTGAGCACGCCCGCCGGTCCACGCGGACCATCGGGAGTGAAGACGATGCTCTTTCCGTCGCGCGCTTCGCGCAGGATTCCGCGCAGCGCCTCGCTTCCGCCGCGGCTCGAAGATCCGCGCGCGGAGGACACACCATATAACGCCAGCACGTTTGCGATGATCTCGCCGTCTTTCGATTTCGAGATCATGACCGTGATCGGACGCCTCCATTTCCCGCGGCCGAGGAGCGGGAGGAGCTGGCGATGCCAGAACGTGAGGATGTACTGCGGCGTGTCGTCGATGTGCTCGCGATGCACGTGCTTCAACCGCAGGGTTGCGGTGAGCGTGCGTACGAGCAGGTAAGCGAGGAAGGAAACGAACTTCATCGGGAAAGGCGTGGCTGGTTGCTGGTTGGAGAGACGTGTTGCTGGTTGCTGGTTGCTGGTTCAAGTTGCTGCATGGCCAGTGCGCATGCCTGCGGCTCTTGCGATGCACGACCTTGAACCAGCAACCAGCAACCAGCAACATCCCCCGTCATCGCGGCTCCGCCGCGATGACGTCATCATCCACGAACTGGAGGTCGTACAGCTTGCGATACACGCCGCGCCGTGCGAGCAGTTCCTCGTGCGTTCCGACTTCCGCGATACGGCCCTTGTCGAGCACGACGATCTTGTGCGCGCTACGAATCGTAGAGAGGCGGTGCGCGATGACGAGCGTCGTGCGGCCGCGCATCAGGTTGTTCAGCGCCTGCTGCACGAGGCGTTCGGATTCGGTGTCGAGCGCGGACGTTGCTTCATCGAGCACGAGAATCGGCGGATCTTTGAAGAGCGCACGGGCGATCGCGAGTCGTTGGCGCTGACCACCGGAGAGCAGGACGCCGCTCTCGCCGATCGACGTGTCGTATCCGTGCGGCAGATTCGTGATGAACTCGTGCGCGTTCGCGGCGCGCGCGGCTTCGATGACGTGACTCTCGTCGACGTCGGAGCGGCCGTATGCGATGTTGTTGCGCACGGTGTCGTTGAAAAGGACGACCTCCTGCGTGACGAAGCCCATCAGTCCGCGCAACGAGAGCAGCGTCGCATCGCGCACGTCGATGCCATCGATGACGATGCGTCCTTCGGTCACGTCGTAAAAGCGCGGCAGGAGATTCACGAGCGTCGACTTGCCCGCGCCGCTGCCACCAACGAGCGCGACGATCTCGCCGGGCGCGACATTGAGGTCAATCCCGCGCAGTACGGGCTCGTTGCCATAGGTGAACGTGACACCTTCGTATTTCACGCCGCTGCCCACGCTCTGCACCACGCGCGCCTCCGGCTTTTCTTTGACGTCGTTCTCGACGTCGAGCATCCGGAACACGCGCTCGGCCGCGGAGAGCGCGGTGTTGAGCGAGAGATTCACTTTGTTGAGTTTCTTGATCGGCGCGTACATCAGAGCGAGCGCGGTCATGAAGCTCGCGAACTCGCCGCCGGTCAGCGTGCCCCCTGCAATGCGCGCCTGTGCGTACGCGAAGAGCAGGACCATGCAGACGCCGGCCAGCAGTTCCATCACCGGCGACGTGAGCGCCTGAATGCGTTGCGCGCTGAGGTTCCAGCGGAGGTGTTTGCGCGTCGCTTCACGGAAGCGCCCGATCTCGAATCGCTCCATCGTGAACGCTTTCACGATGCGCACGCCGCGGATGGTTTCTTCGAGCAGCGTGGCGATCTCCGCCATCCGCTCCTGCGACTTGTGCGTCGTCTTGCGCAGGCGTTTGCCGAACTGCACGACCGGCGTAATGATCAGCGGCGCACCGACGAGACTCACCAGCGCGAGCACGGGATTCAGATAGAAGAGGAAGCAGATGAGGCCGACGAGCGTGACGGACTCCTGCAGCAGATCGCCCATGCGCGTCGACACCGCGGCCTGAATCGCATCGGCATCGGAGACGACACGACTGACCATTTCCCCAGTGGATCGCTCCGAGAAGAAGCGATGACTCTGATGGATCATCCGCTCGTAGAGCTGATTGCGCAGATCGCGCACCGTCGAGAGCCCGACTTTCTGAAACGCGTACTCGGCGAAGAACGACGTCAGCGCGCGGACGATGAACACGATGAGCAGCACCGTGAGCACACGCTTCGGTTTCTGCGACGGATCGCCGGCCCACCAATGATTGAAGCGTGCTTTCGCGCGATGCACCGCGGGAAGGTTGTTCTCGAGGAACGCGTCGACATTGACTTTCGCAGTGCCGGCCGTCGCTTTGCCGTGCACACCGGGCCGCGTCAGCACATCGTCGACGATCGGCTTCACGAGCGCGGCCAGCACGGTCTGCGTCAACGCGAAGACGATCATCGAGCCGAACGCGACGACCGCCCACGCGCGATAGGGTCTCAGGTATCCGTACAGCCGGCGCAGAATGCTCATCCGCGCACCATCTTATGAACTTCCTCGGCAACGCGCGCGGCCGCGCCCGGCTCACCGAGCTTCGCTCGCACATCCGCGAGTGCGGCGCAGACCTGTTCGTAGTACCCCGGGGCGACCAACTTGCGTACTTCGCTCGCGATGCGCGGACCATTCACATCGTGCTGAATCAGCTCCGGCACGACGTCGCGTCCGGCGACGATATTCACGAGGCTGAAGTGCGGCAGGCTCACGAGTTTCTTGGCGAGCATGTACGTCGCGCGGCTGAGGCGGTACATCACGACGACCGGTGTGCCGAGGACGGCGGATTCGAGCGTTGCGGTTCCGGAGGATGAGAGGGAGATGTCGGCCGCGGCGACCGCTTCGCCGTGATCGTTCGGGACGATCGGAACATCGATTCCCTTCTCATCGACGATGCGCTGCAACTGCTCGCGATGAATCGTCGGCGCCTGAATGATCGACGCTTCTACACGGCGTCCGTCGATGCCTTCGCGGCGAAGAATCTCGATCGCATCGAGCATCGCGGGCAGCAGCGAATTCACTTCCATCCGACGCGAGCCCGGGAGCAACGCGATGCGAAGCACCTGCGGATCGCGCGGCGGTTTTGTGATGTGCGCGAGCTGCTCGACGAGCGGATGGCCGACGTACGTCACCGGCACGTCGTGGCTGCGATAGAACGTTTCCTCGAACGGGAAGATGACGACCATGCGGTCGACGTAGCGCGCGATGTGGCGCACCCTCCCCTTCCGCCACGCCCAGAGCTGCGGCGAGATGTAGTAGACAACGCGAAGCCCGAGTTCTTTGCAGCGCTTCGCGACGCGAAGATTGAAGTCGGGATAGTCGACGAGAAACACGACATCCGGTTTCTCGCGCTCGATGCGCTCGATGAGCTCATTGAACACGCGACGGAACATCGGCAGATGGCGCAGGACGTTGAAGAGTCCGACGATGCCCATCTCTCGCGCGTGGTGCAGCAGTGTCATGCCTTCGCGCTGCAGATAGTCGCCGCCGATGCCGAACGTCTCGACTGCCGTAAGTTTTTTCAATTCGCGAATGACTTCCGAGGCGTGGAGATCGCCGGATGCTTCGCCCGCGACGACGGCGAGTTTCAGGGGCGCTGCGCTCGTGCTCATCGGATCGGGAACGGATACATCAGCCATCCCAGTGCGATGCCGCCGATGAAGAGCGCGCAGAAGATGGTGAGAAACGTGCGGATTTGCTCGCGGCGCTCGTCCTTCCACAGCAGCGCGAAGAACAGCGCCGTGGCGAGCGCGTAGAGAAACATGAGGACGAGGTGCTGACGCAGGAGGCTCACTGCTTCCTTCCGCGGGCGAGATCGAAACAATCGAGGACGAGCAGCAGATTCATGAGGCCCGCGGTGAGCGTGAACGTCGAGCCGTACTCGAACGTCGCCGCCATGACGTCGCCCGGCGCGCCGACTTTTCGCGCGATGAAGTACAGCAGACCTGACCCCATCGACGCGTAGCTCGCCAGAATTTTTAGTAGCGAACCGCCGCTCGTGGCGACGGTGTAGAGACCGCCGTCGATCGCGACGCCGATCACGAACATGAATACGACAATCAGAAAAAACGAGAGTGCACGACCGCGCCGTCCGAGGTAGATGTGGCCTGCGCCGGGGACCACCCAGGCGAGGATCATCGAGACGATCGTGCGCGTCGTCATTCGGCGGCCCGGTCTCCGCGCAGCTCACGGAACAGCGGCGTGAGCTTGTCTAGTGTCACGTCGAGATCTTCCGGCACGAGCCGCGTTTCGGCAGTCACACTCATGAAGTTCGTGTCGCCGCTCCAGCGCGGCACGACGTGCACGTGATAGTGGTCCGCGAATCCCGCTCCCGCGACCGAGCCAAAGTTCATGCCGACGTTGAAGCCATCCGGACGATAGACATCCGACAAGATACGCTGCGCCTCCGCGGTGAGACGAATCAGCGAGCGCAGCGAACGGTCGCTGGAATCGAAGAGCCGCGACTCATGCGCAATCGGCGCGACCATGAGATGCCCGTTCGTGTACGGATAACGATTGAGCATCACGACGGCCTCTTCGGTGCGCAGCAGAGTGAGCGTCGCGCGCAGATCGTCCGAGGCGGCTGCCACACAGAAGATGCATTGCGGCGGAGCCTCACCTTTGGGCGCAGTCAAGTAGGGGTATCTCCAGGGGGTGAACAGCGTGTGCATGAGGCGGAATGAAACATTGAAAATTGAAAATTGAAAGATCGGAAGTTCGATCTCGCGAGACGCACGTTCGATTTTTCAATTTTCAATTTTCAATTTTCAATTCGTCTCCACCAGTTTCCGCCAACGCCTTATTAATCAGTTCCTTCAACTCTTTCCCGGGCTTGAAGTACGGAATCTTCTTCGACGGCACTTCTACTTTTTCACCGGTCTTGGGGTTGCGGCCGGTGCGGGATTTGCGGCTGCGGAGGCGGAAGCTGCCAAAGCCGCGGAGCTCGATTTTCTGTCCGGCGCGGAGGGAGTCGACGATCGAATCGAAGACGATGTTGACGATCGTCTCGGCCTGTTTCTTGGTGAGCTGCACGAGGCGCGCGACTTCGTCGACGAGCTCGGCCTTCGTCATTACACCGGCATTCAGCTCGATGCCTTCGCCGTCGTCTTCGTGCTCGTCCTCATGATCGAGATCGAGATCGTCATCGTGCTCTTCCATACGCCTCCCCCGTCAACAGCTGCTGCTCACCACCGATACAGAAACTGCGGAATGCGCCGGCTGACCACGCGCTCGAGGAGCGCGTCGGCGTCGCTGGCATTCAGAAGGTCGAACAGACCGGCTTCTCGCGGCTTCGGCCAGAGACGCGCCGGCTCGCCCTGAATGCCGCCCAGCTTGCCCGCGGTGCGAATCGCGTCGTCGATGCTGCCCAGCTCATCGACGAGCTTGAGCTCGAGCGCCTGCTCGCCGGTGAAGATGCGGCCATCGGCGATGCGCGCGACCTCTTCGTGTTTCATCTTCGCGCCGCGTCCCTTCGCAACGTCGCGCACGAACTGCGAGTGCAGCTGCGTGACGATGCCCTGGAAGTACGCGCGCTCTTCGGGCGTCAGCTCGCGGAAGGGCGAACCGGCATCTTTCATCGCGCCGCTCGTGATCGTCTCCGGCTTGAGCTTCGCCCACTGGATCAGCTCTTTCGTGTTGAACCACTGCATGATGACGCCAATGGAACCGGTGATCGAGCCCGGGTTGGCGACGATCTGATCGCACGCCGCGGCGATGTAGTACCCGCCCGAGGCAGCCACGCTGTCGAACGACGCGATGATCGGCTTGCCCGAATCCTTGCGCGTGCGACGAATGGCGTTGTAGATCTCCTGCGACGGCGCAATCGCACCGCCCGGACTGTTGATGCGAATCACGATCGCTTTCACGGTCGCGTTGTCGGCGTATTTTTTCAGCGTGTCGAGCGTTGCGCGCGCTTCGACGATCTCCCCTTCGATCAGAATCACCGCGACTTTTTCGTTCGCGAGATTCAGCTCGGACGAATCGCTGTTCATCGCCACGATGATCGCCATGACGGCGAACACGGCGAAAAGCAACAGGCAACCGGTCAGCGCGCCGAAGAAAAACGTTCCCGCGCGACCCTTGCGCGGAGCGGGTGCAACCGTTGGCTGCGGCCGCGCTTCAGCAACAGGCGGCTCTGCCTGTTCTGGCCGTTCCATCGGAGGAGGGTCGAGCTCGGACATGAGGCGACTCAGCTCTCCTTCGGGTCCGGCTCCGGCGAATCACCCGCGTCTTCCACGTGCTCCTCGTGATCGGAATGCCCGGAATGATCCGAATGATCGGCGTGCTCGTCGTGTCCGTGATCGAGATGTTCCGCCTGACCCGCGTAATGCGTGCGCTCTTCCTCGGTGAGCGGCTCGACGTCGCGCGTCGTGAGGCCGATCTTCCGTTCGTTCGCGTCGATCTTGATGATGCGCGAGCGCATCGGCTCACCGACGTGGAAGTTCTTGTCCAGTTTCTGCCGCGGATCGCGATTCACCTCAGAGACATGCGCCAGACCTTCGACGCCATCGGCGAGACGAATGAACAGACCGAAGTCGGTGATCTTCGAAACGATGCCGATGACCTCTTCGCCGACCGCATGAATCTTCGCGAAGTTGTCCCACTCGTTCGGCAGGAACTCGCGGATCGACAGCGACAGGCGCTGATTCTCGCCGTCGACGTTGATCACGCGCGCTTTCACGGTGTCGCCCTTCTTGAGCACTTCGCTCGGATGCTTGAGGCGGCGGTGCCACGACATGTCGGAGATGTGAATGAGACCGTCGATGCCTTCCTCGACTTCGACGAATGCACCGAAGTCCGTGAGGTTCCGAACCTTGCCTTCAATCACGGTTCCGACCGGGTAACGCTCGGAGATCGTGTCCCACGGATTCTGTTCGAGCGCTTTGAGCGAGAGCGAAATGCGGCGGTTCGGAACGTTAACGTCGGAGACGACTGCTTCGACCTTGTCGCCGATGTTCAGCATCTTTGCCGGATGCCGGATCTTTTTCGTCCACGACATTTCGCTGACGTGGATCAATCCTTCGACGCCATCTTCGAGCTCGACGAACGCGCCGTAGTCCGTCAGTGAAACGACGGCACCATGCACGCGGCTGCCGAGCGGATAGCGCTCCGCGACGTCGAGCCACGGATCGGGAGACTTCTGTTTGTATCCGAGGGAGACGCGCTCTGAGCCCGGATCGAACTTGAGGACGGCCACTTCGATCTCGTCTCCGACATTGAAGTACTCGGACGGATGTGTGACGCGGCCCCAGGAAATGTCGGTGATGTGCAGCAGACCGTCGACGCCACCGAGATCGACGAAGACGCCGTAGTCGGTGATGTTCTTGACGATGCCGTGCGTGTGCTCGCCTTCTTTGAGGCGTCCGAACGTCGCGGCTTTCGCAGCGGTCTGTTCGACTTCGACGATTGCGCGACGCGACAACACGACGTTGCTGCGTTTCTTATCGAACGAGACGATCTTGAACTTCATCTCGTGCCCGCGCAGCGCGTCGAGATTCTTGACCGGCTTCGTATCGATGAGCGAGCCGGGCAGGAACGCTTTCACGCCGCCGACGTCGACGGAGAGTCCGCCTTTGACGCGATCGAGAACGCGGCCGCTGATCGGCTGATCGGCTTTGAATGCATCTTCGATGACATCCCACACGCGCATGCGTGCCGCTTTTTCGCGCGAGAGCGCGACATAGCCGGAGGAGTCTTCGAGGCGCTCGATGAAAACTTCGATCTCATCGCCGCGCTTGAGTTTCACTGTGCCATCGAAGCCTGTGACTTCTTCGACGGGCAACAGTCCCTCGGATTTGTACCCGATATCGACGACGACATCGGAAGGGGTGATCTTGACGACTCTTCCCTTGATGATCTCACCCTCGGTCAGCGATGGTTTGCTGTAGAGGTTGAGAAGCTCGTCCATGCCGAGGTTCTCCAGGTCGTTGGAGTCCGCCTGACGCGGCTGATTGGGCTTCTTGGTCTCGTCACTGGACGCCATGAACTGGGGGACCCCCTCGCGAATCATTCACACCCCCCAACAGGCTTCCTGCAAGGGGTCCTCGGCTGCTAAGTTGTTGATACGCCGAAGACCGGGAGTGTAACGACGGGATATGGGGGAGTCAAGGAAGGAGGGAACGAGGGGCGGCGGAAAACCGCCGGCTCAGGCGCCGCGCACGCGTTCCACAATGGCCGCGACCACTGCCGGAATGGACAAATCCGAAGTGTCAATGACCGCATACGAGTCATCGAACGTGAGCGGCGAGTCGGCGCGAGTCGAGTCCTGCGTGTCGCGGAGGACGCTGTCCGCGAGGACGCTTTCGTAGTCGGCGTCCTGTCCTTTTGCGATGAGCTCGGCGTAGCGGCGCTGTGCGCGGACCTCGGGTCGTGCCGTGAGAAAAAACTTGTGCGGGGTCTCGGGGAAGACCTTTGTGCCGATGTCGCGGCCTTCGAGGACTCCCCCGTTGCGACGGCCGAGCTCCTGCTGCAAGCGCACGAGAACGCGTCGCACTGCGGGAACAGCGGAGACATCGCTCGCAGCCATGCTGATCTCCGGCGTGCGAATGAGGCTCGTGATGTCTTCGCCTTCGAGCAGCACGCGCGGCGGATCGCCCGGAACGAACTCGATCGATGCGCGTGCGGCGAGTGCTTCGAGTGCATCCGCGTCGCGCGTGTCGATGTTGCGTCGCATGGCGGCGACACCGATCGCGCGATACATCGCGCCGGTATCGATGTGCGGAACGTTCAACTCGTGCGCGACGAGTTTGCTGGTGGTCGTCTTTCCGACGCCGGATGGTCCGTCAATGGCAACGATGAGCGCCACTCAACCGCGACCTCGGCGTGTCGCGCCCGCAGCTTTCCGCGGCGGCGCGGTACGTGGCGTCGCGGGACGCGGTGAAGCCTTGCGCGGACCGGCTGACGACTTGCGCGAGCTGCCTGGTGATTTACGCGCGGGCGGTTTCGCTTTGCGCGCTGGCGTTGCACCGCGCTTCTGTGCGGCCGATGCATTCGCCGCTGTCTTCTTCACGGATGCGCGCGCTGTCGGAACGCGACGCGCTTTCGGTTTCGCGGGCTCCTGATTCGTCGCCAGCAACTTCACTTCGCGCGGCGTGAGCTCGCGCCAGTCGCCGGGAGTGAGTTTCGGATCGGAGATCGGGCCGATTGCAACGCGACGGAGTTTCGAGACCGGATGCCCGACCGCTTTGAACATCTTGCGGATCTGTTGCGTGCGTCCTTCGCGAAGCAGCACTTCGAACCACGAGTTGCCTTCGTCGTCACTACGGCCCGTGGTTTTCATCCGCTCGATGTCGCACGGCAACGTGCGTTTGCCATCGATGGTGATGCCGCGACGCAGCTTGTCGACGAGACGTTCTTCGGGAACGCCGCGCACTTTCACGTGATACGTCTTCACCGAACCGTGCTTCGGATGCGAGACCTTGTATGCGAGGTCGCCGTCGTTGGTCAGAAGGATCAGACCTTCGGAATGAAAGTCGAGACGCCCGATCGGATAGATGCGCTCGCGCACGCCTTTTACGAGCTGGATCACGGTCTTGCGACCTTGCGGATCCTCGACGGTGGTCATCACTTCCTTCGGCTTATAGAGAAGGATGTAGCGATGCGTCTCCGCTCGCGTGATGAGCTTTCCGTCCACCTTGATGTGGTCGTTCGCAGGATCCGCTTTGGAACCGAGCTCGGTGACGACACGTCCGTTCACCGTTACCCGCCCTTCCCGGATCATCGTCTCCGCTTCTCTTCGAGATGCGAAGCCGGCATGCGCGATGATCTTTTGCAGTCGATCGAGTTCCATCACTCTTCGTTCGCTTCGCGGCTCGATGATTCTAACTGAGTTTCATCGCCTGCAACTGCGGGCTGTTCTTCCGACTGCTCTTCTTCAATCAACTCGATCAACTCGCTGGACTCCGTCGACGTCGGCTCGGCGGCATTGATCGCCGCGACGAGATCGTCATTGATGTTCTCACCGATGAGATCTCCGAACTCTTCGAGTCGCGGCAGATCGCGAATGTCGTTGAGGCCGAAGTGCACGAGAAAGTCTTTCGTCGTGCGATAGAGAAATGGACTGCCGACGACGTTCTTGCGTCCGGCCACACGAATCATGCGTCGCTCGAGCAGCGTGCGCACGACGCCGGTGACGTTGACGCCGCGGATGTCGGACACTTCGGGTGCTGTGATCGGCTGGCGATACGCAACGATCGCCAGTGTTTCGAGCGCGGCCAGGGAGAGTCGGTTCTCCCCTTTTTTCGCGAAGTACTTCTTGAGCACGGAGTCGTGCTCCGCGCGTGTCGTGAAGCGCCAGCCGCCCGCGGCTTGTTCGAGAATGAAGCCGCCCACGTGCTCGTCGAGCGCGCGCTTGATGTCTTCGAGTTGCGTGCTCACCGCGTCCTTCGGCTCTTCGAGCGATTCGGCGAGGTCATCGACGCGCACGGGATCGCTCGAGAGAAAGAGGATGGCCTCGAGTGCTGCGCGGAGTTCGTTTGGTTCCATGGATTAACTGTTGTCGAACAGGGCAAACGTCGCCTCGTCGATCTCCTTCTCGTGCGTGTTGATGAGAATCTCGCCGAAGATCTCGCCCTGCTGGAGCGCGATGCCGCCGAGACGCACGAGCTCCAGCATACCGAGGAAGACGGCGATCAGCTCGTTGCGATCGCGGCCTTCGAGAAACCATTGCAGGCGGATCGGAGATTTCTCCTGCACTTTTGCGTACAGCTCGCGCATCTTGTCCGACACCTTGTGGACCGTGCGCTGCAATTCGATGGCCTGCGGATGATTGTGGCGATAGCGCACGAGCGCAGTGCGGAACGCGTCGATGAGATCGAAGAGCCCGACGTCGCTCATATCGATCTCAGCCGGCTCGTCGCCCGGCAGCGGTACGCGCGGACGCGACCACATGCCCATGCGCAACACGTCGAGCTCCGCGAACGATTCGGCGACAGCGCGGAAGCGCTGGTATTCGAGCAGACGATCGACGAGCTCTTTGCGCGGATCTTCGCCGGCCGCGCCGTCGCCCGATTCATCGCGCGGCAACAGCATGCGCGACTTGATGTTGATCAGCAGCGCCGCCATGTAGATGTAGTCGGCGGCGACGTCGAGATCGAGCTCCGTCATCGCGTCGAGGTACGCGTTGTACTGCTCGGTGATCAGAAGGATGGGGATGTCATGGATGTCGACCTCGTGCTTGCGAATGAGATGCAGCAGGAGGTCGAGCGGACCGTGGAAGGTCGGAAGCGTGACTTTGTACGCGGACTCGTCGCGCTCTTCTTCGAGCGGCGGCTGTTGCACCGGTTGCTCGACCGGCACTTCGTTGTCCTGCTCTTCGTCGCTCATGAGCGCAGCTCGGGGTAATCGATCCGCATCGCCTTGCGCACGGCGTCGAGCGTTTCCGCGGCGCGTTCGCGCGCGATGCGATTTCCGTCGCGCAGCGTGTCCCACACCATCGACGGATTGCGATTGATCTCTTCGCGGCGCGCGCGCATCGGCGCGAGGTTCTCGATGATGATCTCGGTCAGCAGCTTCTTGTCCTGCACGCAGCCGATCTGTGCGGTGCGGCATTCATGATCGACGCGCGCGATGGTCGCGTCGTCGGAGAAGAGCTTGTGGAACTGGAAGAGATTGCAGATGTCGGGATTGCCGGGATCAGTGCGGCGGATACGATTCGGATCCGTGAACATCGTCGAGACGAGCGTTCGAATCTCGTCAGCGCTTGCGGTCAGAGGAATCGTGTTGCCGTATGACTTCGACATCTTCCGGCCGTCGAGTCCCGGAACTTTCGGCGTCGCGGTGAAGAGCGGCTGCGGTTCCGGAAAGACGGGACCATAGAGATTGTTGAAGCGGCGCACGATCTCGCGCGACAGCTCGAGATGGAACGCCTGGTCCTCGCCTACCGGCACCCACGCTGCTCTATAGATGATGATGTCGGCGGTCTGGAGCAGCGGGTATCCGAGGAAGCCGTACGTGTTGAGGTCTTTTTCTTCGAGCTGTGCCTGCTGATCTTTGAACGTCGGCACGCGCTCCAGCCACGGCAGAGGCGTGCTCATGGAGAGCAGGAGATGCAGTTCCGCGTGCTCTTTGACCTCGGACTGCAGGAACATCACGCACTTCGCCGGATCGAGTCCCGCGGCGAGCCAGTCGGCCACCGCGTTGAACGTGGCTTCGTGTACGCGCGAAGGATCGGCGTAATCCGTCGTCAGCGCATGCCAGTCGGCCACGAAGAAGAAGCAGGGATAGCGATCCTGCAACTCGACCCAGTTTTTGAGTGCGCCGAAGTAGTTGCCGAGATGGACGCGGCCGGTTGGCCGCAGGCCGCTGAGAACATGCTGTGAGGGTGGATTCAATGGAGAGCTCGCGCGTCTGAAAAAATGACGCGCAGTGTAGCAGAGGGGAATCGTTGCCGAACGGCGTCATCGGCCGGTCCGCCAATCAACGCGCCGAAACGCGGATGGATTCGGGAGAACGCGGCGGCCTGTTCACAAGCCGCTCAGGATGATCATTCTCCCGCTGAGTGAGAAAGTCACACAACGCATTCACGTCATCGCCGAACCGCTCAGCAAGTTCCTGACGTACGGCGCGAATCTCCGCAACCACGGGATCTTCAGGTGTCATGGCGCAAGTAGCTCCTCAGGCGTACAAACGATCGGCGGCTCATATCCGTTGTCACGACAGATCCTGTTGACAATCTTCAGCACGACGCCGTTCGCAATGTGAGTACAGTTCCAAGTAAGCAAAAAGTCCATCCCGTTGACCGCCGCAGGCGCGACGTGCAGAGCATCGGCCGCCGCCTTTTGCGGAAGAGTAGTCGCACGGAAGACGCGATCGGCGAGAGCACGAGCTTCCGCCGTGATTCGGAGAACAGGCAACTCTTGCACGAATGCAACGCGGTCGCTTGCTGCGGACTGATCCCCTCGGCCGATCTCAAACAGAACGAGCTCCGAGATGTGAAGGTCGAACCTGGACCGATGCCCATCCCACCACTCACGCGTGAGTTGTTGATGTGCCAGGCTCACGACGTCGCGACTTGTCGCGCCGTAAGCTAGCTGATGACATTGCTGTCGAGGTAGGTCGCTGCATCCACGCGAGCACGTTACCGCACCCAGATGCCGAGCGCGAGAAGCACGATCTCGATGATGATGATTGCGATGAGCGGGCCTTTCACGCCCGGTTCCAGAACCGCGTCACGCGGGTTTTCGGGATTGTAGAAAACCGTCACCGCGGCGCCGGGCTCGTACTTTGCGGCGGCCCGTCGCGCCAAAGCAGGTTCGATCGCTCAGGATCTCCTGCCTGGCGACCGTGAAGCGATACGCGACCTTCGCGCGAAACATGCGGTCGCCTTCCGAGCCGGCTTCTTCGGTCACCTTCGAGGCGACGATCACGCCCGACGTCGTCGGCCACGTCCGGCTTTCGAGGGCGTCGAAGACTTCCCACAGCGTCCGTAGAAGGATCCACGCTGCGAACGCGACGACCGCAAGCTGGATCGCGCTGCGGAAGGTCCATTCGATATCGGGCATTCCGAACGATACCGCGAGGGAAGCAACAGACCCCTAAAAGGAGTTCCGCCATCTATGTTCACCCGTCGACTGCGCGTTCTCTCCGCCGCAATGGTGATCGCCGCTGTTCCGCTGTTCGGTAGCGTAACGAGAGACGGGAACATGATCGTCGTGACCGCGACGCCGTCGACGACGGTCGCCTGGATGCTGCGCGACTCGGACCTGGCCGTCCGGACATACGGAATGGCCACCGACGGCGACGGTGACGGCGTGATCCGCATCGACAATCCAGTATTGGGAAGTCATTCCTGGTGGGGCGGCATCGATCTGACGTCGGGCCAGATGATGCAGATGCGGCTCTATTTCGGCAGTCCGCTGTACGACGCGGCGGTCGAGCCCGATGAGAAGTTCACCGTGCGCATGTTCGTCGAGGATGGCGGATTCGCGCTGAAGTCGACGGCGACCGGGACGATTGTGAATGACGATCGTGGTCGGACGCGCGCCGCGCGGCACTAATCCCGCGGGGCTGCTTCGGGAACGGGGATGCCGAGGAGTGCGCGGGCGGTTTCGGCCGCGCGCTCGGCATCCGCGGCGAGCGTCGTGATCGCGAGATCACGCGCTTTCTCCATCAGGTCGTAGTCGCGCAGGATGTGGCCCATGCGGAAGCGCATGGCGCCGGACTGACGGGTGCCAAGGAACTCGCCGGGGCCGCGAATCTGGAGGTCGTTCTCGGCGACTTCGAATCCGTCGCGGGAGCGCTCGAACATGACCAGGCGCTCTTTCGTATCAGGCGTTGCGGTCTCGTCGCGCAGCAGAACGCAGTACGACTTGCGCTCGCCGCGTCCGACGCGGCCGCGCAGCTGATGCAGCTGCGAGAGGCCGAAGCGGTCGGCGTCGACGATGAGCATGATCGAGGCGTTGGCGACGTCGATGCCGACTTCGATCACGGTTGTCGCGACGAGAATGTCGACTTCGCCGCGCTTGAAGCGCTGCATCGTTTCTTCTTTCTCGTCCGACTTCATCCGCCCGTGCATCATCGCCACGCGGCGATTCGGGAAGCGCTGCTTGATCGATTCGAATCCGAGCGTGAGCGGCTTGAGATTGAGCTTCTCGGATTCTTCGATGATCGGATAGACGATGTAGACCTGCGCGCTGTCGGCAACCTGGTCTTCGATGAAGTCGTACACGCGATCGACATCCTCAGACGATCGCACAGCGGTCTTGATGCGCTGGCGACCGGGCGGCAGTTCGTCGATCACCGAGAGCTCGAGGTCGCCGTAGATCGCAAGCGCGAGCGAGCGTGGGATCGGCGTCGCGGTCATGACCAGGATGTCGGGCAGCTCGCCTTTCGCGAAGAGCTTCTGGCGCTGCTCGACGCCGAAGCGATGCTGCTCGTCGACGATGGCCAGACCGAGGGATCGGAAGCGGACGTCGTCTTCGAGAATGGCGTGCGTGCCGACGACGAGTTGGATGTAGCCGGTGCTCAACCCGGCCAGGAGTTGGCGGCGCTCGCCCGCGCCCATCGATCCGGTTGCGCGCGCGATGACGACGCCATGGTCAACTAGTTGACGAATACGCTGGTAGTGTTGCTCGACGAGAATTTCGGTCGGTGCGAGCAGCGCGACCTGATGACCGTTGCGGATCATCAGGATCGCCGCAATGAGCGCGACGATCGTCTTGCCGCTGCCGACATCGCCCTGCAGCAGGCGGTACATCGGACCGTCGGCGCGCAGGTCATCGGCGATCTCGCGTAGCACACGTTTCTGTGCACCTGTCAGCCGGAACGGAAGGATCTTTCGGACCTCGTCCCGCATCGGATCGTCGATCACGATCGTGCGTGATCTCGTCTTCGTCTCCTCACTCGCGCGGCGTACGCGCAGAGCGAGCTGGAACGTGAAGAACTCCTGGAGGATCACGCGAAGGTGCGCGTCCGATCGCTGCCGCAACACAGCGTCGGTGACTTCGGCAGGGCGATGCAGAGAGCGAAGCGCGGTCGCGAGATCGATGACGCCGAGAGTCTTGCGGAGATCCTCAGGGAGTGGATCGGCGATGTGCGGAAGCGTTTCGAGCGCGAGGTCGATGATCTTGCGCATCGCCTTCGGAGGGATGTTTCCGACCTTCGAGTAGATCGGAACGATCGCGCCTTCTTCGTCCTCGTCGCCTTCGAACTTCTCCCAGTCGGGACTCTCGATCGTGAGCGGCCCGTAGCCCGACGTGCGCGGCGCGCCGAAGACCGCGAGGCGATCGCCCTGCTTGATCTGGTCGGCGAGATAAGCCTGATTGAACCAGATGAGTTTGACGGAGCCCGTGCCGTCGTCGAGCACCGCTTCGAAGAGCCGCATCCGCTTGCGAGGAGAGATGCGCGCATGCGCGGAGACGATGCGGCCGCGAATCAGGATCGGAACATCGAGGGAGCGGCCGAGGTCGGCGATGCGGGCGGGATGGCGTCGGTCTTCGTAGCGGATCGGGAAGAACCAGAGAAGATCGCGGACGGTCTCGAGGCCGGTGTCCTGCAGCACGCGCGCACGGCCTTCACCGACGCCTTTGAGGAACTGGACCGGAGTTGCGGGAGTGATCGGCGGCACGCTTGATTGTCGGGGACGTTTGGGTTTGTGGAGCGTTTCGCTACATCGAGTAGATGTTGCTGGTTGCTAGTTCAAGGTCGTTCAGGGCGAAAAACGCGACTCTCGCTTCGAACGACCTTGAACCAGCAACCAGTAACGAGCAACATTCTCAGTCGAACGCGGTCTTCATCGCGATCAAGCCGATCTTCAGCATGTCGCCGTTGTGCAGCGTCACCGGAACGCCGGTCGGGATGCGCTGCTCGTTGACGTAGGTGCCGTTCACGGTGCCGACTTCTTCGAGCACGTGATAGTCGTCGCCGCTTCGGATGATCTTGGCGTGCCGGCGCGAGACCGACCGATTCGTGTCGACGGGTGTCAGGTCGACGTCCGGGAGAATGCCGGTGACGGGATCGGCGCGGCCAATCGTGGTCTCGTCTCCGGTGCTGAACAGGAACGAGGTTCCGGTGGCAAGATCGATCAGACGGTGGTGCGTCGCTTTCGGCGACGGCGCGACGAGCGTCGAGTCCATCGCCACGTGATCTGCGTCGATCTCGCGTCCGGCGAGTTTCTCGAGCAGGGTGTTCGCCTCGCGCAGCCGCTTCGAGTACTTGCGGATGATCCGAACCGCGACTTCGGGATTCTTGCGGAGCATCTCATCGAAGCGCGATCCGTTGATTGCCACGACGCGGACTTCGGTGAGCGCGACCGCATCGGCGGTGCGCGGCAGCGCTTCGAGCAGCGCCATCTCGCCGAAGAAGTCGCCCTTCTCGAGGCGCGAGAGGACGTGCGACTCGGACCCGATGTGCTTGATGATCTCGACGGCGCCGTCCTGGATGATGAACATCTCAGTGCCGAGGTCGCCCTGGGAGAAGATGCGGTCACCTGCGGCGTAGACCAGCGACGCGTCTTTGACGGGGTCTTTGCCCGCTCCGCCGGTGGTCTTGAAGACCGCCTTCATGCCTCGTGCAACTTCATCGCTCATGGTGGACGACCGCCGGCTCTGTCACTGTGAAGGTGTGATCGAAGGTGCTGAGACGAACTGTTCTCCCGATCGGCATCAGGAGATTGTCTCCGTGATGGCCGATAGGAAAATTGGAAATGACGGGGATTCCAAACGGGGCGAAGAAATCGCGCAGAAACAGCTGCATTTCCGCGTCGTTCCCGCAATCTTTCAGTGCACCGATGACCACTCCCCGGACCCGCTGCATTCTGCCAGACAGGCGTAGGTGGGTCAACATACGGTCGATGCGGTAGACAGGCTCATCGACGTCTTCCCAGAACCAGATTCCGTCATCCTTCCAGTAGTCATACGCCGTTCCCACCAATGACGTCGTGAGCGCAAGACACCCACCGAAGAGCTCGCCCGTCACTTCGCCTTCGGCAATCACATCGTCGCTGGTGAACGTACGCGTGAGCGGCGCATCGCCGGCGAGCATCGACCAGAACCATTGCTCGAGGTCTGGCGAGAGTCCCTGACCGGAGTTCAGGTTGAAGTCGAGATTCACCATCGGCCCGTGGAAACAGCCGATGCCGGCTCGGATCGCGATCGCCTGGTGCAGCGCGGTCACGTCGCTGAAGCCGACGATGGGCCGCGGATTCGCCACGATGGCGTCGTAGTCCACGTGATCAAGGATGCGCATCGCTCCGTATCCGCCGCGTGCGAAGAAGAACGCGTCGAACTCCGGCGAGCGCAGAAAGCGGTTCAGTTCGTCCGCACGCTCGCGATCGGAACCCGCGAGATAGCCACCGTAGCGATGGTCGATGTTGTTCGCCAGGGTAACGCGATGGCCGCGGCGCTCGATGAACTTCGCACCCGATTCAATGCGCGCGCGATCCGAGGGACCGGAGGCGGCGAGGATGGCGATGTGTGCGTTTTCCGGGAGAGCGCGCGGCGGGATCAACATTCGCGTGGATCGTAACGCGGATCTTGACAAGGAGAAGCGTGGAGCGGACCTGTAAGCCGAATTTTGTCTCCCGACACGCTCTCGCATGGCGGGGTGAAGATCATTCATCTGCCGCTCGCGTTACCGCGGCGGTCAAGCAACCTACCCGAACGCTCGATCGGACACGGGCGGGTCCATCGCGTCCCTATTTGGTCTTGCTCCGCAGGGGGTTTGCCGTGCCGTCGACACTCGCGTGCGACGCGGTGCGCTCTTACCGCACCGTTTCACCCTTACCTCGTCACTCTTGCGAATGACGGTCGGCGGTTTATTTTCTGTTGCACTTTCCGTCGCATTTCCACGCCTGGCCGTTAGCCAGCCTGCTGCCCGTAGGAGTTCGGACTTTCCTCGGCATCGTTGGTACTCTGCCGCGATCCTCCGGTCCGCTCCACGCACGGAGGATAACAGGTGTCGGCAGAAAAACTTCCACGCGTCGCGACGAAAACCCTGTCGCTAAATTGCTGATGATTTAATGAGTTAGAAAGAATGTCGGCCTGCCGACATCAAAATTTGGTCCGGTTACTGTCGTCGCTAAAGTACGCGTCCCAGTCGTCGACGATGTCGCTTTCGGTGCTTGCCGCGGCTTCCATCTGGCGGATGAACGTAGCCGGCGCAACGACTTCGACCTGCCTCCGCTGCACTCTCGCCGCCAGCCCGCGATCGGACGTGACGACGCTCCATCCGCGACCTTGCGACGCACGTTCAGCGATCACGTCATCGGCGGATCGACCCGCACTGAACGCCACCGAAACCGCGCCGAGATGACGCGCGAAACTGTGCGGCTCGGGACCATCGAAGACGCAGGTGACGCGCGTTTTGTTCGCTCGCGCAAAGCCGGCAAGCAGTCGCACGAGACCGCGTTTGCTTTCGTCGCCGTGACGATCGACGCGCATGGCGCCGAGGACGTTACTGCCGTCGATCAGCCACGGCATGAGGTGTTAGCCCTTCGGAACCGCCTTCACGGCGGAGTTGCGATCGCGAACTCCAGCCGGGATCTGCGCGAGCGCCTGCTGCGCCTGTTCGCGCGTGCTGTAGCGACCCCAGAAGACGCGATAGCAGGAGCGCTCGCCGATCGGCTGCGGGACGAACCAGACGTTCTCGCCGCCGGTGCGCGTGAGCTTGTCGAGGTTGCCGGCGTCGCAGAGGATCTGGATCTGCACAGTGAAGTTGCCGCTCGGATTCGATGCGTACTGACGCGCCATTGCGTCGAGACGCTCGCGTCCCGGCGTGCTGGCCGCTGGCGTCGTTACCGGCGTACGCGCAGTGACGCGCGGAAGCGCCTGAGTGGGCGACGGCTCCACCGAAGCGGTCGCCGCGGTGGCGACCGGCGGCGGAGCCGTGATGGTGGTCGTTGCAGGAGCGGGAGCGGCCGTGATGGTCATCGGCGGCGCGAGATCGACCATCGTGTCGGGCGCGGTCGTCGTCGTGACCGGAGATGCACTGGTCGTGACCGGCGCAGGCGTGCTTTCGGCAACCGCCGGAACCGCTGCGTCTTCTCTCCCCTGCCACCAGAGAAATCCGAAGTAGCCGGCGCCTGCGACGATCGCAATCACCATCAGCGCGACCAGCAGACCGAAGCGTCCCGGCCGCTCTTTCTCGTTGTGCAGCTTCGGAACGGCAGCCGCGGGCATCGAGCCACGCGCGGCTTCGATCTGCGCCTCGTCGAAGCCCCACTCCGGCTCTTCCGCGGCCGGAGCATTGATCGGCGGAGGAGCATCCCAGACCGGCATCTTCGCCGCGGGCGTCGTCGCCTCGAACGGCAGTTCGTCCGCATCGTCCCACGCCGAAGCCGCAGGAGTCGCCTGCTC
>DASYLL010000406.1:0-22057 GCA_036009605.1 Thermoanaerobaculia bacterium | reverse complement strand
TACGTCACCCCGCCGGTAAACAAAAAAATGGACGACCGCGCGGTCGTCCATTTTTTTGTTTACCGGCGGGGTGACGTATCAGTGACTTTGTGCGATACTCCCGGCGGTCCGATCCGCCACCATCAACAATCAAGGGAGGTGCTCAATGGCCGAGCCATTTTTGTCCGAGATCCGGATATTCAGTTTCAACTTCCCCCCAAAGAGCTGGGCGTTCTGTAACGGGCAATTTCTGCCCATCAATCAAAATCAGGCGCTCTTTTCGCTCCTGGGAACGACCTACGGGGGTAACGGTCAAACCACGTTCGCGTTACCCAATCTCCAGGGACGCGTGCCGATTCACGTCGGCGCCGGCCATGCGCTGGGTG
The DNA here is from genome assembly GCA_036009605.1 of Thermoanaerobaculia bacterium. Taxonomy (GTDB): domain Bacteria; phylum Acidobacteriota; class Thermoanaerobaculia; order Gp7-AA8; family Gp7-AA8; genus QHVT01. The sequence goes on along the minus strand of DASYLL010000406.1, from coordinate 21,692 downwards.
AGGCTGCCGGTACGACCGCCGTCACCATCACTCAGCAGACCATGCCCCAGCACCTTCACTTCCTCCAGGGCACGTCCACGGTCGGCACGCAGGCAGTGCCCACGGGCAATGTTCCGGCATTGTTCAACCTCACCATCTACAGCAACAACATCACCAATCTCACGGCATTCGCTGCCAGCAGCGTCTCCAGTGTCGGCGGAAGCCAGGCACACGAGAACATGCAGCCATACCTGACGCTGAACTTCTGCATTGCACTGCAGGGGATCTTCCCGTCCCAGAACTAGGAGGAAACCGATGGCACAACCATTCATTGGCGAGATCCGCATGTTCGCGGGGAACTTCGCTCCGGCGGGGTGGATGTTCTGCGATGGCCAGCTGATTCCGATCTCTCAGAACGACACGATGTTCGTCCTGCTCGGCACCACATACGGAGGCGACGGTGAGTCGACGTTCGCCCTTCCGAATCTCCAGAGCCGCGTTCCCATCCACATGGGCAACGGCCCCGGTGGCCAGACTTTCCAGCTGGCCGAGGCGGCCGGCGTGGAAGAGGTCACGCTGTCCGTACAGCAGATTCCGAATCACACGCACACGCTGATCGGTACGTCGAACGGCGCGCTGCAGACCAGCCCGCAGGGAAATCTCTTCGCCGTTTCCGGCCAGGTGGAGTATGCGGTCGCAGGGTTTGCGCCCGAAGCTACGTTCAACGCCGCATCGATCAGTCCCGCTGGCGGTAGTCAGCCGCACACGAACCTGCAGCCGTACATCTGCATCAACTACATCATTTCTCTGTTCGGGCTGTTCCCGTCGCAGACCTAGAGAGGGAGGAAGAACCATGGCAGATCCATTTGTCGCAGAGGTCCGCATCTTTCCATTCAACTTCCCTCCCAAAGGCTGGGCGTTCTGCGATGGGCAGCTGTTGCCGCTCTCGCAGAACACCGCGCTGTTCTCGCTGCTGGGCACGTATTACGGCGGTGACGGCAAGTCGACGTTCGCACTTCCGGATTGCCAGGGCAGTGGCGTGATCCATCCGGGGCAGGGCCAGGGTCTGTCGTTGTACGACCTCGGCCAGACAGGCGGCACCGAGAACGTCAATCTGCTGGTCTCCGAAATGCCGCTGCATACGCACGCTCTCGAGAACGGCATCGAGCCGGGCAACATCTTCGGTCCGGACCCCGCCGAGCCGGTCATTCTGACGCGCGCAACGGGCGGATCGCCGTATTCGAATACGGTCGCGCCGGTGGTAATGTTTGCACCGCAGGCGCTCGCGCCAGCCGGCGGCTCACTGCCGCACAACAACATGATGCCGTACCTCACGCTCAATTTTTGCATTGCGCTGCAGGGAGTCTTCCCCCCGCGTCCGTAGTCTGTTGTCAGCCGGCCCCGTTCTCGAGACGAGAGAGAGATCAACAGGAGAACCAATGTCCAACCGCAGCATCAATGACCTCGAGACCGAGAGAGAGAAGTGGGCTCTTCCTCGGCGTGACTTTCTGGTCCTCGGGTCCGCTGCCGTCGTCTGTGCCGCCACCTCCAGCGTGGCGTCCGCCACCGTCCGTGCGATTGCATCGCCGGTTGGTGGTGCCGTCCTGTCGGTCGGCTATGCCGAGCCGACGGAAGGGACAGATTCCGGCAACTCCTCGCGCCTCATCGCGGCGCAGTCGCTCCGGCTCGCCGATCGTGGTTTCGACCGCAACGGCGCGCGGGTGACGGTCCACGGTCTCTGGCGTCCCGAGGCGCGCGAGACTGCTCCGGCATCGATCCGCTTCAGCACCTTTGCTCCGAATGCCGCGCCGTTCCTGGCGTGGTCGTACAGCCTCGACGCGAAGGGCCGCAGCATCGTCAGTCCGCGCGCGTCGTTTACCGCGGCGCTCCATGCGGACGGTACGCTTCCGTTCGCGGTCGAGCGCAACGTTCTCCATGCCGCCCCGTCGCGACGCCTCGGCGGTCTGCTGTCGTTTGCGCGCAGCTCGGCCGCGTCCAATGCGCTTCCGGAGCTCGCCAAACTCGAGCAGCAGAAGGACACCGTTTGCCGTCTCTCGAGCGGCGAGCGTGGTGACGCGCGTCTGCGTCCGGGCATGTACTTCATCGCACTGCGCGAGTCGTCGTCCCAGCCCCAGCCCGACTGGAGCTCGGTCCTCGTCGATCGCAGTGCGAACGATCTCTCGGCTGGCGTGCTGTCGCGCCACGGCCGTCCGGTCGCGTTCGAGTACATCGCGCTCAGCGTCGACTACGCGGCGGTTTGATCCAACAACTTCTCTTCGACGACGGCCCGCGGGAACTCTCGCGGGCCGTCGCTCGTTTGGGCTCCCGAACGACCTTGCCCTTCAAGCCCCTGCCGCTCCTCCGCTCTCTCCTGACCGCCGTTTTTCTGCTCGGCAGTCTCACTGCCGCCGCCGCGCCGCGGATCTGGTTCGTCAACAACAACGCGTCCGACGGCGACGGCTCGATGAGCACGCCATTCGCGTCGATTGCGAAGGCTGTCGAGGATTCGAGTGCGGGGGATGTGATCTACGTGTTCCGCGGATCGGGGCCGTATCGCGAGCGCGTCGCATTGCGTGAGAACCAGTTGCTCGCGGGACATGGCGCCGCCATCGCGGCGCAGCTCGCATCGCGTGGAATCGCTGTACCGGCGGGTCTACCGGATCTCGCCGCGCCGCCCACCATCGATGGCGAGCACGGCGACGCGGTCGAGCTCACCACCGGCAGCAGCGTGATCGGCGTGAAGCTGCACAGCGTCTCCGCCCGCGCGCTCGTTGTGCTGAATGCCGGCGGCAACATCTTCATCACGGACGTCGCGCTCGAAACGTCGAAAGGTGTTGCCGTTGCCATTGAAGGCGGGGACGCGAACATCGAACTGCTTCGTTCGCCGCTCACGGCGCAATCGGGATCAGCGCTCACCATTCGCAGACGCACTGGCGGCGCGATCCACTTTCGGCAGGGCTCGACGATCACGGTGATCAACGGCGTCAGCGAGGGAGTCGCGCTCGAGCAGAACCAGGGCGAGTACTCGTTTGACGAACCTCTGCGCCTGAAGACCGCAGGCTCACGCGCGCTCGTGGTGCGCAGCTCGTCTCGCGTGACGATGAATGCCAGCGAGTCGACGATCACGACGGTGGACGCCACGGCCGTCGACATCGCCGATACCGGCATCGCCATCTATCTGAAATCCATCTCCGCAACCGGCGGACTCCGAGGCGTGGCACGCGGGATCTCGATCGAGAACGCGCCCGGGACGTTCCGCGTCGACGGAGGCGCGCTGCGCAACATCGGCGCGCGCGGCGTCAGCATCGTGAGATCGTCCGGCGTGACGCTGCAGGATCTCGTCATCGAGAAAACCGCCGCGCTCGCGAAAGCGACGCCGCCATGCTCCAACCTCTCCGAGGAGAAGGAGCTCGACTGCGGCGCGTCGGTGTATCTCAGCGATGCGACCGACGTGCTGTTGCGCAACGTGAAGATCAGCAGCAGCGGCCAGGCCGGCATCTTCGGCGACCGTGTGACCGGACTCACGCTCGATCGCGTGGCCGTCGAAAATGCAGGCGACGAGGCCGGCGAGCACGGCATCGTGATCCGCGGTCTCCACGGACGCTCGACCATCACCGACTCGTCGGTGAAAGACAGTGCGTCGCGCCAGCTCTTCATCCTCAATCGCGACGGCGAGGGAACGCTCGAGATTCACAAGAGCCGCTTCGACGGCGTGCCGTCGGGTAACGGCCAGCAGGGCGTGCTCGTCGAGCTTGCAAACGACGCCAAGTTCTCGCTCGCCATCGACGACTCGGACTTCGTCGAGCACTACTCGGATGCCGTGCACGTGCTTCCCGGCGGAAAGTCGCAGCTCGAGCTGTTCGTCAACAACAGCCGCTTCGCCGGTTCCGGGTCGGCGATTCATCTGGGCGGCAGCGCCGAGTCGCGCCTGCAGTACCGCATCCAGAACAATCGCATCCGCGGCGCGACCGGCGCGGCGATCAATGTCAATGTCGCATTCAGCAGCGGCACGAGCAGCGGAACGATCTCGGGCAATACGATCGGGGAAAGCGGTGTCGCGGGTTCGGGCGCGAAATGCGGAACGTGCAGCGGCATCTCCGTCGTCGCGACACGCGGCGGCTCGCTTCAGACTACGATCCGCGAGAACACCATCCGGCAGGTCGACGGCTACGGCATCCGCGTGAATGCGCGCGGCACGTCGAACGTCGCCGCGATCATCAGCGGCAACACCATTGCCGAACCACACGGCAAGGACGTCCTGCAGGCCATCGCAATGCAGGCCGGAGCAGGATCGAAAGACACCGCGCGCCTCTGCGCGGACGTTTCCGCGAACCGCATCACCGGAGCGTGGGACGCACAGGGAGGCGGCAACGCCATCGCCGCGAGCGCGCGCGGCAACGCGATCCTCGCATTTGCCGGCGTGGATCCCGGTGCGACCGCGGCGTCCGTGACGAACGGACTGGCCGTGCGCAACAATGCAGCGAAATCGAACGTCAGCGGCAGCATCGAGGCCGCGAAATCGTGTTTCTGAGAGGAGTGACGGACATGCGCGAGAGAATCTCATTCCGCCCCGAGACCGACGACGACAAGGAGCTCCTCTACGGGCTCTACGCCAGCACGCGCGCGCCGGAGATGGAAGTCGTGCCGTGGACTGACGAGGAGAAGGAGCAGTTTCTGCGGATGCAGTTCCACGCGCAGACGCTGCACTACAAGAACAACTACGTCGGCGCCGTCTACTCGATCATCCTCGTCGACGGCGCTCCTGCGGGCCGACTCTACCTCCATGAGAAACGCGACGACGTGCGCATCATGGACATCGTCCTCGCTCCCGAGTATCGCGGCACCGGCGTCGGCTCGATCATCCTTGCCGACATCCTCGAGCGCGCTGCCGCCGCGAAGCAGGCAGTCAGCATCCATGTCGAGCAATACAACCCGGCCATGCGTCTCTACGAGCGCCTCGGGTTCCAGAAGATCGACGAGCACGGCGTCTACTGGCTGATGGAGTGGCGTCCCGAGGGTGCCGAGCCCGCGGCTTCTACGTAAAGATCGCTTCGAAGTGGAAGCGGCCGTCGTCGTAGCGGGAGATCGGTACGATGAAAATGTCCCATGGCCCGCCGAGGCCTTCGTGCGTCATCGGATACGCACCCTGCTTGATGTAGATGTCTTTCGGTCCGGAGAAGAGCAGGTTGAACGCGTCGCGTTTCATTCTCGGCTCGATGTGTTTCTCCAGAACGATGTTGACCTTCTCCAGGACGAGCGGCACGTCCTGCTCGTCGATCGTGGCGTGGAACGTCGTTCCGATGTGCGGGTGCATGTTTTCTGCGGTGAAGTCTTGCAGCTCCAAGATCGATTTCTCCCTGCGGTAGAAAAGTGGACGACGAGATTCGTTTTAGCACACCCTGTTGCAGGATCGAATGTTCGATGTTGCTGTGAATTTTTACGGAAGGGAGGATGACTCGCTTTGGTTCCTGGCGTATCATCCACCCGGTCCGGCAAAAAATCAGCTTTCGCAGGCTGCCTGATAACCGCAATCCGTGTTTCGTCTTGGAGGACATGTGATGTACGCCTTCGTGCGGCACCGTTCCCTTTGTCTGCTCCTGGCTACCCTCGCCCTCACCATTCCGGCCTTCGCCGATGACGTGACGGTCAGCGGAAACGTCAACTTTTCCTACCTCGACGGTTCCTCGCTCGATCATGACGGCGCCGACAACGGCATCTTCACCGTCGACGACGGGAACCTGACCGTGCTGGGCAACATCAACTGCCTCGACGACGGATCCGGCAACGCCAGCGCCTGTGCGATGCGGTTCGACGTCAGCGGCAACTTCACGATGTTGCCCGGCTCCGGCATCTACGCGGAAAACCGTCGCGGCGGCGGCACCGGCGGGAACATCACGTTCAACGTCGGCGGCAACTTCTCCATGCAGTCGAACGGCCCGCTGTTCCTCAATGCGGCCGAGATCTCCAGCGCCAACGAAGGCACGCCCGCCGGCGGCAACATCGCGATGAACATCGGCGGCACGACCACCTTCGCCCCCAACACTTCGGTGTTCTCGGGATCGAAGGGCGGAAACGGCGGCACGATCACCGTCGTGAGCGGTGGCCAGATCAACGCCAACGGTCTGATCGCATCCGCGCCGACCCGCGCTCTCAGCCTCGGATCGCGCTACAACGGCGAGGTCGTGACCGGTGGATCGAGCAACGCCAAAGGCGGCGCGATCACGATCCGTTCGACGACCAACACCGAGCCCGCGGTCGTCGTCGAAGGCTTCGCCACGATCGTCTCGCAGGGTGAGAACGCCGGCAGCAGCCGCGTCCTCGTCGAAGGTTGCGGCATCCAGGTCCGCGGCCTCATCGCATCCGTCGCGAGAGGCGGTTCGACCAGCGCGGTTTCCGTGCGTTCCGGCACGACGCTCGTCGTCGACACCCGCGACCTCGTGCTCGCCATCCCCGCGAACCTTCGCTTCGGCGTTCTTCGCGCCGACTCGACCAGCGGCAACGCCGCATCGTACAAAGTCGATCTCTTCGCACCGGCCGGCATTCAGGTCCTCGGACCGACCGGCGTGTCTCCTTTCTACAGCGTCACGGCGAATCAGAACGGCAGCAACACCACAGGCGGCGCAATCCGCGTGATGTCGCTCAATTCGACCGTCATTGCATCCGGCAACGCGTTCCACGCCGGCGCCACGTCGAGCAACAACAACGGTGGCTCGATCAACGTCAGTGCGAAGGGCAACGTCACGCTCAACACCGCGACCATTCGCGCCATCGGCGGAAACAACGGAAAGGGCGGTTCCATCGCCGTTCGTTCGTACGGCGGTTCCGTGACGTGGCAGAGCGGTGTTGGCGACGCGCGCCCGACCGGCAGCGCAGTCAGCTCCTCGAAGCGCGGCACGATCTCGCTCACCTACTGCACGACGGTTTCGACCTCCGGCAGCTCGTTCCCGACCAACGGCAGCCCGGTCGGCCCGTATCCCACCACCGCGAGCAACTGCTCGCCTGCGATGCCGTCGCTCCCGTCGGGTGAGACGATCCCGAACTGCAACGACGCACCGATCGCGAGCAACGATCTCTACACGGTCGCCGAGGGCGGTACGCTGAACGTGGCGGCTCCGGGCGTGCTCGGCAACGACATGGATCCGGATGGCGATCCGATGACCGCGGTCCTGGTCACCGGGCCTGCGAATGCCAGCTCGTTCACGCTGAATCCGAACGGCTCGTTCACCTACGTGCACAACGGCGGCGAGACGACGACGGACAGCTTCACATACGCCGCGTCCGATGGCTCGCTCACCGGCAACACCGCGACGGTCACGATCGCGATCACGCCGGTCAACGATCCGCCGGTCGCGAACAACGATGCGTACACCGTCGCGGAGGGCGGCACGATCAACTTCGCCGCGCCGGGTGTGCTCGTGAACGACACCGATCCGGATGGACCGACGAAGACCGCGATTCTGGTCAGCGGTCCCGCGCACGCCTCGTCGTTCACGCTGAATCCGAACGGCTCGTTCACGTACGTCCACGACGGCAGCGAAACGACGTCTGACAGCTTCACCTATCAGGTCTCGGACGGAACGCTCACGTCGAACATCGCCACGGTCTCGATCACGATCACGCCGGTGAACGATGCGCCCGTCGCGAACAACGACGGTCCGTATTCGGTCGCCGAGGGCGGCACGTTCACGCTGCCGGCTCCGGGCGTGCTCACCAATGACACCGATGCCGAAGGCAACTCGCTGACCGCGGTTCTGGTCACTGGACCGGCCAACGCGTCTTCGTTCACGCTGAATCCGAACGGCTCGTTCACGTACGTCCACAACGGCGGCGAGACGACGACGGACAGCTTCACGTATCGCGCGAACGACGGCTCGGCGAACTCGAACATCGCCACGGTTACGATCAGCATCACGCCGGTCAATGACGCGCCGGTCGCCAACAATGACGGTCCGTACACGGTCGCAGAAGGTGGCACGTTCACGCTGCCGGCGCCTGGTGTGCTCGGCAATGACACTGATGCAGAAGGCAACTCGCTGACCGCGGTTCTGGTCACTGGTCCTGCAAACGCGTCGTCGTTCACATTGAACGCGGATGGCTCGTTCACGTACGTCCACAACGGCAGCGAGACGACGTCGGACAGCTTCACCTACATGGCCAACGACGGCACGGCGAGCTCGAACGTCGCCACCGTCACGATCAGCATCACGCCGGTCAACGACGCGCCGGTCGCAGTCAACGACGCCTACTCCGTCGCTGAAGGCGGCACGCTGACGATCGTTGCCCCGGGTGTGCTCGGCAACGACACCGATGCTGAGAACAACACGCTCACCGCGGTTCTCGTGAGCGGACCGGCGAACGCGTCGTCGTTCACGCTCAACGCGGACGGCTCGTTCACGTACGTCCACAACGGCAGCGAGACGACGTCGGACAGCTTCACCTACATGGCCAACGACGGCACGGTGAACTCCAATGTCGCCACGGTCAACATCACGATCACCGGCGTGAACGACGCGCCGACGGCCGTGAATGACGGACCGTACTCGGTGGCCGAAGGTGGAACGTTCACGCTTCCGGCGCCGGGTGTGCTCGCGAATGACACCGATCCGGAGAACGACACACTCAACGCGGTGCTCGTTGCAGGTCCCGCGAACGCGTCGTCGTTCACGCTGAACGCGGACGGCTCGTTCACGTACGTCCACGACGGCAGCGAGACGACCACCGACAGCTTCACCTACATGGCGAACGACGGCACCGCGAACTCGAATGTCGCCACCGTCACCATCACCATCACACCGGTCAATGACGCGCCCGTCGCGCTCAACGACGCATACGGCGTCAACGAAGGCGGCACGCTGACGGTGCCCGCGCCGGGTGTGCTCACGAACGACACCGACGCCGAGAACAACCCGCTCACCGCGGTGCTCGTCTCCGGTCCTGCCAACGCGTCGTCGTTCACGCTCAACGCGGACGGCTCGTTCACCTACGTCCACAACGGCAGCGAGACGCTGACCGACAGCTTCACGTATCGCGCGAATGACGGCACGGCGAACTCGAACATCGCCACCGTCACCATCACGATCACCCCGGTCAACGACGCGCCGACCGCGAATCCCGACGGTCCGTACTCGGTCACGTTCCACGGCACGCTCAACGTGCCGGCTCCGGGCGTGCTGTTGAACGACACCGATCCGGAGAACGACGGTCTCATCGCCGTCCTCGTCACGAGCACGACGCAGGGCTCGCTGACGCTGAATCCTGACGGCTCGTTCTCGTACACGCACACCGGCCCGACGCTCGGAACCGATTCGTTCACGTACCGCGCACAGGACACGTCGGGGGCGCAGTCCGCTCCGACCACGGTCACGATCAACATCGTCAACCTACCTCCGACCGCAGCTGGTGATTCGTTCACCGGCGTCGGCAACACCGAGCTCCGCGTCGGTACCGGTCCTGCCGTGCATCCGGCCGCCGTCGTCGCCGGCAGCGTGCTCGCGAACGACACCGATCCGGACGCCGGTCCCGCACCGCTCACCGTCTCCGCCTCCGACGCCACCTCGGCGAACGGCGGCACCGTGACGATGCTGCCGAACGGCTCGTTCAACTATCTCCCCGCCACCGGCTTCACCGGCGTCGACACCTTCAACTACACGGTCAGCGACGGCATCGCCTCCGCGACCGCCACGGTCACGATCTCGGTCTCCGCGCGCGTCTGGTACGTGAATCCGGCCGCGGCTGGACCGCAGTCAGGTCGCTCACCCGATCCGTTCGCCTCGATCGGACAGGCGCAGGCTGCATCGCTCGCCAATGACTACATCCACGTCGCGCAGGGCGCGCAGGCCACCGGCATTCTCCTCAAGAACGGTCAGCTCCTGATCGGTTCAGGCGTTCCGCTGGTCGTCGGTCCGTACACGCTGGCTCCGGCCACCGTCCGTCCGACGCTCGGCGGCACGATCGTCCTCGCCTCGGGCAACACCGTCGCAGGACTCAACGTCGCCGCACTCGCCTCCGGCATCACCGGCAGCGCCGTTGCGGGCGGCACCATCAGCGAAGTCGGCATCAGCGGCGGCAGCGATGGTCTCGTGCTGACGAGCACCACTGGCGCGTTCACGCTGACGAACGTCACCGTGGCGCCGGGCGGCATCGGCGTAACGATCAATGGCGGTACGCCGAGCATCACCGCCAACAATGTCAACGTGACGACGACCGGCTCGACCGGCATCGTCGGCACCGGCAGCGGCTCGCTGGCCTTCAACGGCGGCTCGGTTTCGACGACGAACGGCGCCGTCGTGAATCTGACGAACCTCACCCTCGGCGGCAGCGGTCTCACCGCGGTCAACGCAACGAACGCCGTCAACGGCATCGTGCTCTCGAACACGCCCGGAACCTTCGCGGTCACCGGCACGGGCGGTGCGGGCTCGGGCGGCACGATCAGCGCGATGAGCGGCGTAGGTGTCAGCGCCACCAACGCGGGCGGCGTGACGTTGCAGTCGATGAACATCAACAACTCCGGCGCGCAGGGTGTCGTCGTTTCGAGCGCCGTGCCGACGGCGTCGAGCCTCAACGTTCAGGGCTCGTCGTTCAGCGGCAACTTCTCGACCGCCGTGCAGACGTTGAACAGTGCCGCCGGAGCGATGGCGGTCACGGTCAACAGCACGACGTTCACGAACAACGCTGCCTCGATCGCGATCCAGACGACGGCCGGTCCGATCGACGTGAACATCACGAACAACATCTCGACGTTCAACACCGGTATCGCGATCACCGTGAACCGTACTGCAGCATCCGGCCAGGCAGGCGAGGCGACGATCACCGGTAATACGATCGGTGCATCGGGCGTCCCGAACTCGGGCGCGGTTTGCGGCGGCGGTTGCGGCGGCATCCAGGTAATCGCCCTCGGCGCGAACACCTTCAACACGCTGATCGACAACAACATCGTTCGGCAGTTTGACGCGGTGGGCATCCGCGTACGCGGCAGCAACGGCAGCGGCGCGATGAACGCCACCATCACGAACAACACCATCGACGAGCCGGTCGCCGGTGCACTGAACGGCATCAACGTGCAGTCGGGTGCTGTCGCGGCAGACACGAACGCCACCTGCGCCGGAATCACCGGAAACACCGTCACTGGTGCCTTCAGCGCGCAGATCCGGGTCGTTAACAACCCGACATCCGCCGGTACGACGTTCTCGCTGCCGGGCTATGCCGGCTCCGGTACCGACCTCATCGCGGTTGCGAACTACCTCATCGCCACCAACAACATCACCACGGCAACGGCCGCGCGGAAGACCACCGTGCCGCCGAATCAGTTCAGCGGTGGCGCCGCGTGCGCGCTCCCCACGCCGTAACCCTCCGTCCTACGTTTTGAACCGAAAGGGCGCTCTCCGGAGCGCCCTTTTTATTTGCCGTGTAAACGCGCACGTGCCGGCCGCCGTCCATCCAGCATGAAACGCATCGTTGCCGTGGTGCTCCTGCTGATGGGAGTGGTGCATGCCTCCGGCGATTCACGCCGGCGCGCGGTGGGAAAACCAGCCTCCGGCGGCACACTCCCGGTGGCCAATTTCATTGATACGCACGTCGGCGCGAAGCTGTCGACCGCCGGCATCGTCCCCGCGCAGCTCGCGAAAGACGAAGAGTTCCTGCGACGCGTCACGGTCGATCTCACCGGCACGATCCCGCTCGCCACCGAGGTCGACGCGTTCGTCAACGACCCGCGCATCGACAAGCGCGCGCGCAAGATCGACGACCTGCTCAACTCCTCCGCGTTCGTCGATCGCTGGACGATGTGGTACGGCGATCTCGTACAGAACGTGCAAGCGTCCGACGCCGTTCGCCAGTACTACCTCGGCCGCAACGTGCACTATCAGTGGATCAAAGAATCGATCCGCACCGGCAAGCCGTACGACGCGATGGTGCGCGAAGACTTGGCAGGGGAGGGCGACAGTTTCACCGTCGGCGTCACGAACTACATCGTGCGCCAGCTGCAGCGCAACGGCCCGCCGCAGGACACGTACGACAACCTCGCCGCCCACTCCGCCGAGAAGTTCCTCGGCATCCCGCTGCTCTGCCTCTCCTGCCACGGCGGTCCCGGCCATCTCGAGCTCGTGAACATCTATCTGCGCGGCAAGTCGCGCGAAGACTTCTGGAAGATGGCCGCGTTCTTCTCGCGTACTCGCATCCGCGGCTCGCGCTACGTCGATCCCGCCAATCCGAACGCGGACCCCATTCAGTACAACGTCAGCCTCATCCCGAACGGCACGTACCAACTCAACACAAACGACGGCAACAAGACGCCGCGCGCACCTGCCGCGGGACAACCGAACACCGTCACGCCCGCGTTCCTCACCACCGGCGAGCAACCGAAACCGGGCGAGCCGTATCGCGCCGCGTACGCCCGCATGCTCACCGCCGATCGCCAGTTCGCGCGTGCCACCGTGAACTATCTCTGGAAAGAGATGTTCGGAATCGGCATCGTCGATCCCGTCAACGCGTTCGATCTCGCGCGACTCACGTCGCAACCATCGCATCCCGAACTGCTCGAAGCACTCGCGGACGAGTTCATCGCCAGCGGCTACAACCTCCGCGGCCTCTTACGCACGATCGCACTCTCGAACACCTATCAACTCTCATCGACGTACAGCGGCACGCATCCCGATCCGACGTACTTCGCGCGACGCTCGCCACGCCGTCTCTCCGCTGAAGCGCTACTCGACGCAGTCACGACCGCGACCTCCGTCCCACTGCAAATGCAGGTTGTGGGAATCGGCAATGTGCAGAAGGCGATGCAGCTTCCCGATCCGCTCGAAGCGCGTCGCAGCCCGGCCAGCCTCTTCCTCAACGAGTTCGGTCGTGGCGATCGCGATTCCGTCGCGCGCACGAACGACGGCGCGATCACGCAAGCGCTGGCGATGATGAACAACGGTGTCGTCACGACACGGGTGCGACGCTCGACCGTCAACTCCACCGTCGCGAAAGTGCTGGCGTCGACATCCGATCCCGGCACGATCGCCGATCAGCTCTATCTCGCCACGCTCTCGCGCCGACCCACGGCGTCCGAGCGGCAGACCGCCATCGACTACCTCCGCGCCGGAGCGCTCAACGAACGCGCCGAGGATCTGCAGTTCGTGTTGCTCAACAGTCTGGAGTTTCTCTTCGTATGAGCTTCTCGCGCCGCCACTTCTTTCGCATCGCCGGCACCGGCATCGTCGCCTCGTACTTCGCCGACGTCTTCGAGCCGCGCCTCCTCCTCGGCGGTGTGACCTACGAAACGCCGACACTGCTCAACACCGCGAAGAGCTGCATCTTCATTTTCCTCTCCGGCGCGCCGAGCCAGACCGACATGTGGGATCTGAAAGAAGGCGCATGGACGCCGCTCGATCTCGCGCCGACGTCGTACGGCGACGTGCGCTGGCCGCAGGGGCTCATGCCGAAGACCGCTGAGCACCTCGGCAAACTGAGCATCGTGCGCAGCGGATTGGCGTGGGCAGCAGTGCATGCGCTCGGACAGACGTGGGCGCAGATCATCCGCAATCCCGGCGGTGCAACGGGCGCGATCGCGCCGCACATCGGCGCCGTCGTTTCCCTCGAATCGCAAGTGTTGCGTACTCCTTCTGATGTGTTGCCGGGCTTCATCGCACTCAACTCCGGTGGCATCCCGACGTGCGGTTACCTGCCCGCGAAGTACGCGCCGTTCGGCGTGCAGACCGAAGCGGAAGGACTGTCGACCCTCGCGCATCCCGAAGGGGCGACGCGCTTCTCGCGACGCTGGGATCTCCTCCATCAACTCGACGTCGCGCGCGAGAGCGGCTCGCTCGGCAAAGCATCGAAGGACATGAACGACTTTTACGATCAGTCGAAGGTCCTGATGGACGCGCCGGGAATCAACACGCTCTTTTCGTTCAGCGAAGAAGAGCACACGCGCTACGGCGGCTCGAACTTCGGCGACTCGCTCGTCGTGGCGCGCAACCTCGTCGCGTCGGGCAAAGGCACGCGCTTCGTGCAGGCCACGATGGGCGGCTGGGATCATCACTCCGATATCTACGATCACAACGCCGCACAATCGCTCTACGTGCAATGCGCCCAACTCGACGCCGCACTCGGCTCGCTGCTCACCGATCTCACCTCGATGAACATCCTCGGTGACACGCTCGTCGTCGTCGTGAGCGAGTTCGGTCGCACGGTCGGTCCGCTCAGCGGACAACTCGGCCGCGATCACTACCTGCGCAACGCGAGCGTCTTCGCCGGCGGAGGCACCGCGGGCGGACGCATCATCGGCAAGACCGACGCGCAGGGAAGTGCCATCGATGACTATGGCTGGAGCGCCAATCGCGATGTGCGTACCGAGGACATCGCCTGCACGATCTACTCGGCGCTGGGCATCGACTACACGACCACGCGCACGGACGATCCGCTCGGCCGCGGATTCGAGTACGTGCCCGAATCCCAATACGGAGCCTACAAACCAATCGAAGAGTTGTGGTGAGTTGCTCTCGGTCTTCTCCCCTGGTGAGGGGAGAAGGTGCCGCAGGCGGATGAGGGGTTGTTCGCTACGTTACACTTAGCTCGATCATGCAGGCGGTGCTGCAAGGCAGTCTGCGACACTTCAGTGTCGCGGAACTTCTCTCATTCCTGTGCGGGCGGGGGGAAAGCGGAACGCTCGACTTCGAGGCCGCTGGCCGTCGCGCGCGGCTCTTCTTTGTCGGCGACCTGATCGTCTGGGTTGAGTCCGATCGCACCGATCCGCGCGAGGCCGTGCTCGATCTCTTCGACTGGCACGCCGGTACGTTCAACCTCACCGATTCCGTCATCCTGCCGAACAACGTCACGCCGCTCGCGCTCGAGCTTCCCGCGTTGCGTGAGGAAGCGAAGCGCCGCGCCGAATCCGCAGGCCTCTATCCCGACCTGACGATGTTCCGCGTCGTCGACGATCCATTGCTGCAACAGCAGGTCAGCCTCACCGGCGATCAGTTCAAATTGCTCTTCCGTCTCTCCTCCGGACGCTCCTTCAAAGACATCGTCGGCGACCTCGGCGCGCCGAAGCAGGACGTCTCGGACCGCCTTCGCCATCTCGTGAAAATCGGACTCGTCACAGTCATCGCGCCCGAGATGCCGACGCTGCAGCAGAAGACCGATCCGCAACTGAGAAAGCGCACGACCGCTGGTCGACGCCGCACGCTCGTCGGCTCGCTCACGCCCGACGGCACACCCGACAATGTCTACCCGCTTCTCGACAGCGCCTACACCCTCGGTCGCGCGGCCGGCAATACCATCTCGATTCCCGACGGCAGCGTCTCCTCGAATCACGCACGCATTCTGCGAACGCCTGAAGGCTTCGTCCTCGAAGACCTGCAGAGCCGCAACGGAACATTCGTGAACGGCGAGCCCGTCGCCGACAGACGCCTCCTCGCCGACGGTGATCTCATCCGCCTCGGCAAAATCATCATGACCTTCAACGTCGCGCGCGAAGGAAAGGCGGGGGAGCAGACGCAGCCCGAGGTAAGGTTGGGTACGTGAGATACGACCTTGCGATTGTGGGTTCCGGTCCGGCCGGTCTGGCCACCGCGTCGCACGCGCAGGCGAACGGTCTTTCGTACATTCTTCTCGAGCGCACCGATCATCTTTCGGACACGATCTACAGCTATCAGGCGCGCAAGTTCGTCATGGCCGAGCCGGTGATGATTCCGGCGCGCGGCGATCTGCCGTTCGAGGCCGGATCGCGCGAGTCGATTCTCGACGAATGGCAGCGTTACGTGAACGACAAGGATCTGAACGTCGCGCTCAACGCCGAATTGAAATCGATGAAGCGGGAAGGCGACCGCTTCCTGCTCGAAACATCCGCCGGCGTGCGATACGACGCGGGCAAAGTCGTGCTGGCGATGGGAACGCAGGGCAATCCGCGCAAGCTCGGATGTCCCGGCGAGAGCCTGCCGCATGTGCTCTACCGTCTCGTCGATCCTGCAGAGCATGTCGAACAGGACATCCTCGTCGTCGGCGCCGGCGATTCCGCGCTCGAGATTGCGATCGCGTTGTCGGACGAGAACCGCGTCGGCCTCATCGTGCGCGGCCCGGAGATCACGCGTGCGAACGAGATCCTCACGCGCGAAGTGCTCTCGCGACAAGCCGCCGGACGCATGACGATCTACTTCAACTCCGGCGTGAGAGAAGTGTTCGACGGCTACTCCGATCTCAACGTGCGCGGCGACGTCACGCGCGTGCCCGCGGAACTGCTTTTCCTCAAACTCGGCGCCGATCCGCCGCGCAAATTCTTCGAGAGCGTCGGCATCCGCTACACCGGCGACGGCAATGACGCGCGTCCGATCCTCAGCCCCGTCCATCAATCGAGCGTGCCCGGACTCTTCCTCATCGGCGCCGCGAGCGGCCGCGATCTCATCAAACTCGGCATGAACCAGGGCTGGGAAGTGATCGAGCATCTGATGGGCCGCGAAGTCGAGCCCGCGGATGAAGCGGTGCTGAAGGAGCGACTCCCATTCTGGGAAGGCTCGGTACGCGAGCGCATCGCGTCGATCCGCAGCCGCGTGCCGTTGCTCGCATCCGCGGACGAACAACAACTGCGCGAAACGTTCCTCGCTACGCGCGTCCGCGAATACGCGAACGGCGAAACGATCATCCGGCAGAACGACTACACGAACGATTTCCTCGTGATCGCCACGGGACGCGTTGCATTGACGCGGCGCGCCGAGCAGTCGATGCGCGATGTGCAGATCGCGGAGCTCACGGCCGGAAACTTCTTCGGAGAGATGAGTCTCATCTCCGGACGCCGCCGCACCGCGACCGCCACCGCCGTCGGCGTGACGCGCATGATCGAGATCCCGCGCAAGGCGATTCTCAAACTTCTCTCGAATGCGCAGAAAGCAAAAGCGCTCGTCGATCAGGCGTTCCTGCTGCGCGCGTTCGGCGGCTATCTCTTTCCGGGTGTCCCTGAGGCGCTATTGGGTGAGCTCGTCGATCGCGCGGTCGTGACGTCGTTCGGCAAAGACGCGGTCGTCTTCAAGCAGGGCGACGACGCCGAAACGTTCTACCTGATCCGAAACGGCATGGTGAAGATCTCGAAGAAATCGGGCGACAAGGAGGTCGTGCTTTCGTACCTCGTCGCCGGCAACTTCTTCGGCGAAGCGGCGCTCTTCTCCGACGCCGCACGCACCGCGACCGTCACCACGATCTTCCCGTCCGATCTCATCAAACTCTCGAAGCGCGACTTCGCGAACTTCCTCGCCGCGCATCCCGAACTGCGCGAAGCGCCATTGCGCAAGCTCGAAGAGCGCCGCATCGCCGGCCTCATCGCCGAGGCCACCCCAGGCTCCGGCAACATCCTCGGCGACCTCATTCGCGAAGAAGTCGTCATGGGCACACAGACCCTGCTCATCGACGAGCACAAATGCATCCGCTGCGGCAACTGCGTGTCGGCCTGTTCGGGCGTCCACGACGATGGCCAGGCACGCATTTCCCTCACGGGCATCAAGCTCTACAACCTCCTCGCCCCAAATTCGTGCTGGCAATGCGAGAACCCCCTCTGCATGCTCGACTGCCCGCCGGATGCAATCGCCCGCGATCCCCGCGGCGAGGTCTACATCAAAAGCAACTGCATCGGCTGCGGCAACTGCGAACGCAACTGCCCCTACGACAACATCTTCATGGTTCACAAAGAGCCAAAGAAAACGCTGTTCTCGTGGGTCGCGTCGCTACTCGGCAAAGACCACAAGAGCGATGTCGAGCAGACCGTAGCGGTGAAGTGCGATTTGTGCCGCGATATCCGCGGCGGTCCGGCGTGCGTACGCGGTTGTCCGACCGGAGCGGCAATCCGGTTGACGCCGGAGCAATATCGGGAAACTCTGGAGGAACTGGTGATCTCCAGAGGCGAAAGATGAATTGAAAGTTGAAAATTGAAACTTGAAAGATCGGACCGCGAGATCGAACTTCCGGTTTTTCAATTTTCAATTTTCAATTTTCAATTTCTTGATTCATGTCTATACCGAACAGCGGTCCCCTCTGGCGCCGGATCTTCATCGTGCTCCTCCTGGGCACCAGCGCCAGCTATTTCTATTACGCGCGGCGCGAGTTTCCCCATGGCGGCTCCGATCTCGGTCTCGCGTACGGAATTGGCGGCACCGCGCTCATTCTGCTGCTCGCGTTCTTCGGCATCCGCAAGCGCTGGTATCGCTCGACCTTCGGAACGCTCGAGCAATGGATGCAATCGCACATCTACCTCGGGCTGCTCGTATTGGTCGTTCTCATTTTCCACACGGGCGGGCGATTCAACGACAAGGTTGCGGTGACGGCGTTTGTATTGACGGCGATCGTCGTCGTCAGCGGGATTTTCGGTGCGATTCTTTATGTGATGGTGCCGCGCCTTCTTACCGAGGTGGAGAGCAATCTCACGGTCGCCGACATTGCCGAACAGCTCAATCAACTCGCACGCTCCATGGCGCGCATTGCGTCGGGGCGCAGCGCGCCGTTTCAGCGCATCTATGACGAATTGCTGCGACAGACCGCTCCCGGTGGCCTCGCGGGCTGGCGGCTGATCCTCTCGCGCATTCGACGCAAGAGCCAGGACGCGGCGGATTGGGCGCGATTGATCGGGCTCGTCCCGCGCGAAGAGCAGGAAGAGTTGCGGCAGATGCTGGTCGTGTCGCGACAGCGCAAGGAATTGCTGCTGCGATTGATTTATCAGCAGCGCTACAAGAACGTCATGGAGTTCTGGCTCTACATCCATGTCCCGTTCACGATCGCGCTGCTCGTGTTCGTGGCGCTGCACATTGCGGCGGTGTTCTATTACGGGAGGACGCCGTGGTGATGTTGCTGGTTGCTGGTTGCTGGTTCAAGGTGCGGCAGCGCCTGGGCGTCGTGCGCTGCATTACCTCGAACCAGCAACCAGCAACCAGCAACAACGGGATCGCTTCATGAGCTTTCTGATCCAGCGCGTCGCCGGGCGGAATCTCACGCTCACGCAGATTCAGGGCGAGGTGCTGCGCATCGGACGCGGAACGAATCAGGAACTGCGTTCCGAGAATCCTGCGGTGGCGCTCGAGCATGCGATTGTCGAGAGTGATGCCGCTGGCTATCTGATCACCGACAAAGGCTCGATCACCGGCACCTACGTCAATAAGAAACCGGTCGAATCGTCGCGTCTCAGTAAGGGGGACGCGATCGAGATCGGCGATCTGCGCATCGAAGTGCAGGTCGCCGATCCGATGAAACCGCTCTTCCTCCGCGTGCTCACGACGCGCGTGGCCGCGGTTTTCGTGGAAGAGGATGAAGAGCGCGCAGCCGTCGCGGTTGCCGCACCTGGCGCACGCGTCGTGAAGGCAAAGAAGATCGACTATGTCGCCGCCTATCGATTGTCGCGTCCGTGGCTGACAAAACTCAGCGCGACTGCGCTGCTGCTCATCGTGGCATTGACGATCATCGGCATGGTCATCGAGCCGCGCCGGCAGACCGCGTTCATGCCGGGCGGACTCTCATCCGCGCATGCGCGTGCACGTGATGCGCTCGGACAACCGGTGGCCGGGAATTGTGCCGCGTGCCACACCCCGTGGCAGAGCGTATCGAGCGCGAAGTGCCTCGACTGCCATCCGCAACATCCGCACGGCCGCTTCGAAGCGAATCCGCCGGATTGCTTCAGTTGCCACGCCGAACATCGCGGCGCTACGCGGCTCGCTGACATTTCCAATCAGACCTGTGTCGAGTGTCACTCCAATCTGCCCGCACACGTGCGCGTCCCGACCGCGGAGCTCGCGTCCGTGCGTTTTGCCGGCAGGTACTCCTTTGACGCAATCGCGCGAATCAAAGATTTCGGTGGCTCGCATCCTGATTTCATTTATCCGAAAGACGCGAACACGCTGCGGTTCAATCACAAACTGCATCTGGCGCCGAGGGGCGTGTTCAATGCTTCGGGGAAACGGGAAGTGCTGCAGTGCGCGAGCTGTCATGCGCTGACCACCGTGCGCGAGAAGACCGATCCCGTCACGGTCAACTTCAAACAACACTGCCAGCGTTGCCATCGACTGACGTTCGACGATCGCTATCCGAAAGAAGAAGTCCCGCATGGCGGCGATCCGACGATCGTCTATGGCGCCGTGTTCGCGTTGTCGTCCGATGCGCGAGCGATCGTTGGAAAATCAGAAGCGGAAGTCCGCAGGATTCTCACGGCGCGACGTCCGATGCAGGGAGACCAGCAGTCGTTTCGCAAGAAAGCGGCGCTGGTGTTCCGCGACAAATGCAGCCAGTGCCATGAAGTTCGTCCGCGTGGCGATCAACTCGCGGTTACGCCTCCCATTATCCTCACGACGTGGCTGACCGCGGCAAAATTCACACATGGTCCGCATCGGACGGCGGATTGCGAATCGTGCCACAAGACCGTCCGGCAGAGCGTCGACACGGGTGATGTGCTCATGCCCGCGCGTGCAGATTGTGCGGTTTGCCATGCGCCGAATGCCACCGTCGCGCAAGCCTCCAGCGCATGCCGCTCCTGTCACGAGTATCATCTTCTTCCGCAGCGTCAAATTGCATCGGCATCGCTTGCCCAGGCAGGAATGGGCGGGCTCGGAGGTGGAGGGCGAATGATTCAGGGGATCCTGCTCGCGGTGATCGTGATTCTGCTGCTGGTGGTGTTGCTGCCGGTCGGAATCGCGTTGTTCCAGCGGCTGCGGCCGGAGCGCACCCCTGCGGCTCCTCCCGCGCAGCCGAAACCCGTTCCGCCGCGCCGCACGCCTTCACCCGATCTCGCAACGGATCGCGTTCCGCGGCAGCCGATGCAATCGCCGCCGGACATCGCGCCGAGCGCCGCGACCTCGCGCGTGCAGGCACTGAACATCGACACGCCTCCGCCGCGTCCGATCGAGCCTGAACCGAATATCCCCGGCATCGGCGCCACGCGCCTCGACAGTCCGCCGCCTGTCGATGGCGGCACGGAGATGGTGCAGTGGAACGGCATGCTGCACTGCACGAGCGGTCCGCTCGAAGGGCAGCGCTACATCATCGAAGACGACGGCTTCTACATCGGCCGCGATCCCGGCCTCGCGAAAGTCGTGATCCCCGACAGCCGCATCTCGAAGCGCCACGTGCGGATCGTGCCGCGCGACGGCCGCGTCTGGGCGATCGATCAGGGCTCGACGAATGGGACGTTTCTGAAGGATCAGCGGATCACCGAGGTGCAGTTGAAGAGGGGCGATACGCTCGTGTTGGGAGACAACGCGGCGACGATTGTTTATCAGATATGAGCAGCAACGCCTCATCCGCCTTCGGCACCTTCTCCTCTTTCACAAGGGGAGAAGGCCGAGTCAGCATCAGCCTTCTCCCCTCCGCAGAGGGGAGAAGGTGCCGTAGGCGGATGAGGGGTCCTCTGCAACTCACGTTCTTCATCGCCATCCTCCTGACCATCCCCCTCCACGCGCAACGCGTGCGCGCCGTCGGCAAGGGACGCCCAACCCCACCGCCCATCCAGGTCACCGCGGAGCCTGCGTCGTGCGCACAAACGCCACCAGCACCAATCACATGTGATGACGGCGGTACTGCTGCGTCCTCACTCTCTGCCGCCGAGGTTGCGACGATTGCGCGCGCGGCATCCGATTCAATCAACGATGCCGTTACCGTCGCTGTCGTCGATCGCGCGGGACGCCCGCTCGCGATCTTCCGTCGCTCCGGAATCCCGAGCACGAACGACGAGCTCGCGGTCGGCGTCGCGCGCACGGCCGCATTCT
>DASYLL010000405.1:0-7907 GCA_036009605.1 Thermoanaerobaculia bacterium | reverse complement strand
CTATCTGAATGTGACGCGCGTCGAAGAGCACGAATCACCGCTCGGCTGCGAGACCATCCGCATCGAAGTTTCCGACAGCGGCATCGGCATCCCGGCCGAAGAGCTGGAGCGGATCTTCGACGAGTTCTATCAGGTCGCCGGCCCGCAGCAGAAACGCGGCACCGGACTCGGACTCTCCCTGACGCGCAACTTCGTCGAAATGCACCACGGGAGGATCAGCGTGCGTTCCGAGGTGGGAAAGGGGTCTTCGTTTACTGTGGATTTGCCGCGGTCGTATCGTGGTGCCGCGGCTGCGCCGTCACTCGTGATCGGCTCAGCCTTCGCCCCTCGTGAGAGGGGAGAAGGTACCGAAGGCGGATGAGGGATTTTCCGCCTGGCCCCTCATCCGCGCTCACGCGCACCTTCTCCCCTTTCACAAGGGGAGAAGGCCGAGGAGAGGGAAGGCTACCGGCGATTGCCGCCGAAGATCCGCAGCAAACTCAAAAACAGGTTGATGAATGTGATGTACAGCGACAGCGCGCCGTAGACCGCATACGTCTCCGTGCGGCCGCCCGCGTGCGCGAACTCGCGCAGCATCTGCGTCTTGTACGCCGTCAGTCCGGCGAAGACGAACACCGCGATCGTGCTGATGGCCATGTCGAGATTCGTCGACTGCACGAACATGTTGATGACCATCGTGATGATGATGCCGATCACGCCCATGTAGAGGAACGCGCCCCATGAGCTGAGATTGCGTTTCGTCACGCGTGCGTAAATCGACATCGCCGCGAACATGCCGGCCGCGGTGCCGAATGCCGACACGACCGTGCCGCGCGTGTACGAGAACAGAATCACGCTGATCGTGAGGCCGGTGAACACCGAGTAGACGACGAAGCACGTCACCGCGGTCCCGTACGACATCGTGTGCAGCTTCGCGCTCGCGTAAAACACGATCCCGAGCTCGGCCAGCAGCAGCACGATCAGGATGATCGGGTTGAAGACGACGAGCTTCTGCATCGCGGGCGAGTTGGCCACGAGCAGCGAAGCCGCGGCCGTGAGGGCGAGACCACCGAACATCCAGGTGTAAACACTGCGAAAGAACGCGCGTTCGCGCTCCGCGGAATCGGCGGTCCGGCCGTCGATCCATGCGGGCTGGTCAGGTTGGAATTGGCTCATGCGTGAAACCTCCGTTTTGCGATTGTAGACAACGTGGGGCGCGGGTGCAGACATTGCAAGTTGGAAATTTACAATGCTAGACTCAGGTTGAGCACGGTAACTTGACTACGGGATGCTCAGGTTTCCCGAAAAAGGAGAACAATATGTCCAAGATCATCGGCATTGACCTCGGAACGACCAATTCCGTCGTCGCGGTCATGGAAGGTAACGAGCCGAAGGTCATCGTGAACGCCGAAGGCAGCCGCATCACCCCCTCGGTGACCGGTTTCGCCAAGAACGGCGAGCGTCTCGTCGGCCAGGTCGCGAAACGCCAGGCTGTGACCAACCCGGAAAACACCATCTTTTCCATCAAACGCTTCATGGGACGCAAGTTCAATGAAGTCAACGAAGAGATGAAGATGGTTCCCTACAAAGTCGTCCCCGCCTCGAACGGAGACGCGCGCGTCGAAGTCCAGGGCAAGCTCTACTCGCCGCCCGAGATCTCCGCGATGATTCTGCAGAAGCTCAAGCAGGCCGCCGAAGACTACCTCGGCGAGAAGGTGGACCGCGCGGTCATCACCGTTCCCGCCTACTTCAACGACTCCCAGCGCCAGGCGACGAAAGACGCAGGCGAGATCGCGGGCCTCAAGGTCGAGCGTCTCGTCAACGAGCCCACCGCCGCGGCGCTCGCATACGGCCTCGACAAGAAGACGAACGAGACCATCGCCGTGTATGACTTCGGCGGCGGCACGTTCGACATCTCGATCCTCGAGGTCGGCGACGGCGTCGTGGAAGTGAAGTCGACCAACGGCGACACGCACCTCGGCGGCGACAACATCGATCAGAAGGTCATCGACTGGATCATCGAAGAGTTCCGCAAGGACCAGGGCATCGATCTCTCGAAGGACAAGATGGCCCTGCAGCGCCTGCGCGAAGGCGCGGAGAAGGCCAAGATCGAGTTGTCGTCCACGATGACAACCGACATCAACCTTCCGTTCATCACGGCCGATGCCTCGGGTCCGAAGCACCTCAATCTCGCACTCACCCGTGCGAAGTTCGAGCAGCTCATCGGCGACATCGTCAGCAGGACGATGGGTCCGGTGAAGCAGGCGCTCAGCGACGCGGGCGTCGATCCGAAGAAGATCGATGAAGTCGTCCTCGTCGGCGGCTCCACACGCATCCCGATGGTGCAGCAGGCCGTGAAGGATTACTTCGGCAAAGAGCCGCACAAAGGCGTGAACCCCGATGAAGTCGTCGCGGTCGGCGCCGCGGTGCAGGGCGGCGTGCTCGGCGGCGACGTCAAAGACGTGCTGCTCCTCGACGTCACTCCGCTGTCGCTCGGCATCGAGACCCTCGGCGGCGTGATGACGAAGCTCATCGAGCGCAACACCACCATTCCCACGCGCAAGTCCGAGACCTTCTCGACCGCGGCGGACAATCAGACGTCCGTCGAGATCAAGGTCTATCAGGGCGAGCGCGAGATCGCGTCGGCGAACAAACTTCTCGGCGCGTTCCACCTCGTCGGCATTCCGCCGGCACCGCGCGGGATCCCGCAGGTCGAAGTCACGTTCGACATCGACGCGAACGGCATCATGAACGTCTCGGCGAAAGACCTCGGCACGGGCAAGGAGCAGAAGATCACGATCACCAGCTCCTCCGGTCTATCGAAGGACGACGTCGAGAAGCTCGTACGCGATGCCGAGGTGCATGCGGACGAAGACAAGAAGCGTCGCGAGGAAGTGGAAACGAAAAATCAGCTCGACACGCTCGTGTATCAGGTCGAGAAGATGCTCAGCGAGAATCGCGAGAAGCTTCAGGGCGGCGATGTGCAGTCGCTCGAGAACGCGATCACCGAAGCGCGCAAGTCGATGGAACAGGGCAACGTCGAGGCGATGCGTACGGCCATGGACAACCTCCAGAAGGCCTCGCACAAGCTCGCCGAGGTCATGTATCAGCAGGCTCCCGGAGCGGGCGCGCCGGGCGGCGGTGCAGGTTCCGCCGGTGCGGGCGCAGGCAGCAGCAGCGGCTCTTCGGCGGATGACGTCATCGAAGCCGAAGTGGTCGACGAAACCAAGTAAGGGCAAGAGGCGGTTGGCGTCATCGACGCCAACCGCCGATTTTTCTCATGGGCAAACGCAGATCCGACGGCTACGTGATGATCTCGATCATCGCGGAACGCTACAACATTCACCCGCAGACGCTCCGTCTCTACGAGCGCGAAGGGCTGATCCGGCCCGCGCGTACGTCAGGGAACACGCGCCTCTACGGCGAGGATGAGATCGCGAAGCTCGAGATGATCCTCACCCTCACGCGCGACCTCGGCGTGAACCTCGCCGGCGTCGAAGTGGTGTTGCAGCTCGCGCGGATGATGGGGGAGGCCGACGTGCAGTTCGATCGCCTGCTCGATTACATCCGCCAGACAATGCTCGACAAACGCCACGGCATCGACCGCGAGAATGCGCTCGTGAAAGCGACCACGTTCCACCTGATCACGAAGCGCTCCTGACATCGCGTTACGCCGCGACGTCAAACTTCCCGCGTTCGATGAACGCGAACACCTGCGCGAGCGAGTCCTTCGACCACGGCAGCATCGTGTGATTGTGATGCAGCACGATGAAATCGGTCATGCCTTCGAGCTTCGTTCGCTCGACCGCGACCACGCCGTCGTTCGGTGCGTTGATCCAGCGTGAGAACGGCGGGATGTGACTCTGCGAGCCCGCGATCACGCCGAGCGGAAACGTCGCCGGCGGCAGCGCACGCGGCACGCTCATCTCGTTCGTTCCAAGCTCGCGCACCGGTGCGACGAACGGCGCGACGCGCTGCATCACATCCGCGACTTCAGTTCCGCTGTTCGGCGGCGCGAGCATGACTACGCGGCCGAGGTTGGGAAGCGTGTGTGAGGCGAGGAACTGTCGGACGATGATGCCGCCGAGAGAGTGCGTGACGAAGTGCACGCGCGGTGCGTCGGGGAGGCGGGGAGCGACGTCACGTGCGAACGCTTCGGCATGATGCGCGATGCCGTACATCGTGGAGCGATAATGCCAGTTGATCACGCGATAGCCGCGCCGCCGCGCCGCGAGCCAAAGCGCGGACATCGAGAGCGGCGTGCGTCCGAGTCCGTGAATGAGAACGACGATGTCGTTTTTCGGCATGTTCAGTTCCCCGTCTTTCGCGAAGCCTCGATGTACTCCGGCGTGTAGCCTTCCCACTCCCAGGGTGTGACGGTGTTCCCCCAGATCCGCTCCAGCAACGTGCGAAACGCGAGCTCGCCGTTGTCGCTGTTGGTCAGCAGGATCATGCACGCCTGTCGTTTCTCGAAGCAGATCATGTAGTTCTGCGCGCCGTCGCCGTGCCCTTCCTTGAAAAACGCGGGACCGAATTTCGTACGCGTCAGCAAGCCCCAGCCCACGCCATACGCGAGACCGACCGCTTTCGCTTCAGCGCCTTCCGGTTCATCTTTCGCGAGTGCGAATTGATGCAGCGTCCGAATGGGAATCACCGGTGACAGCATTTTGCGGCGCGTCGCGGGCTTGATGATTTTTCCGGCGAACAGCGCGGACGCGAAGCGCGCGAGATCATCCGCGGTGCTCGTCATCGAGCCGGCTCCACGCGATGGATGGCGGCGCGTTTTCGCGCGAAACGTGCCGTCGGCGCTGAAGCGATCGGCGATGTCGGCTTCGAACTCCAGTCGAAAGATCATGCCGGTGCGCGTCATGCCGTGCGGCGTGAAGATCGCTTCCTGCATCAGCACGTCGAGCGATTGACCTTTCTTCTCTTCGATCGCGAATTGCAGGAGATTGAAGCCTTCGCCCGAGTATGAGTAACGCGCACCCGGCTCGAAGTGAATGCGCATTTTTTCATCGGGCTCGAGGAACGCGAAGTTGAGCATGCCCGACGTGTGCGCGAGCAGCATGCGCGGCGTGATTTTCTGCAACCGCGGATCGCTCACGATCAGCGATGCTTTCTCGCGATACGGCTCGTATTCATTGAGCGGCTTCGCGAGGAGTTTCGCGACCGGCTGATCGAGATCGAGCTCTCCGCGCTCGACGAGTTGCATGACGTACGTCGCAAAGACGCTCTTCGTGATCGACGCGGCCCACGTCGTCGTCGTGCGCTGCATCGGCTGCAGCGGATCGAGCGTGCGCGTGCCGAACGGCTCACTCCAGACGAGCTTTCCCCGATCGACGATCGCGATCTGCGCTCCCGTCACTTTCTGTGCCTCCAGCGTCTCGCGAGCAATCCTCGAAGCCTCGGCGACCGAAATGCGCGAGCCATCGAGTTTCCGTAGCGTCTTCTCAGAGGCGTGTGCGGTCAGTGGGAGAACGAGGAGGAGCAGAACCGTTGCGCGACGCATGGTGCCTGATTGTTACGAGGCGGAACGATCAGAGTTTCTCGCCGGGCACATCCTCGAGCCGCGAGCGATGGGACGCGCCGAAGCTGCGCGTCAGACACGTCTGACGCACGACAAAACAAGGCGGTCCCTTCCTTTCGTGGCGGACGTAGAATCGAAGACGCGGAGAGGAGGTCGCCCATGCCTGCCGTCACCTTGCATCGCCCCGGCTCGTTCTGCTGGATCGAGCTGGCCACGACCGATACGGCCGCCGCGGGCGCCTTCTACGCGGAGCTTTTCGGATGGGAGACGCACTCCACGCCGATGGGCGAGAACGAGCTCTACACGATTTTTCGCAAGGACGGTCGCGACGCGGCGGCGATGCACGGCCACACCGATGGAGCACCGCCGAACTGGCTGTCCTACGTCGCCGTCGATCAGGTCGATCACGCCGTTGTCAAAGCGAAGGAGCTCGGCGCGAGCATTCTCGCGGGACCGATGGATGTCTTCGACGCCGGCCGCATGGCGGTGCTCGCGGACAATCAGGGCGCTGCATTCGCGCTATGGCAGGCGAACAGGCAGGCCGGCGTTGGTGTGCGCGACGAGTCGAACGCGCTTTGCTGGAACGAGCTGCAGGCGCACGACGTCGATGCCGCGAAGCATTTCTATCCGCCGCTCTTCGGCTGGCGCATGAAGGAATCGGACGAATACACCGAGTGGCATCTTGGCGAGAACGCGGTCGGCGGCCTGATGCTGTCGAACGCGCCCGCGGATGTGCCGCCGCACTGGCTGCCTTACTTCGCGGTCGACGATTGCGATGCCGCGACGCGCAAGGCGGTGTCGCTTGGTGGCAGCGCGATCGTGTCGTGCATGGACATTGAGCACGTCGGACGCTTCAGCGTGCTCGCGGATCCGCAGGGAGCGGTGTTCGCGATGATCACGCTGACGCTGTAATGCGCCGTCGCGCGGCGAGCTCGCGCGTGGCGATGCGATGACAGGGGATGCACAGCGTGCGCATGTTGTCGAGCGACGAATCGCCGCCTTCTACGATCGGCTGCCTGTGATCGGCTTCCCAATACGACTTGCGGCGTTTGTGAATCACGCCTTGCTCAATGAGCGCGCGAATCTCGCGCATGCGCTGCGCGAAGGGGAGGCGCATGATGCGTTTGCGGAGTCGATGCGTGTCGGTGTGGCAGATCGCGCAGACGCCGGCGTCGCGCTCGAAGACGCACTCGCGCAGGTAGCTCGAGCTGGAGCGCAACCGCCACTCGTGCACGCAGGCGTCGGAACAGAACGTTCGACGGCGCCCGCTCACCGCACCCTTGCACCACCTGCACACGAGGAAATGATACGGGATCCGGACCGACGGGCTGAGAGCCCGTCGGTTCAGGATCACTACACGGCGACTACGTCCATCACCGGCAACTCGATCGCGACCGCTGCCGCGTTCACCGTCGCCGCGATGCGAATCGCGTCGTGGACCTGCTCTTCGGAAAGACCGCCCTTGATGACCACGTCTTCATGGGAGCGGATGCACATCTCGCACGCGTTGATCGCACTGACCGCCAGGCAGAACAGCTCGAAGTCGACCCTGCTCGCCGCCGGCTTCACGATGCGCTGCATGCGCAGGCGGGCCGGCATCTGCGAGTACGACTCTTTGCCGACCATGTGGCGGAAGCGGTAGTAGACGTTGTTCATCGCCATCAGCGTCGCCGCGGCGAGCGCGTCGTCGATGACGGCCGCGCTGACTTCGGCGCGCGCGTCGTGCAGCATCGCGTCGCGAAGGCGCGTGTTGCGAGTGGCGACCGCCGAAGCGATCGCCACTCCCCAACGTTGCGCCGGCGAGAGAGCTCCCGGCTGCAGAACGCTCTGCAGGTTCAGCTTGATGTCCTTGGCCACTTCGGGAATCGTGGCCCGGAGCTCTTCGACGGCGCTCATGATCAGGCGACCTTGATCGTCTCTTCGCCCTTCTGCCAGTTGCAGGGGCAAAGCTCATCGGACTGCAGCGCGTCGAGCGTGCGCAGCACTTCGCCGATGTTGCGGCCGACCGACAGGTCGTACGCGCTCACCGAGCGGATCACGCCGTTCGGATCGACGACGAACGTCACGCGCAGCGCCACGCCGGCGTCCTTGTGGATGATGCCGAGGTCGTTCGCCAGGCTCGGGTTGATGTGCACGAGCGGCGTCTGCAGGTCGGCCAGATCCGGATGCGCATTGCGCCACGCCAGGTGCGAGTACTCGTTGTCCGTCGAGCCGCCCAGGACGACCGCGTCGCGGTCGGCGAAGGCGCCGAGCTTCTTGTCGAACTCGACGATTTCCGTCGGGCACACGAAGGTGAAGTCCTTCGGGTACGTGTAGAGGACCAGCCACTTGCCCGGAAAGTCCTTGGAGGATATCTCCTTGAATTCCTTGCCCTTCTCGACGCTGACACAAGCTTGGGTAC
>DASYLL010000404.1:0-3067 GCA_036009605.1 Thermoanaerobaculia bacterium | reverse complement strand
CTCGGATGAGGAGAGACAGCTCCGCGAATTTCCCTACCCTCTTCCGTACAATGCGCGCATGAAACGCATTGTCGCGCTTGCCATCGTCGCGTTCACCACCATCGCCGCGAAGCCGTTCACGGTCGTCGAGGCCACGATCCCGGAGATGCAGGCGGCGCTGAAGGACGGCCGTGTGACGTCGCGCGAGCTCGTCACGCAGTACCTCGTGCGCATCGCGACGTACGAGGACAAGCTCAACGCGATCATCACCGTCAATCCGAAAGCGCTCGAAGAAGCGGACGCGCTCGATCGCGAACGCAAAGCGGGCAAGCTCCGCGGGCCGCTGCACGGGATCCCGGTCGCGCTGAAGGACAACATTCACACCACCGACATGCCGACCACCGGCGGCGCACTCGCGTTCGACGGACTTGTTCCACCATACGATGCGACGCTCACGAAAGCGCTGCGCGCCGGCGGCGCGATCATCCTCGCGAAGACGCAGCTCACGGAGCTCGCGAACTGGGTCGCGGGCTCGCCAACGCCAATGCCGACGAACTACAACGCGCTGAATGGCTACGGCTTCAATCCGTACGATCCGCGCCGCGATCCACGCGAAGCAACAGGCGACGGCCGTCCCGTACTCGCCACCGGCGGTTCGAGCTCCGGCACCGGCACCGCCGCGAATTTCTGGGCGGCCAACGTCGGCACCGAAACCTCGGGATCGATCCTCAGCCCCGCCAACGCGAACATGCTCGCCGCGATCAAGCCGACGGTCGGCCGCATCTCGCGCTACGGCGTCATTCCGATCACCGCGGATCAGGACACACCCGGTCCGATGGCGAAGTCCGTCACCGACGCCGCAATCCTCATGGGCGTGCTCGAATCAGGCATCGACGCAAACGATGCGGCGACGAAAACCTGCACGCCGCCGCCGAATCACGACTACACGCAATACCTCAAGCCTGACGGACTGAAAGGCGTGCGCATCGGCATCCCGCGCGCGTTCTACTACGACAAGTTCACCGCGCCGCAGGTCGGCGACAAAGCGGAGACTCCGCGCGGCGGTCTGAATCCCGACCAGCTCAAAGTGATGAACGAAGCGATCGCGGTCCTGCAGGCGCAGGGCGCGGTGATCGTCGATCCTGCCGACATCCCGAGCGTCGTCGACAAGGATCCGGCGAACAACCTTCTGCACTGGCCGATCTGCAGCAGTTTCAATGACGTGAAGGACAGGAAGTGCTCGATCGTCTTCACGTACGGCATGGAGCGCGATTTCGCGCTCTGGCTCGCATCCCTCGGCAAAGCCGCGCCGGTGAGATCACTGACCGAGTTGCGCGAGTGGAACAACGCGCACCAGAAAATGGGCGCGATCAAGTACGGGCAGTCGCTGCTCGACGTCTCGAACGCCATGGATCTCGATCTCTACAAAGCTCGCTATGAATCCGATCGCGCGAAGGATCTGCGCCTCACCGCGACGCACGGCATCGACGAAGCGATGGACGCGCACAAGCTCGACGCGCTGCTCTTCCCCGCCGTCTTCGGCGCTGCGATCGCGGCGCGGCCGGGATATCCGACCGTGATGGTGCCGTTCGCAACGGTACCGAACGCGCCGACGCCCGCGTTCCCCGACACGTTCATCGCGAAGCCCGCGCCGTTCAGCGTGAGCTTCACAGGACGCGCGTGCAGCGAGCCGACGCTCCTGAAAATGGCGTACGCGTTCGAGCAGGCCACCAGGAAACGGGTTCCTCCGCCGTTGTTCCCGTAGCGCGCTGGGAAGTCTCAGAGTCTCACAGTCGCAGAGTCTCAGAGAAGGTGCTACCGCGCTCTCTGAGACTCTGAGACTCTGAGACTCTGAGACTCTGCGACTCTGAGACTTCGCTTCATCTCGCCCCGCGTATCAATCGCAGGATGAACAGCAGCACGACCGCGCCGACGAAGGCAACGAGGATGGTCCCCGGTAGCCCTCCGATCGGATTGTTCACGCCGAGTTTGGAGAAGATCCATCCGCCCACGAACGCGCCGACGATGCCGATAATGATGTCGCCGATGATTCCGTAGCCGGTGCCGCCCATGACCATCGACGCGAGAACGCCCGCGACGAGTCCAACGATGATCCAAAGAAGAATGCTCATGATGAGATCGGCAGGAGCAACGAGCATGCCGTAGTCACAGGAACGTCATCACCCTACCCCGCCACACGGGGTCTAAAATCGAGGCATGCGCTCACGAATCGTCGCCGTCGTCGCTCTCCTGCTTCTCGTTTGCTCGATGCACGCGATCGAGGCGCCGGCCGCCGCGATCGCGAAAGCGAAGACGGAGATCACCGCCGGGAATCACGCCGCCGCGCTCCGGCTCCTGCACGAAGCCACGGCCGGCGCCGCATCGATGACGGATCTCAGGCAGCGATCCGCCGCGCTCTCCGCCATCCATTTCTACAGCGCACTCGCCGCCTCCGGCCTCGGCGACAAGGAGCAGGCCACGAACGAGTTGCGCTCGTTCATGCTCTACGGCTCCGGCAGCAAGCTCGATGTGAGCCGCTATCCAAAGGAGTTCGCGACGCTCTTCAACGAAACGCAACGCAACGTGCAGCGCGGCCGCGACAACCCCGCGTCGTTCGACGACGCGTATCCCGGCTTCCCGCCCGCGGTCTCGAGCAGCGCATGGCCGCTCGATGTGTGGGGCGCGTCGAGCGAGTTCCTCATCCTCGCGACTGCCGAGGAGAAGAAGGAGTGGGATCGGCTCCCGGATAGCGAGTCGCGACGGAAGTTCGTCGACGCGTTCTGGATCGCGCGCGATCCGGATCCGGCGACGAGAGTGAACGAGGCACGCATCGAGATGCTGCACCGGATCGCGTTCGCCGACGTCGCCTTCGACGAAGCCGCCGACGATCGCGGCTCGCTCACCGACCGCGGCCGCGTCTTCGTCCTCCTCGGCCCGCCGCGCCGCGTCACGATCCGCCCGCTCGACCGCCGCGAAGCGCCGTGGGCTCCGCGCCGCACGATCGACGTGGGCAACGCGATGGAGCAGTGGACCTACTTCCGCGAAGAGCTGCCGAAGAAGCTGCCGCACAACGAAGTCGTGTTTCGCT
>DASYLL010000403.1:0-7133 GCA_036009605.1 Thermoanaerobaculia bacterium | reverse complement strand
GCCATGCTCGTCCCAAAGGCACATGCGATGGCTTGCGCTGCTGTGGTTGGTCGTTCCGCTATTTGCGAATGCCGAGGTCTGTCGGTTTCGTGCGGGCGATGGCGATGATCCCTTCCGGCGATGGCTGACGTCGCAGGAGGTCGTCTGCGTTGCCAGCCATACCACTGGCGAATTGCCCGCGGGCCTGTGGAACGTGTTCACGCGGACTGCCGAGGGAGTGTCGCTGCCGACGCTGGGCGAGGGATGGACCGTGCCGCTGACGCCGGTCGTGCCGTCGGCGACGCTGGTATTGCGATTACCGGATCAGCATCGCGGCGTCGTGTATGTGCCGCAACGCGCGAGTGCGTATCCGGTTGATCCGACGCAGCGCGTGATGGTGCCGGCGGGAGAGTCACTATGGGTGATGGTGCTCGACAAAGGGAACGCGGTCGCCTCGATCGTGGCGGTGCCGGCGCTGGACGCGGGAAGCGAGCGTGCGGTCGATGCGCGGACCGGCGCGTTGCCGCCGTCGATTCTCGGGTGGCTGCAGGTCGCGGAAGCCGAGCGCATCGCAGTACAGCGAGCGACCGGCATTGCGTCGCCGACGGTGCGTGTCGCGGCGATTGATGCCGATCCGCTTCCGCCGCCGGCGGCGTTGCACGGCGCGTTCGTACTCGCCCGCGGGGTCGCGGCGGGTGAGGTCGAGATGGACATCGGAGGCCGCAGCTGGCTCCCGTATCGAATGAAAGTGAACGTCGGATCGCGCGCGGTCACGACGGCGAGCGGTCCGTTGCTCGTGCGACCGGCATCGTCGCTGCTCGTGAACTGGTCGCTGGACGATCGGATGAAAACGCTCGAACAGTCCTTCGGCTCGTGCAATGGAGGACGGGAAGGGCCGCGGCAGATCGAGATCTCGATCCTTGCGTGTGCGAAGCCGAAACGCGAGATCGGTCCGCTCGATCCGAAAAAGTGCACGCTGGTGCGGCGCGAGACGATTGCGGCCATTCTGCCGTTCGGATCGTTTGCGGTGGACGAGGTGGCGCCGGGTGCGTATCGCGCGGAGATGCGCTTCGGCAAGTTGCCGGTCATCAGCGCGGAGACGGTCGCGCCGCCGCTGCAGCAACAGACGTTGCCGTTGTCCGGATGGTTCGAGGCGATGTACGGCAGTCTCACGATCGGCGGCGAGCCGCTCGCGGATGACGCGACGATCGAGATCGCCGGCGGCGGCGTCGGATTCGCGTCGAAGGAGACGGGCGAATATCGCGCCGTCGTGCGGGACGGGGTTGAAGTCGATCAAAAGATCGACGTCGTGACGTGCGACGGCAAGCTGCGCGCGTTCGTGCTCGCGGATGAGGACAGCGAATGGCGCACGCGGTTCGACATCGACATTCCGGACAACGAGATCGCGGTCAATGTCACGGACACGTTCACACAGATGCCGCTGCCGAATGCGACTCTGCGTTACGTGGTGATGTCGAAGCGCAAGCTGCGGCCGGTCGTGACGCGAACGATCACAGGCAACGACGAAAGCAACGGCAGCTTCACGATTCGACATGTGCCGGAGCGCGAGATCCGTCTGACGGTGAGTCATGCCGGGTATCAGAAGAGCGAGATCGCGCCGTTCACGATGACGCGGCGCGGCGACAAACACCTCGACGTGCAACTGCTTCCGCTGCGCGGCAGCCGCGGCAAGGTGTTGTCGCCGAAGCCGTTCGACGGCGGCACGATCCTCTGGATGTCGCCCGCGGGCAACGAGACCGAGCGCGCGGAGCTCGCGCCCGATGGGACGTTCGTCTTCACGAACACGCACGAGGCGGGCGAGGTGATGGCGGTCGTGTCGTTCTCGCATCCGCTGTGGGTGGTGCGCACGCCGAAGATGGGCGAGGAACGGCAGACGTTCGAGATTCCGTTTCCCGTTGCGCCGGTGCGTGAGTTCGATGTCGAGATCCGCAGTCGTGAGATCGGTCCGGCGACGTACATCGGCATCGTGATCGGCGGCGTGCCGGTGCCGCAGGCGGCGCTGAGGACGCATCAGATGTTGCGCGAGCTGGAGCCGCTCGTGTTCGTCGGCAGTTCGACGACGTATCGCGACATTCTGGAGACCGGACCGATCGAGGTGCTGCGCGGGCCGACTGTGAATCAGGTGCCGAGCCGCGGGCGCGGGTTCGATCCGTTGATCTTGCCGCAGTCGGCGGATGTGCCTCGGCAGTGGTTGTTGGCGGGAGTGGGGGAGATTGTGTTCGAGTAGTGATGTCATCCCTCGCTCCGCTCGGGATGACAGGTGCGTGCTACCTTTGCGCCCCATGCGTCCCTGGCGCCGCGCCATTGCCTGGCTGGCTTTTCTCGGTCCGTTCTTTTTCGCGAGCTACGGCTTTGCGAACTGGCTTGCGAGCACGCGCACCAATGTCGGCGCGGTGTTTTTCGAATGGGAGCGGGCGATTCCGTTCGTGCCGTGGACGATCGTGCCGTACTGGTCGATCGATCTGCTGTACGCGATCTCGATCTTCGCATGCGCGACGCGGCGTGAGCTCGATCGTCATGCGCAGCGGTTGCTGCTCGCGCAGGTCGTGTCGATCTTTTTCTTCGTCGTCTTTCCGCTGCGTTTCGCGTTCGATCGTCCGGTTGCGGATGGGTTGT
This sequence comes from Thermoanaerobaculia bacterium, assembly GCA_036009605.1. Lineage (GTDB taxonomy): Bacteria > Acidobacteriota > Thermoanaerobaculia > Gp7-AA8 > Gp7-AA8 > QHVT01. The sequence goes on along the minus strand of DASYLL010000403.1, from coordinate 4,517 downwards.
TCGGTGCGCTGTTCATCGCTCTCGGCAGTTTCGACAAGCCGTTCAATCAGGCGCCGTCGCTGCACATCGGGCTGCTGATCATCATCTGGGCGTGTCTCGCGAAGCATGTCGGTGCGCGCTGGAAGTGGGTGCTGCATGTGTGGATGGCGCTCATCGGGTTATCGATTCTGACGACGTATCAGCATCACTTCATCGATCTGCCGACCGGTCTCGTTGTTGGATTCGCGGCGTTGTGGCTGTTGCCGGATGAACAGGGGTCGCCGTTGCGCGGTCTGGCGTTCACGAGTGATTCGAAACGGCGCAGGCTCGCGACGCTTTATGCGATCGGTGCGATCGCGTTTGCTGCGATTGCATTCCTCGGTGGCCTGTGGCTGTGGTCTTCGTGGATCGCGCTCGCACTTGCGATCGTCGCAATGAACTACGCGACGATCGGCGCACGGGGATTTCAGAAGGGAAGCGACGGGCGGATGAGCATTGGCGCGTACGCGTTGCTGCTGCCGTACGTCGCCGGCGCGTGGATCAACTCGCGGCTGTGGACGCGCGCTCATCCGCAAGCGTCGGAAATCATCGACGGTGTTTCGATCGGAAGAATGCCGGGTGCAGGCGAGTCGCATGCGGCGATCGTCGATCTCTCCGCGGAGCTCTCGTGCAGTGCGCGGAGTGATTTCTATCGGACGTTTCCGATTCTCGATCTCACAGTTGCCGATCGCGCGACATTGGATGCCGCGGCGCAGGCAATCGAAGAAGCGCGTCAGCACGGGCCGGTGCTGGTTTGTTGCGCGCTCGGATATTCGCGCAGTGCGGCTGCAGTCGTCGCGTGGCTGCTGATGACGCGTCGCGCGGAGAGCGTCGACGCGGCGATGCGGATGGTACAGAACGCGCGGCCATCGATCGTGTTGAAGCGCGAGGTCTTCGCGTGACGGGTACCGAGCGCGCACAGATTCTGGTGACCGCGCGGCTGCTCGAGGCGGCGCGTACGATCGATCTGCTCTCGACGGGACTCACACTGATCGCGGCGTTCGGCGTGAAGAACATTGCGGGCGTTGCAGTGATCGCGCCTGGCGTCGTCGCGAAACTCTACGGCTTTCGTGTCGCGTTCGATGCGCGGCTCTTTCGCGATATCGCCGAGGAGAAGCTCTCCTCGGCGGATCTCGATGCTGCCTTTCCGAAGAAAGCGGGACGCAGTTGGCGCGATCGTTGTCGCGGCGCGAAGCGGCTCGTGATCATGCTTGCGGCAGCGACGCTGGCGCAGTGTCTCGCGATTGCATTGCGGTGATTCCGGTCATGCCATCCCGAGTCGTTGCTTCTTCCGCAGAATCGCGGCAGACACGAGCGTCATGATCAATCCGACGGGGAACACTTCCATGAATGTCATGCCGATGTTGAGGATCGGGTTTTTGTACCACTCCCGGAACTCAGCCATCTTCGTTTGCTCGGCCGCGATCACCGTGGGCGAGGCGCCGTCGACGCGCAGCTTTTCGAGCGTGTAGGCCGCGTATTTGTCGCCGAAGTCGGGGATGAAGCCGAAGTACACGATCTCCCAGGTCACGACGTACATTCCGCACGCCAGCAGCACGATGAGGATGCCGACTTTGAACGCGCGGCCGAAGGTGATGGTTCCGCCGCCGATCTTCTCGCGGTAATTGCGGATGCCGAAGAAGATCGCCAGGAACGCCACGATCATCGACGTGTAGCCGACGAGCATGGAGTTGCTGAAATCGGGCGTCTTCCCCCTCGTCATGGGAATCATCAGAGCGACCATGATGGCCAGGATGCTGCCTGCGATCAGTCCGGACGTGAGCACGATTTTTTTCATGGTCGCAAGGTAGTGGTGCGGAGGCGGGTTTGTCGGCCTGCTTTCGGGTGATTTCGGGGTCAACGAAAGGGTGATTTACGGGATGAGGCCCAGTTCGCGCGCCTTCTGCACGGCCTGCACGCGACGGTTGACGCCGAGCTTCTCGAAGACGCGCGACGAGTGGGTCTTGACGGTGTTCTCGGAGACGAAGAGCCGCTCGCCGATCTCGCGATTGCTGAGACCTTCGGCGATGAGGACGAGGATCTCGTGCTCGCGCGGCGTGAGACCGCTCGTCTTGACTCTTTCGGGATCGAGAACGAACGGACCCTCGTCGTGCACGCGCACTTCTTTTACAACTACGATTTCTTTCGGTCGCGTGAGCCGTAGTCCGAGGTAGATGCCGAGGGCGGTGAAGATCAGGGCGACGAGGCCGCCGTAGATCTCGCCGGGATAAGCGCGGACGAAATGCTGATACTCGATGTACTTCAGCAGCGCGATCAGAGCGCCGCCAATCAGTCCGTAGATGAGTCCCCGCCTCAAGCGGCGCAGTGTAGCAACACCGCGGTGTTGCCACCCGTGGCTGGGCGTACATTGGGAGTCAACAATCCCCCACAAAATGGACGCATTCATCGGCGAGATCCGGCGTTTTCCGAATCAATCGCTCCCGGAAGGGTGGGAATTGTGTGACGGCAGATTGCTGCGCCTTGCACAGTACCAGGAGCTCTATTCGTTGATCGGGAACATGTACGGCGGCGACGGCAGGACTACGCCGGCGTTGCCGGATCTGCGGGACCGTACGCCCGTTCACCAGCCCGGATATTTCGCGACGAAAGACGACGCGCCCGGCCCCGCACAGGCATGCGGAGCTCTGGTCTTCGCGATTGCAGTCCGGGGTCAGTATCCGCGGCGTCCCTAGAGGAAGGAGCACGAGATGGCGGCAGGTGAGATTCGTCTTTTCGCAGGAAACTTTGCGCCGGAAGGTTGGGCGATCTGTGATGGATCGATGCTGTCCGGCTCCGACCGCCACGAGTTGTTTCAGGTCATCGGAACGACGTACAGTGGCGATGGCCGATCGTCGGTTGCGCTGCCTGATTTTCGGAAACGCATCCAGTCGGGATCGGATCCGTGTTCGCTCGCGGTGCGTCCGGAAGTGCGGGGCTTGGTCTGACCCCGCCGACGGCGCCATGGACGACCATCATCGCCCTGCGCGACGTGGATCTCGACGGTGAGCCCTATCTCGGCGAGGTGCGCACGTTTGCGTTTCCCTTTGCGCCGCTCGGGTGGGCATCCTGCGACGGACAGATCCTGCGCGAGGACCAGCACGCCGGGCTCTTCCTTGTGATCCGCAATCGATATGGCGGTGATGGTGAGACGACGTTCGGCCTTCCCGACATGCGCGCCACGCCGGCGAAAGGTGCAGCCGCGCCGGGGCAGACGATCGGGACTCTCGTGAGGAACTACTGCATCGCCACGAGCGGCAGGTTTCCCGGCCGGGGCTGACCCCGAGCGCTACAATCGCCGTCACCTCAGATGGATCTCGCACCCGGTACGCGCCTCGGGCGGTACGAAGTACGGTCGCGTCTCGGCGCAGGCGGGATGGGAGAAGTCTTCGTCGCGTACGACGCGGAGCTCGAGCGCGAAGTCGCGATCAAAGTCATTCGCGACGCGGTCGAGGAGACGAGCGATCGCGCGCGCCGTTTTCTGCAGGAAGCGAAGGCATCCTCGGCGCTCAGTCATCCGAACGTCGCGCACGTTTACGAGATCGGTCGCCACGAGGGACATCGCTTCATCGTCATGGAGCTCGTGACGGGAGAAACGCTGCGGCAGCGCCTCCGTCGCGGACCGCTGTCGCTCGATGAAGCGCTCGCGCTGGGCGTGCAGATCGCGGCGGGACTCGGCGCTGCGCACGCGGCGGGAATCATTCATCGCGACATCAAGCCCGAGAACGTGATGATCCGTCCTGACGGATACGTGAAGGTTCTCGATTTCGGTCTGGCGAAGCTCGGCGAGTTGCGTGGACCCGACGCCGCGACGCTTATCAATACGCGTCCCGGCGCAATCATGGGGACGCTCGGGTACATGTCGCCCGAGCAGATCAGCGGCAGCGACGTCACTCCCTCCGCCGACGTCTTCAGCCTCGGCATCGTCCTTTATGAAATGGTCACCGGCCATCGTCCCTTCGAAGGCACGTCGGCGACCGAGATCACGGTAGCGATCCTCACGAATGATCCGCGGCCGATCAGCCAGGACCGTCCCGGCACGCCGCCGAAGCTGACGACCGTGATCGCGAAAGCGCTTTCGAAGAAACCGGGCGAACGTTACGCCGACGCGGGAGAAATGCTCGACGAGTTGCGGTTCATCAGCCGCGAGACGACGGAAGCGGCGGTGCGCTCGCATGACGATCAGGGATCGGCCGAGGTTCGTCGTGCGCGCGCGAAGCGTGTGGTGCCGATTGCGATTGCCGCGCTGATCATCGTCCTCGGCAGTGTGTCGTTCTGGAGGATGACGCGCGCGAAGCGCGTGCGCGATGCGCAAAGCTCGATCGTGAACGCGGAGCGCTTTCTCGCACAACGTGATTTCTCGCGCGCGTTTGAAACGGCGCAGGCTGCGGCGCTCGTGATTCCGAATGACGAGCGCGTGCGACAGGTGCTCGCGAAGTCTTCCATGCCGCTCACGATCGCGAGCGATCCTGCTGGCGCGGATTTGTTTCTGCAGTGCCGCG
>DASYLL010000402.1:0-13581 GCA_036009605.1 Thermoanaerobaculia bacterium | reverse complement strand
CGTAATCGCCCTGCAATACGGCGATGATCTTGTCGTCAGCCTCGCCGCGATCGAGCAGCTGCAGTCCGCCGATGACGCGTGCAGCCACGATGATCTCGGACTTTGAAATCGGACGCTCGCTGAGCACGCAAATATCGAGCGGATCGCCATCACCGCGATTCGCAACCGGCGAGAGCCGCGTCACGCGCTCCGCACAATACGTCTGCGGGATGAAGCCATAGAGCGCCGGCGGTTGCGATGACGTGCGCTGCGGGCGATCGACCTTCAGATAGCCGGTGGCCTTGTCGACTTCGTATTTGATGAGGTCGTACGGGGTGATCTCGACGAAGACATTGACGACGCTCGGCGCATCCTTGCCAGCGGTGAGACCGTGCCACGGATGCGGGCGCCAGCGGGCAAATTGTTCAGCCATGGCGATCTCCTACGAGAAAAACTCTTTCACTTTGTCGAAGACGCCCTTCTCGCCAGGCGGGTTCTCGCCTTCGATCGCGGCGAGGCGCTCGAGCAGCTCGCGTTGTTCTTCATTGAGCGACGACGGGATGCGCACCGCGACGTGTACGTAATGATCGCCGCGGCCGTTGCCGTCGAGCGACGGCACGCCTTTGCCACGGAGACGGAACACTTGATTCGGTTGCGTTCCCGCAGCGATCTTCAGCGTGTCCTCGCCGTCGACCGTCTCCACTTCCGTATCGCCACCGAGTGCTGCTTGCGTGAAGCTGATGGTCTGCTCGGAGTGGATGTCGAAATCGCGGCGCTGGAACTTCGGATGCTCGCGCACCTGAATGAACACGTAGAGATCGCCTGCAGGACCGGCGTTGAATCCCGACTCCCCTTCGCCGCCGACGCGCAAACGCGAGCCGTCGTCGACGCCCGGCGGAATCTTCACCGAGATCTTCTTCTCCTCGCGCATCCGCCCCGCGCCGTTGCAGGTCGCGCACGGATCCTTGATCACTTTGCCGACGCCGCCGCACTGCGGGCACGTGCGCGCCACCGCGAAGAATCCCTGCGAATAGCGGATCTGGCCGCGCCCTGCGCAGCCGGTACAGGTAACTGGCTGCGTTCCCTTCTGCGCGCCGGAACCGCTGCATGTGATGCACGGAATGCTGCGCGGAATGTCGAGTGTGACTTCCTTGCCGAACACCGCCTCCATGAATTCGAGGTGGAGGTCGTAGCGCAGATCGTTGCCGCGCGCGGGACGCGAGCCGCGCCGTCCGCGCGAGCCAAAGAAATCGCCGAAGCCGAACAGATCGCCGAGGATGTCGCCGAAGTCGGCGAATTGATTGGGGTCGAAGCCGCCCATGCCGGACATGCCCTGATGTCCGTGACGGTCATAGCGCGCACGCTTTTCGTCATCGGACAGCACGCCATACGCTTCGGCCGCTTCTTTGAACTTCTCTTCCGCCGACGCATCGCCGGGGTTCTTGTCGGGGTGGTACTTCACCGCGAGCTTGCGATAAGCACGCTTGATGTCCTCGACGGGCGCCGTGCGGACGACGCCGAGAACTTCGTAATAGTCGCGTTTTTCGATTGTGGACATTTATGAACCGGAATCGGTCGTGGACATCGTTTTCAGCGGGTTGTACAGCATCACGCTGGTGAGAATGCGTGACGCGGTCTGCAACTCGAAGACGGCGTCATTGATGTTCTGTTTATCTTCAGTGCCCACCACGTCTTTGGCGCGGTTGATGATCTTCTGGACACGGTCGCGGTCTTCGTCTTTCAGCAGTTTGCCGAACTCGCGAAAAACCTTTTCGTTGGTGTAGATCATTCCATCGAGCTTGTTGACCAGTACGCGCAGCTCGCGGCGCGCGGCGTCGGCGCGCTGGTGCGCGGAGGCGTCGTTGATGATCCGGTCGATCTCGTCTTTCGACAGACCACCGGCCGGGTTGATCTGCACGCCCTGCGATTGCGACGTCGCCTGGTCGCGCGCCGTGACGTTCACGATGCCGTTGGAATCGATCGCGAACGTGACTTCGATCTGCGGCACGCCGCGCGGCGCGGAAGGGATGCCGATCAGATCGAATTTGCCGAGCGATTTGTTCTCGTTCGCGAACTCACGCTCGCCCTGCAGCACGTGCACAGTGACGCGCGTCTGATTGTCCGCGACCGTGGTGAAAATGAGCGAGTTTTTGGTCGGGATCGTCGCATTGCGATCGATCAGCTTCTGAAACAGGCCACCGCGCGTCTCGACGCCGAGGGAGAGCGGCGTGACGTCGAGAAGCACCATGTCCTTGATGTCGCCGCGCAGAATGCCGCCCTGAATGGCCGCGCCGACCGCGACGACTTCATCGGGATTGATGTTGCGGTTCGGATCCTTGCCGAAGACCTTCTTCACCGCTTCGACGACCTTCGGCATGCGCGTCTGGCCGCCGACGAGGACGACTTCGTCGATCTGGCTCGCCGTCACGCCCGCGGATTTCAGCGCGTCGTTGACGGGATCGATCGTGCGCTGGATGAGGTCTTCCACGAGCGATTCGAGCTCGCGACGTGTGATCACGTAATTGAGATGTTTCGGTCCCGCATCGTCCGCCGAGATGAACGGCAGCGTGACGCGCGACTCGTTCTCCAGCGACAGCTCGCACTTCGCGCGCTCGGCCGCTTCCTTCAAGCGCTGCAGCGCCATGCGATCGTCGTGGAGGTCGATGCCCGTGTCGTGTTTGAACACTTCGAGCAGACGGTCCATGACGCGCTTGTCGAAGTCTTCGCCGCCGAGGTATGTATCGCCCGAGGTCGAGAGCACTTCGAAGAGTCCGTCTTCGAGCTTCAGGATCGAGACGTCGAACGTACCGCCGCCGAGGTCATACACGGCGATGATCTGGTTCTCTTTGTTCTCGAGTCCGTACGCAAGCGCCGCGGCCGTCGGCTCGTTGATGATGCGCAGGACTTCGAGTCCCGCGATCTTGCCCGCGTCGCGCGTCGCCTGGCGCTGCGAGTCATTGAAGTACGCGGGGACGGTGATGATGGCTTCGGAGATCTCTTCGCCGAGGTAATCCTCCGCGAACGCCTTGATCTCCATCAGCACATACGCCGAAATCTCCTCGGCGGAATACTCGCGGTCGCGGATCCGCACCTTCACGTCGCCGTTGCCCCCGGCGACGATTGTGTACGGCAGGATATTTTTGGCGTGCGACACCTCTTCGGAATCGAATTTCCGTCCGATGAGGCGCTTGATCGCGAAGACCGTATTGAACGGGTTCGTGATGGCCTGGCGTTTTGCGATCTGCCCGACCAGCCGTTCGCTATCCTCGGTGAACCCGACGACCGAGGGCGTAGTCCGGCTGCCCTCGCGGTTCGAGATCACCTGAGGCGTCGTCACGTCGACGACGGCAACGCACGAGTTGGTCGTGCCGAGATCGATTCCGATGATTTTCGGCATTCGTTCGTGTCGATAAGCGTACTACGCCGGCTGGTCCGGCCCGCCGACCGCCACCTTCACGAGCGCGGGCCGGAGCAGGCGATCGTGGAGGAAGTAGCCTTTCTGAAGCATGGCGGTGACGGTATGCGAAGGAACAGAGGAATCCTCTTCCCGCACGACGGCCTCGTGGATGTTCGGATCGAAATGCACGCCGACCTCGTCGATGGGCCGCAGTCCGTGCTTGAAAAGGACGTCATAGAGCTGCTTGTAAATCAGCTCCACGCCTTTGTGGAACTCGTCGTCGGCCTGCGAGTGCTCCATCGCGCGATCGAAGTTGTCGAGGACCGGGAGGAGGTCCTTCAACACGGCCGAGGTGGCGTAGCGGAAGAAATCCGCCTTCTCGCGCTCGGTGCGTTTGCGCAGGTTGTCGAAGTCCGCGAGCGTGCGGAGGTAACGGTTCTTGAGGTCCTGGTTTTCCTGCCGCAGCGCCTCGTCGCTTCCCGGCGCCGCTGCTGAAGGATCGGCCGGCTCGTCGCTCACTGCTTCCTGCGCGGCTTCGCGCATTTCGCGCTCGATCTCTTCGATCGAGCTGCCGGTGTCTTCGATGATGTACGTGTCGTCGGCGTCATCGCCGCCCGTTCTGCTGTTCTCGTCCATTCGCTGTCGTGCTCCTCAGGTTCGTATCGCCCCGGGGAAGTTGAATGCCGCTCCCGTTCCCGTTCGCGCGCTTACTGCTCTACCTGCTCTTCTTCGATCTTGCGGCTCAGAGCGCGGCTGAGATAGTCGACGAGCGGGGCCATGCGAGCGTACTCCATGCGCATCGGTCCGATGATGCCGACCATGCCGAGCGGGGCGGATGTCGATCCGTACCGGCGCGCGACGATACTGAAGTTGTGGGTCTGTGTGAAGTCGCTCTCGGATCCGACGAGGATCTGCAGCCCTTCTTCGCTGAGGCAGGTCTCGAGGATGTCGATGAGCTTCTCTTTCTCCTGCAGCGCGAGGAACGTCTTGCGCAGCGACACGGCGTCGGAGAATTCGGGCTTGTTGAGAATCGATGCGGCGCCTTCGACGTAGAGCTCGTGCTCGAACGGCGCGACGTCATTCACTGCTTCGATGCCGAGGGAGATCGTTTTCTGGAGCATCTGATCGTGCTGCGCGCGCTCCTGCTCGGTGAGACGGATGAGACGGCGGCGGATCACGTCGAGCGTGCAGCCGGTGTACTCGGTGGTGATGAAGCGGCTGATTTTCTCCAGCTCGTCGCGGGAGAAAACGTAACGCGTCTCGATGACTTTGTTGACGACCACGCCGTTCGCGCCGACGGCGACGCACATGATCTTGTTCTCCGCGACGAGGATGAAATCCATCGAGCGGATGACGAACTGGAGCAGCGTGGGCATGAAGATCACGCCGACCTGATCGCTCATCTTGGAGAGCAGGCTGCCGGAGAGGTGCAGGACGTCTTCGATCTCGCTGGCGTTGCCGACTTCTTCATCGATGACTTCGCGCTCGCGCTGGGTGAGCGCGTGCGATTTCATGAGGTTGTTGATGAAGAAGCGATAGCCGCGATCGGTGGGGATGCGGCCCGCGGAGGTGTGCGGTTGCTGGAGAAAGCCGAGGTCTTCGAGATCGGCCATGACGTTGCGGAGACTGGCCGGGGAGAGCTGGAACTTGCCGCACTTCGCCAGCGTGCGCGAACCGATGGGCTCGCCGTTGGTGATGTGCTGAAGGATGATCTCCCGCAGCACTTCGCGTGCGCGTGGATCGATGTCGTGGTCGTGCAGTTCGTGTCTCGAAGCCATGGGTCTGCTGGCAGTCCCGCGGACGGAGTGCCAAACAGACTCTAGGAACAGGGGGAGGCGGTGTCAATATGCCTTCGGCAGGTTCTCGGTTGTCGGCTATCGGTTGTCTGTGCCTTTCGGCGTTGACGTCACTCGCGTTCCGCGGTCCCGTTCCTGATCGCTCGCTCGACGATTCCCTCGAAGCGCTTCTCCGCGACTGCTTCGCGTTTCTCGGTCTCTTTCTCGAGCTTTTCCATCTCGCGCTCGACGCCGTTCATCTGGCGTTCGACCGCAGCCATGTCGGTTTCGGCGTCGTTCATGCGGCGTTCGATGGCGTCGCGTTGCGCGTCCGAGAGGTTCTCGCCACCGAGCTGATCGGCAAGGGCCTCGAGGCGTTTTGCGATTACTTCCATCTGCTGCTCGAACGGTTTCATGCGCTTTTCGATCGCGCGTATCGATGGTTCCATCGCTTCGACATCCTTGAACGAGGCACGGACTTCGGCGAGCGTGGCCGCGTCGCGGATCACGTAATTGCGGGAGCCCAGGCTGACCCAGACGAACTCGTTGCCGTATTTCCTGGAAATGGGGCCGAGGCGATCGAGCGAGCCGCTCATGCGGGTGTAGTGGCTGTCGCCGCGTTTGTAGATGTAGCTCATGCGTTCGCCGGCGGTGAGAACGCTGGCGACGATCGCGGAGGTCAGCAGGGCGAGAGCGAGCAGGCGTGTGCGCATGCAGGCATGTACGGTGAATGTTGCTGGAGGTTAGGAATTGTTACTGGTTACTGGTTCCTGGTTCGAGGTCATTCAACGCGAAAGTGATCAGATCGCCATGAACGACCTTGAACCAGCAACCAGCAACCAGCAACGATTAGAATCCGCAACGATGCGCAAACTACTACTCGCGGCCCTGTTGCTCGCCCTCCCGGCCACCGCCGTGACAGTCGACCGCATCGCGGCCACCGTCGATCGGCAGGTACTGACGGTCAGCGAGATCACGCAGATGATCGACATCCGCTTTTTTCCGCGGACGGCGGAGAGCGATGACGATCATCGGCGCGACGTGCTCGATGCGCTGATCGCGCAGGCGTTGCGCTATCGCGATGTGGAGCGCTTCGGCGCCGTCGACATCACGCGCGACGTGATCGAAGCGCGGGTGATCGAGATTCAGCGGCGCTTTCCCTCGGAAACAGAGTTTCTCGCCGCGATTGCGCACGCCGAGTTGACGCCCGAGGAAATGAGCGCGCTCGTGAAGCGGCAGCTGCAGGTCGAAGCGTACATTCAGGAGCGCTTCGCGCCACTGGTGTTCATCTCGAACGAAGACATCGATGCCTACTACCGCGGGCCGTGGTCGGAGCAACGCCGCGCGCGCGGGCTTGCGGTCCCGGCACTCGCGAGCGTGCGCGATGAGATCCGCAACGCCGTCCGCGCGTCTCGGCTTCAGGAAGAGGTCGGAAAGTGGACCACGCAGTTACGGGCTCGCGCGGACGTCGACATCTTCGCGTGGCGTTAACGCGTCACTCGAACACTTCATAGATCTTCTCGTTCAGCGCGAATCGCACGTTTCTTCCGAGAGCCATGAACTGCGCGGCAGTCGGCTCCTTTGTCAGCAGGTCGAAATAGGCGGTACTGCCGAATTTCACTCGATTCACTTTCTGGTCCTTGACGGACTGCACTTTCGAGTCGACCCAGTGGTTGCCCATCTGATAGACGGCGCGGCCCTGCACGTTTTTCGACTGCGCGGCGATCTTCGCGCGCGCGGCGCCCTGATTGATCTGCGCATTGTTCTGCGCGCTCTTCAATGCCTGCACTTCCTTACTGGCTTGCACGCTCGACTTGCCGGCTTTGCTTTGCATGGCGTCATATTCGTGCTTCATTTCCGGAACCGAGTACATCGTCTGATTCGCGGACGCCACGTTCGCTCGTTCGTTCTCGGTAATCAGGTAGCTCGTGTACGGTGTAATGACACCGAATCGCCGCGCGAGCTGGGTCACTTCATCGACGAGCTCCTTTTCTTCGCGATGCAGGCGGATCTGATCGAGGAGGTAGCCGATCCGCTGCGTGGCCCACAACGGCGCGATGAGCTCGTTGCCGTCGGCACGCGCGGGAAAATTCGCTTTATACGGGATTGAAACGCGTTTACCATCGACAGTACCGCTGAGCGTCACGGAGTCGCCCGTACCGCTGTAGCGGCCAAAGACGGTCAGCTGCGATCCTTTGAAGAGATCAGGCAGATCGCGCGGGTAAGTCTGGAAGACTTTCATCGAGCTTGCGAACTTCAATCCAAGATCGATCAACACAGGCGATTTGATCTTTTCGTAGAAGGCCGAGACCGGCAATTCGAGGTCTTCCTTTTCGCCGACGTACGTACGCGCAGCGCGCGTTGCCTCGGTGAGCTTGTCGAGAAAATGCGTATTGAGATCGTCGCCGACGCCGAAGGTGAAGATGCGCAGATGCTGCGCATTGGCGTCGCGGACACGTTTGACGAGACGCTCGTCGTCGGTCTCGCCGATCGTCGGCTTCCCATCTGTAATGAAGATGACGACCTTGGGACGCGGGGATGCGGCTGCGTTCGAGCGCAATGCGAGCGTCAACGCTTCTTCGGCGTTCGTCCCGCCGATCGGCTCGAGTGCCTGCACATACTGCTGCGCTTTCGCGACATTCTCTCTGTTGGCAATGACGAGATTTCCGAACAGCGCGTCGGCGTCGGTCGAGAAGCGGATCACCTCAAAACGATCGGTCGGATTGAGATTGGTGAGGCAATAGCGGATCGCGCGGCGCGCCTGTACCATCTTCTCGCCGGCCATGCTGCCGGAGACGTCGAGCACGAACGTGATGTCTTTCGGCTGCACCTTCCCGCTCGCGTCGTACGCTGGCGTCAGGGTCAGGAGAAAATAGCCATCTTCACCGCGCGGACGATGCGTGAGCACGGAGAGACCGACGCCCTGATCGTCGGTGCTGTAGTAGAGCGTGAAATCGGTATCCGGCTTCGTGCGCTTCGCTTCGAATCCGACGACCGCGGCATTCGCGCTCTTGCGGCGAATCTCCACTTCATGCGTAGGACAGAAGATCGTCTTCAATCCCGATTGTGCACTGAGATTCACGCGAATCGAGACATCTTCGAGCGGCGCCGCCGAGAATTTCTCGGTATTGAGCGGATAGGTATATCGATGCAGACCACCATCGGCGTGCAGCACTTCGGAATACGACACCTTCACCCGTTTCCCCGCGCGCGGCTCGATCGGAAAGATACGCACGCGGAACGCGCCGTTGCCGATGTATTCGAGCAGTGCCGGATCGCGCATGCTGCGCACGATGTCCTCATAGATGCGCCGCGCTTTCGCCGCGTCCAGCAATTCCGCGGGCGTAATCTTTCCGTCGATCTCCATGGAGAAATCGCGGATCACCGCGCCCGGCGGCAGCGGAAAGATGTAGACACCTTCCAGCCGCGCGCCGGTGGGATTGAAGAACTCCTGATCGATGCTCGTCCGCGCCACCGCGTCTTTGATCGTCACATCGACGCGGTGGTATTTGACCGTGAGCGGAAACGGCGATGGCACGGACGGCGCAGGCCTTGGAATGATGATTATTCCATCCGCGAGTGCCGACAACGACACGAGCAAGGACAGGAGCACGAAAGCGCGTTTCACCGTCGACTCCTATTGAAACCTGTAGCCTTTTTTCGCGCCGGCATCGCGTGCCGAGGCGACGATCGCCGCGTCGAGCGTGTTCGCGCCTGGTGCCTTTTTTTTCATCTCCGCCGCGATGAATTTCTTCCGCTCGACGTCGAGTTTCTGGATCTTCGTCTGAATTTCTCCACGTTTCTTCGCGGCGTTGTCGACGTGCGCCTTCCGCTGCGCGGGCGTCATCTTCTGCATTTCGACCGGGAGATCTTTCGCGGGGATCTTGTCGAGATCGACCTGCCCTTCTTTCTTCGCGTCGACGAGATCCCAGCTCGAGTTCGTGTAGTACGCGGACGATTTCGCAACCTGCCGCGCCACGTTCGCGCTCATCTTGTCCGAGAGGTTCGAGTCCTGGCTCGACTGCCGCGCCGCACCCGCGCGGCCGCTCTGGCCATACGCGATGTAGGTCTTGTTGAGCTCTGTGCCGAGGGTGGCGATCTCTTTGTCCTGCGGGGCGGGAACGTCGGCGACGACCGCGTTCTGGTCGATGGACATGAAACGTCCATCCGCCATGTCCGCGCCCTGTTTCCACTGCGTGCCGATGCCTTCCCGTTTGTCGCCGCAGTAGATCGTATTGACGGTGATTCCACGCGCGATCGCCTTGCGGCACGAGTCTTTGAAATCGACAGTGCCCTGCGTGAACGGCTCATTCCCGGCGATGAAGATCACCTTCAAATCCGCATTCGACGTGCTCCACGCCAACCCCTTCGTCGCCTCGGCAATCACATGCCCGCAGTACTCATCCCCGCCATTCGTCTTCAGTGCAAACAACGCCTCCGAGACCTTGTCGAGGTCGGTCGTCAGCGGCAGCACTTTGCGGATATGACCCTTCTCCGCGGGCAGGCCGCTGTTGCCGTATTCGTACAACGCGACCTGCAGATTGGGAGTCTTGCCATCCTTCTTCGCCGTCGCGAATTCGTTTACGACGCGCCACAGCTGCGTGCGAGCCTGATCGATCAGCCCGTCCATGCTGTTGCTCGTGTCGAGCAGGATCGCGACCTGAATGAGCGGCTTCTTCTGCGCCGCGGCCGGTGTGGCGACCGTGCCGTGCGCACCCGCCGTCAACGCGACAACTACGAGCCCCGCACCAATGAGAGACCGGGAGATGATCATGGGAACCCTCCTTGTTGTTTCTGGAGGGTTAGACAAAGGGCGGGACGGAATCGTTACCGGGAAACGGCGTCGATTCCCGGCTTTTTACCACCGTTTTACCCGGCACGGCCGGGCGCGTTGGTTGCTCCGCCGGTGGGACGTACGGCTGCCGAGTGGATTCGCTCTTAGCGGCTGCTCCATCGCTTTGCCAGGCGGCGGCGGCACACGATTGCGATCTGGCCAGCGGCGATCACATAGCCGAAAAACATCGCGTACGCGATCGGCGAGATCGTCGTGACGGGCTGGCCGCCGCGGAAGCGTGGAAACGCTTCTGCGTGCAGGTCGCCGAGGCCATATCCGTGCGCAGCGGCGGTAATGGCCAGCACAATCGTGAGCGCGCCGGTCGCGAGGACAACTCCATAGATCGCCGCGGCAGCGATGGCGAGGAACTGCTTCAGGCTCTGCATTTCAGTTCGCATGGTTCACTTCCCGTTCGAATTCTCCGGCGGTGGGCGCCGATCGAGCAACACCCGAAACGGATGACTCACCAGCCCCACGACGAGCCCGCCAAAGCCACCAGCCAGCGTCGCGGTCAACATCGGCGGATCGGACACGAACAACGACCCAACGGCTCCCGCAAGGAAGCCCGTGACAGTGCTCGTCACGATCTCGGTCACCCATTCACGCGGATTGAACTTCATCAATCCCTAAAGACACGCTTTCCGTGACTTTGTGGGCTCCTACTCCCCCACCAATGCCAGAAACGCATCCTCCGTCAGAACCTCCACGCCCAGCGTGTTCGCCTTCTCGAGTTTCGATCCCGCGGCTCCGCCCGCCACGAGGTAGCTCGTCTTCGACGACACGGATGACGACGCTTTGCCGCCTTCGCGTTCGATGATTTTGTGGATCTCGTCGCGGGAGTAGCGGGTCAGGGTGCCGGTGACGACGATGATTTTGCCGGCGAGGCGGTTGCCGGTGGCGATGGGGGTGTGGGAGGGGTTGACGCCGAGGCGCTGCATTTTCTGGATGCGCTCGCGGTTGGCGGGGACGGCGAAGTAGGACGTGACGGAATCGGCGACGATGGGGCCGATTTCGTGGATGCCTACCAGTTCCTCGACCTGTGAGTCCATGAGTTTCTCCATGGATCCGAAATGTTGGGCGAGGATTTTGGCGGCGCGTTCGCCGATCATGGGAATGCCTAACGCGAACACGAAACGGGAGAGCTCGTTTGTTTTTGATTTCTCGATTTGCTCGATGAGTTTCTTCGCCGATTTCTCGCCTTTGCGGTCGAGCGCGGAGACCTGCGCTTCGGTCAATTCGTAGATCGATGCGTAATCGGTAATGAGTTTCGTATCCAATAGCGCAGTGACGGTTTGCCAGCCGAGACCTTCGATGTCCATCGCTTTGCGCGAGGCGAAGTGCGTAATGGACTGCAGCACAATGGCGGGACAGCCCTGATTGACGCAGCGGATGGCGACTTCGCCTTCGAACTTGTGTACGGGCTGACCACATACGGGACAGGACGTTGGGATCGGGAAGGGTTCGGCGCCTTCGGGTCGTTGGTCGACCAGGACCTGCACGACCTTGGGAATGATGTCGCCGCCTTTTTCGACGATGATCGTGTCGCCGATGCGCACGTCTTTGCGCGCCAATTCCTCGAAATTGTGCAAAGACGCATTGACGACTTTCGTTCCGCCTATGCGAATAGGGTCGAACTCGGCTACAGGCGTCACTGTACCGGTGCGGCCAACGTACGTATTGATCTTCCGGACAATGGTCTGCGCCGCTTCTGGTGGATATTTGAACGCGACAATCCATCGCGGCGCTTTCGACGTGGCGCCAAGCTCGGATTGCTCTTCGCGGCGATTGACCTTGACGACGATGCCGTCAATCTCGAAATCGAGATCGTGGCGGTGCTCGCGCCAGTGCTCGATGAATTCGATGACTTCGTCGAGCGTGGCACAGAGACGACGTTGCGGATTGACCGGGACGCCGAGTCGTTCCATCAGCGTATAGCCGGCCCATTGTGAGTCGAGCTGTCGGCCGTCGACGTCGACCACGTGATAGACGTACGCGCTGAGGCGGCGTTGTGCGACGAGTTTCGGATCCTTCTGTCGCAATGCGCCTGCGGCAGCATTGCGCGGATTCGCGAGCGGTTCGAGACCTGCCTCTTCCAGCGACTCGTTGTGTTTCATGAAATCGCGTTTGGAGATGTAGATCTCGCCGCGTACGGCGAGTCTCGCTTTCGAATCGATTTTCAGAGGAAGCGCGCGCACGGTGCGGACATTGGGCGTGACGTCGTCGCCGCGTGCGCCGTCGCCGCGTGTGGCGCCGCGAGTGAGCGCGCCGTTTTCATAGAGGAGCGAGATCGAGACGCCGTCAATCTTCAGCTCGGCCTCGTATTCGACCGGCTCGCCTTCGGCTCGTCCGAGGCCGCGGCGGACGCGGTCGTCCCACTCGCGGAGCTCATCGAGCGAGTAGGCGTTCTCGATCGAGAGCATCGGCGGATCGTGGATGACCGTCGCAAAGCTGTCGATCAGCGCGCCGCCGACACGTTGCGTCGGCGAGTTCGGATCGGCGTACCGCGGGTGCTCGGCTTCCAGCTCCTGGAGGCGGCGCATCTTCTGGTCGAAGTCGTAGTCCGAGATCTCCGGGGTGCCCTCGTAGTAGAGGCGGTTGTGGCGTTCCAGCTCGGTGCGGAGGGAGGCGATCTCCTGCTTCGGACTCATGCGGGCGGGAGTTTACTGAGATATCGCGAGCGATCCACAACCCGCTCGGTGAAGCCCAGCTCGCGGAGGCGTGTATCGATCAGGTTGACGAAGTCGCGGCGACCTTTGACCAGGTTCAGGTTGAGCGCAACGAAGCGCATTCCGCGCGGTGTGTCGAAGTAGACGATCATCCGATCGCCGCCGGTCATCTGTTCCGTCCCACGCAAATTTTCCCACTCCAGCACGCGCGTGCGGAACTGATGCAGAGGCCGCAGTGTCAGCGTCCCCGCCCGCACTTCGGCAACAGGACGCAGCGTGCCGAGCCACACCTTCGCGCCGCCGATCCAGAGCGTGCCGATGTACACCCAGACGAACGGCTCTCCGATCCAGCCATAGCGCGTCGACGGGATCGTCGTCAGCGCGATCGCAATCGCGACCGTCACCAGCGTCGCCACGACGACGATCGAGAATCCGGCGCGGCGGACCCAGGGGCGAAAGCCGAACGCCGCCGTTTCGTCAGGCGTAAGTTTTTCCTCAGCGGTCATTGCGCACGTGTCGGAATCGGCCTTACTCTTAGCTCAGGGAACGCCAACGCTCCAGACCGGTATGCGATTCGCAATACCGGGCAGTGCATTCGCGCAGCGATTATGCCTGTTCACAAGATTGATGGAACTGGACGAAGAATCCTGGTCATCGACGATGACCTGGCCATCCGCGTTTTACTGCAGGCGGTGCTCAAACGGATGAAGTTTTCCGTCGAGCTGGCCGAGGATGGGGCGGCCGGGCTCGAGCGAATGCAGAGCGACGGCCCGTACGACCTCACTCTGCTCGACCTCATGATGCCGCGCCTCAACGGCTACGAGTTCATCGAGCAGATCAGCCGGACGCATCCCGAGCAGCGCCCGCACATCATCGTCTTCACGGCCGCCGGCAAACGCGGCGTGGACAAGATCCCGCCGAACTCCGTAT